>NZ_DLGY01000027.1:0-40062 GCF_002482945.1 Flavobacterium sp. UBA7682
TAAGTAAGTGTCTTAAAAATACAGAAAAAATAAACTGCACGCAATACTTCGTAATTTGTAATTTCAAATTCGTAATTCAAACGCCCCTTGAGGACGCAGATTTATTATCCATATTTCATAAACATATAAAACTAATCAATAAATCGTAAACCATTACATAGTGTTTCTGGGGCTATACTGATATTGGAATGCTTTTTGTTGCTGTAATTAGATAAAATTTTAGCAAAATTTTACAATTTATGTAGGTAAAATATTTCTAACTTTGCTTTATATTTTAATTTAATTAATAGTTTAAATGTGTTTTTAATCGATGTTTTGTGTTTTTTAATCGATAAATAAGATATTTTTATTACATTTACATACACTTTTGTCACAGCCTAGACATGAAAAAAATTAAAGTAAATAGAGAAGCCGTTAAATCCGCCGTTGCTAAAATGGTATCGGATAAAGCTACAGTACGCGCTTTCTTGAAGGGCAAAACCTCAAAAGAGACCTTGTCTAAAAACGGTATTACTCTTGCCAAACCCCTATAACTATCATTTTGATGATGAAACTCAGAGTTATCATTTTATTACAAAAAATGGTATAGAGTATAAAGTTGCTTTTATAGTAGACCATACTTTTAGTGCTGTATCTAATATTAAAATAGACAATGTTTTTCAATTGATTATTGAAAAGAAAGACGACGCTATTGAAAGATATGATTCTCAAGTGTCTGAGACAGTCAAAGATATAGTGGCATCATTCTTTTTAAACTCGCAAAATTCAATGATTTATATTTGCGATGATGAAGATTCAAAGGCGGAAACACGATTTAAAGTTTTTGATAGATGGTACCAAAGCAGTACGCTCATCGACTACGTTTTTAAGGTCGATAATGTAATAGAATGTGATTCACCTGCAGGAATAACAACTATATAGTCATCTCTTTTATATCATAATGAGAATATCAATAAAGAAGAAATTATTGATATTTACAATAGCATTCAAGAAATACTAAATGATAAATAAAGCTTCTTAATAGGAGCTTTAATTTTTATGTATCCTTAGTAGTTACTGCAAACCCCGATGGCGCTATTTGCAACCGAGGTTGCAAGCCGAACGGAGCTTGGCTACACGAGCGAAGCGACTGCCGAAGGAATCCGTGCCTCTCTAAATCCTTTCGCGTGCTATTAAAACAGTATCCATCAGGAAACATGCAGTCATCTGGATAAGTAAAGCCTATTGCTTCTCAAAAAAATCCAGTTTATTCCTAGCGCTGGTCAGTTGGCTTTTATAGTGGTCAAGCTGTTCAAGTAAATTCATGATGATGTCAATGCCTTCCAGGTTAATTTCAAGCTCATGGTGCAGCCTGATTATTTTTTCAATTTTGGCAAGCTCTGCTGCCTCAATATATTGCTTTTCCTCAAGTACCAAAATTTCAATCAGGTCAAACTCCTTCAATGCCACTATAAAGTCCGGTTCAATACCATGGTGCTGGCAAAAGTGGTCAATTAATATTAGGTCTTCCTTAGTCATGGCTTCTCAATTTTGAAAGTTCGGTGAATAATTCCTTTTCCTTTTCGGTCAGGTGCACTGGGGTTTTAACTGTATACGTAACGTATAGGTCGCCAAACTGGTCTTCTGACTTGTATACCGGAAATCCTTTGCCTTTTAATTTTACTTTGGTTCCGGTCTGGGTTTCAGGCGGCACTTTCAGCTTTACCTTGCCGTCAAAAGTCGGAACAACAATTTCTCCTCCCAAAACCGCGGTATACAAATCTAAATCAAAAGTAGTATACAGATTGTTTCCGTCCCGTTTAAAATTAGGGTCATCCGCTATCGAAAAAGTAATATATAAATCTCCATTGGGCCCCCCATTGGCTCCCGGGCTGCCGTGACCCGCAATCTTGATGACCTGTCCGTTTTCTACGCCGGCAGGTATCGTGATCCTGATGTTTTTATGGTTTACGGTCAGGGTATGTTTTTGGGTTTGGTATACGTCTTTTAAGCTAAGCCGTAAACTGGCATTAAGGTCCTGTCCCCGGTATTTCGTTTCCCTTCTTGCGCCGCCACCGGCATTGCCAAACATGCTTTCAAAGAAATCAGAAAAATCGCCGCCGTAATCAGACGATTGCGCACGCCTTCCCGCACTTTGCTGTTGATTAGGGTCATACCCCGATTTTTCAAACTCATCCGCATGTTTCCAGTCTTTGCCATACTTGTCGTATTTCTTCCTGTTTTCAGCATTGCTTAAAACTTCATTGGCTTCGTTGATTTCCTTAAATTTCTTTTCGGCATTTTGGTCATTTGGGTTTACATCAGGATGGTATTTCCTTGCCAGCTTTCGATACGCTTTTTTGATTTCGGCTTCAGTGGCAGTTTTGGGTACTTCAAGAATTTTATAGTAATCTATGAACTCCATTGTAAAACAAATTTTTAGGTTTAAAATAGGAGTAGTCGCTCCCGAGAAAATAGGCTTTTAATATAAAAACCGATCACTATAAAAGTACAAAATTTAAATGGTTCAGCAGACAGGGATAATAGTTTATTACGCCTAAAAAACTCAGATAGGCGGATTAGCACACGAGCGAAGCGACTGCCGAAGGAATCCGTATTTTTCAATCCGCTCAATAAAAATGCCGGTCTGTTCACAAAACATCCGGCATTCCTAATTATAAACAAAGCATGAAATCCATTTTATTGAACAGTGTAACTTGTAGTGGCTACGGTTGCTAATCTGAAATAACCAAAAGCAAAATTTTTAGGATTAGTTTGGTTGGCAATATTGCCGCGCACAGCTGTCGGCGTAGTTGGAAACGGACTGCCATCATTACCCGAGGCCAACAGTAACTTATTGAAATAATCATAATACCTTCTCGAGATACCATAGAGTCTGATAGCAACAATATCACCGGGTTCTAAATCTTCATGCGAATACGATTCGCTCATCAAACTGCCTTGGCTGTAGCGGTCGTCTTCCAGTTCAAATATCGGAAAAGCAACCCGTGGGTTAATTATCCGGTTGAGGTAATAATTTACGGCAGTACCATCATCTTGATAATGATAGGTAATTTCAACTTCATCACCCGAAAAACCGCCATCATTGGTTTGTTCGATATTGTCTTCTATAGTAGGCACATCCATTAACGTTTCGATAGCGGTATAGGTTTCGCCATTTAAAATAACCGTCAGGGTATAGGTTTCGCCAAGGACAGGCTCAAAATTACTACAGAGGTATTCTCCTGTATTTGGAATTTCGGTAAAGGTAAATACTGTATTGGTTGTGTTGGTCACCATTACGGTAGCTCCCGATACAGTCGGAAACGTTGCGTTATAGTATCCTGTGGTAGAGGACAATACTATCTTTTGTTCGTTCCCCGGCGTGTTTTTAACCCAGTCTATCGAAGCGTCAATCACCAGTTTTGGAGCAGCGGTATCCAAATCAACGTGGATTACGTCTTCACATCCGGTTACAAATAGGACTAAGGTGGCTATTATGATTTTTACGGTGGTTTTCATAGTTGTTTTTTTTTAGAATTTGAAATTGTAAGTAACACTCGGAATCACCCCAAATATCGAAATCCGCTTGGCTTCGCTTAAACCGGTGGTTTCATTTTGGCTAAAAGTGTAGGAAGCGGCATTGCTTCGGTTGTACACATTGTAGAGACTGAAATTCCATTCACTTTGCCAGCCTTTTTTCTTATCGGGTTTTGGGGTGTAGGTGGCCGATAAATCCAAATGATGATACGACGCCAGCGAGTTTTCATTTCGCAGCCCATAACTGGCAACCGTTATCCCTTGGTATTGGTATTTCCCGTTGGGAAACGTCGCGGCTTTGCCCGACTGAAAGGTGAAAATAGCACCGAGATTCCATTTTTTAGTCCATTGATAAGCTGCCGTAACCGACAAATTATGCAGCTTGTCATAGTTAGCGCGATACCATTCGCCATAGTTAATTCCGGGTTCGTCAGCAGCTCGGCCGGGTGTTTTCTGTTCGGCTTTGGATAGGGTATAAGACAGCCAACCCGTCAATTTTCCGGTATTCTTTTTAACCATGATTTCCAAACCATAGGAACGTGCTTCACCATTCAACAATACTTGCTCAATGGCATCATTGGCAATGAGTTCAGCGCCATCAATATAATCGGTTTTGTTCTTTATTTTCTTATAAAACGCTTCCACTTCCAAGGAATACTTATCATCGTTGAAATTTCGGAAATAGCCCAAAGCGACTTGGTCTAAAATTTCCGGTTTCAGGTACTGGTCACTCGGCGACCAAATATCCAAAGGGGAGGCCGAAGCGGTATTGGAAATCAAATGAATGTATTGACTCATACGGTTGTAACTGGCTTTTACCGATTGATTTTCAGTAAAGGAATAGGCAACAGCAAATCGGGGTTCGAGATTCCCAAAACGGGCAATGGTTTTGTTTTTGCCATAGTGAATCGTTCCCGTGGGAGTGGCTTCTTCATAAATCTCGAATTCGGGATTAAAAATGACCGCCCGATTGTTGGCATACGTATTCACATCTTCTTGGCCTAGTCTGTGGAAATTGCTGTAACGAAGGCCATAAGTAAGCGATAATTTATCCGATAATTTTTGTTCGGCACTAAGGTAGAGCGCATTTTCAAAAGCATATTTTCGGGCCAACTGGTCGCGATTGATACTCGAAGCAGGGGTCAACGGATTAATCGTTCCCGGATTGAATTGATAATACACCGAATTCAAACCATAATTTAAACTCAGTGTGTTGGAGACATAATGTTTAAAATCGTATTTAAAATTATAATTCTTTACATCTGAATCCCAGTCAATGCCCACCGATCTAATTTGCAGACCATAATTGTAATCACTGTAAATGGCGGAGGCATTCGAGAATATCTTATCAGAAAAGATATGGTTCCACCTTACATTCAGTAACGTATTGCCATAAACATTCACAAAACTGTTGTTGAAATTCAGCTTATCGTTGCCCAGATAGCCCGACAGGAAAAGATTGTTCTGGTCATTAATCCTGTAATTCAATTTGGCGTTCAAATCATAAAAGTAAGCCGAATTGGGTTCGTCAGCCAGCTTCAGAAAAAGATGACCATACGTGCCCCGACCGGCAATCACAAACGAACTTTTCTCCTGTACTATCGGTCCTTCCACTAACAGCCGGCTCGAAATCAAACCAATACCGCCATTCACATGGTATTCCTTATTGTTGCCTTCTTTTTGATAAATATCCAACACTGAAGAAATCCTACCACCAAAATTAGCAGGAATACCGCCTTTATAAAGTTTCAAATCTTTGATCACATCAGAATTAAACACAGAGAAAAAGCCAAACAAGTGCGAAGTGTTATAAATCACCGCCTCGTCCAGCATTACCAGATTGCCGTCAACAGAACCGCCACGAACATTAAAGCCCGACGCACCTTCTTGAGCATTGGTAACACCCGGCAGTTGTAAAATCGATTTGAGAACATCCACTTCACCCATAACGGCAGGCATTTTTTTGATGGTGCTTATCGACAGTTTGTTGACACTCATTTCCGGCTTGCGGATGTTAGTTTTGGTTTTGTTGGTTTGAATCACAACTTCATCTAAGGCTTTACCGCTTTCAGGCATTGTAAAATTCATTTTGGTGTTTTCCGTCAGAGTAATGCTTTCTTCCACATTGTCAAAACCCATATAGCTAAGGATAATGGTATAATTTCCTTTGGGTAAGGTAATCGAATAAAAACCATAGGAGTTGGTCGTGATAGAAGCTTTGGCTTCCGGAATGATGATGTTAACACCAATGAGTGTTTCATTATTCGTTTTGTTGGCAATCGTTCCGCTCAGGGTAACTTTTGCTTCCTGAGCATACGCTGAGACCATACAGAGGAAGGCGGTCAGGATAAAATACTGGAGTTGCTTTTTCATGCATCAAATAATTTAGATTAGATTTTTGGGCTAAACTATAGGATTGCTGAAAGGGCTTTCTCGGTTTTATACCAAACCAATTATTTTTTATAGCAAAAGGCGTTTTAGACCCATAAAAAAAGGAACCGTGATTTTCGTATAAAAAGGGGACAGTTTGGTATAAAAGGCAGTGACTTCCTTTTTTAGGTTTTTACATTTGCTTTGCCTAAATTTATAAGCTTATGCGCAAAATAGTACACAGTAAGATGAACGATAAAAATTTGATGCTCCGGTTCTTTGTTTCCAAAAAACACCGATGGTTCCGCCATTCAATTCTGATTGTTTTTAGCATATTGGCATTGTATTACACAGAAGCGGAATACACCCAGCCGGCTGAAATGTATAGCCGTATCCTGCTTTTTATGCAGGTGATGGTGATGTCTTATGTCAATATGTATTATCTGGTACCCAAATTTTTGTTTAAAAACAATTATTTAGCCTACAGTGTCTCAGCCATAGCCGTGATAGCTTTAGTAGCACTCACACATGATATATTTGCCGCCGTTTATGAACCTGATTTATTGCCGCATCAAAACGATAATATCAACTTTATTTCTTTTTCTTTTGTTACCCTCGTACTTATTATTGCCTCGGCAGCGGTCAAATTATTCCAGCAATGGGTATTAGATGCTCAGTTAATCTATGAATTAAAACAGGCCAAAACCAGTGCCGAATTGGAACAGTTGAAAAACCAGATTAATCCGCATTTCCTTTTCAATATGCTCAACAATGCCAACGTACTAACCAAAAAGGATCCTGATAAAGCATCGCAGGTATTGATAAAACTGAGTGATTTGTTGCGTTACCAATTATATGACAGCAGCAGGGAAAAGGTATTCCTCACTTCTGATATTCATTTTTTGGAAGATTTCCTCAACCTCGAGAAAATTCGGAGAGATAGTTTTGACTTTATCATTTCCAAGGAAGGCGACCTCAATGGCGTTCAAATTCCGCCATTGCTGTTTATTTCGTTTGTTGAAAATGCGGTGAAACACAATAACGATTCAGAAAAAGCTTCCTATGTCAACCTCGAATTCAAAAGCCATAATGGCGAATTGGTGTTCAAATGCACCAACTCAAAACCAGTTGTAAAAGCAGTAAAAAACAATTCCGGAGGTTTGGGACTCAACAATATTAAGCGTAGATTGCAGTTGTTATTCCCGGAGGCGCACGAGCTGAAAATCGAAAACAGCAAAGACACGTTCCGTGTAACCTTAACCATAAGATTATGAAGTGTATTATTGTAGATGACGAACCGTTGGCAAGGGAAGCCATTGAAATGCTGGTCGAAAAAACACCGGCATTAACATTGCTGGGTTCGTTCAACAATCCGGCAACGGCTTCTAAATTTATGCATGATAATACTGTTGATTTGATTTTTCTCGATATTCAGATGCCCGGAATCAATGGGATAGAGTTTGCCAAAACCATACCCCAAAAGACCTTTGTAATCTTTACGACCGCTTTTTCAGAATTTGCAACCGACAGCTATGAAGTTGATGCCATTGATTATCTTATAAAACCCGTAAAACTGGAACGTTTCCAAAAAGGAGTCGAAAAAGCCCAAGCCTATTCCAAACTGCTCAAAAAGGGAAACTCCGGGAATAATATCGAACAGGTAACCGATGATTATTTCTTTATCAAAGCCGACCGGAAAATCATCAAAGTATACTTTAATGACATACTGTTTATCGAAGGGTTAAAGGATTATGTGGTGATGCATACCGAAAGTCAAAAAGTGATTACAGCCATGAATATCAAAACCATTCACGACCAGTTGCCCAAAGCCATGTTTGTAAGGGTAAGTAAATCGTACATCATCAATGCCAAAAAAATAGAGTCCGTAGACAACAATACGGTTTACATAGGTAAAAACGAAATCCCCATCGGGAATATTTACAGGGATTATTTCTTTAATGAATTTGTGACCAAAAAAATTCTGAGCAGGTAAAATTAAAGCAATATCTAAATTAACAAACGTTCGTGTTTTGTCAATGGTTTTAACTTTAAAAATACAAAAAAATGCCCTCTTCAATTCAAGAATTACACCCCCGCTACCGCGCGAAATTCCCGATGGCGCGGATTTGTAATCCGTGCTTACCTAATGTTCAACGCTCCTTCCAGACACGCCTTGTTTTACTCCCTTGCATCAACTTAAATATCGGCTGTGTCTCGTCAACAGTAAACTTAAGGTTGGGTAAATAGGCAGCAAGCTTATTAAGTTGCACAGCCATTTGTCTGTCCGGTACGGTAACAAGTATAATTTCCCACGCCATCAGCTTTTCAAAATCAACAGCAGTCAGGCTAATGTCTAGCGCTGTAAATAATAGCTTAATCTTCTCCGCATTCAGCGCCCGTATATCGGCATCCAATGCGGCTAATTGCTTTAAATACTCAGGGTCAATAATAACTTTAGACATGGCATGTAAGTAAGTATCGTAAAAATACAGGAAAAATAAACTGCACGCAACTAATTCGTAATTCGTAATTTCAAGTTCATAATTCAAACGCCTCCTATATAGCTCCCTTATAGATGAAGTATCAATGGTGGCAGTTTAGCAAGAATTTAAATCAGCCCTCATAGAATGAGCAAGCGTAATACAATAACTGTAATTCTTAGAAAGCCTGGCCTTAGAATCTGGCAGGCGAGTGTCAAATATTCGAAGAAACCGCAAAATGAAAAGCTGTTTGAGCGAAGCGAGTTCTTTTCATTTCGGATTCAAGAATAAATTTGACCGCCGAAGATTCAGAGCCTTGACCTTTTGTTTCTTTTGGGTCAAGCCAAAAGAAAGAGATAATTTAAGAACGAATCTTTGTACCGCCTCCTCTATAGCCCCCTTATGTCTCCCTTACGTCTCCCTTATAGATGAAGCATCAATGGTGACAGTTTGCTATATAAAAAAAAGGAACCAACAGGTTCCTTTCATATTAATACAAACTCGGATATTCCTCCGGTTTCGCTTCATGCATAATCGCGTAAACCTTCTCAAAAACATCTTCTGCCGAAGGCTTAGAGAAATAATCTCCATCAGTGCCATAAGATGGTCTGTGCGCTTTAGCCGCTAACGTTTGCGGCTGGCTGTCTAAATATTGGTAACCGTTTTGCTCGTCTATAATTTGTTGCAATAAGTAAGCCGATGCGCCACCTGGAACGTCTTCGTCAACTACCAGTAAACGGTTGGTTTTGACGATACTCTTCACACAGTCGTGGTTCACGTCAAATGGTAACAACGATTGTGCGTCAATGATTTCCACATTAATCCCAACTTCCAACAATTCTTTCGCGGCTTGTTCTATGATTCTCAACGTAGAACCATAAGAAACTACCGTGATATCGCTACCTTCTTTTATCGTTTCTACCACGCCAATCGGGGTTTTGAATTCGCCCAAGTTGGTTGGCATTTTTTCTTTCAAACGGTAACCGTTCAAACATTCAACCACCAATGCCGGTTCGTCTTTTTCCAACAAAGTGTTGTAGAAACCTGCGGCTTTGGTCATGTTTCTCGGTACCAAAACGTGAATCCCGCGAATGGCATTGATAATCATTCCCATCGGTGAACCGGAGTGCCATATTCCTTCGAGTCTATGGCCACGCGTTCTGATAATCAAAGGCGCTTTTTGGCGGCCTTGGGTTCTGTATTGTAGTGTTGCTAAGTCATCACTCATAATTTGGATGGCATACAACAAATAATCTAAATATTGGATTTCGGCAATTGGTCTCAAGCCACGCATCGCCATTCCTATTCCTTGTCCGAGTATCGTAGCTTCCCGAATTCCGGCATCGGCCACACGAAGTTCTCCGTATTTTTCCTGCATGCCTTCTAATCCTTGGTTGACATCGCCTATGTTTCCGGCGTCTTCTCCAAAAATTAACGACTCAGGGTATTTATTAAAAATCGCATCAAAATTGTCGCGCAACACCAATCGTGCATCAACGTCTTCGGCTGATTCATCATAAGTTGGAGCCACAGTTGTCGCGCCCAAAACCGTTTTGTCTGATTGCGAGAATAGGTGTGAACTAAACTTCGGCTGTATTTTATTAATGTAATTCGTGATCCAAGTCGCCAATTGACTTTTACCACTTTCTTTCACTACCAAACGCAATACTTTACGCGCGGTTGTGATAATGTCTTTGCGAATCGGTTCTTTAATCGAAGCCAATTCAGCGGTATATTTTTCGATGAACACTTTATTCGAACTCGTCTCGGCAATGGAGTTCAATAACGAAACCAATTCTTGTTGCTCTTCTTTCATCGGCGAAACAAAAGCAGTCCAAGCGGCTTTTTTGCCTTCTAACACTTCTTTTTTAGCTTGTTCGTCTATGGCTTCTAATTCCTCGGCGGTGGCCAAATTGTTATCGACCAACCAAATTCTCATTTGCGCCAAGCAATCAAATTGCGCTTCCCAAGCCAAACGCTCGGCATTTTTGTAGCGTTCATGCGAACCCGAAGTCGAATGACCTTGTGGTTGCGTCAATTCGTTAACGTGAATCAAAACCGGAACGTGTTGCTCGCGAGCAATCGCGCCTGCTTTTTGATAAGCTTCCACCAAAGCCGGATAATCCCAACCTTTCACGGTCATGATTTCGTAACCGTTATTCTCTTCGTCGCGTTGGAATCCTTTTAAGATTTCGGAAATGTTTTCTTTGGTCGTTTGGTGACGCGCATGGACTGAAATTCCGTATTCGTCATCCCAAACACTCATGACCATCGGTACTTGTAAAACACCGGCGGCGTTGATGGTTTCAAAAAACAAACCTTCCGAAGTGGAAGCGTTGCCAATCGTTCCCCAAGCGACTTCATTTCCGACGTTAGAAAACTTTGTTAAATCCTCTAATCCGCGAACGTTTCGGTATATTTTAGAGGCTTGAGCCAATCCTAACAAACGAGGCATTTGCCCGGCAGTAGGAGAGATATCAGCACTCGAATTTTTTTGTTGTGTTAAGTTGTTCCAATTTCCGTTTTCGTCTAAGGAATGCGTAGCAAAGTGTCCGCCCATTTGACGTCCGGCACTCATAGGATCATGTGCCAAATCAGTATGACCGTATAAACCGGCAAAGAACTGTTGGATACTCAATTGTCCAATCGCCATCATAAATGTCTGGTCGCGGTAATACCCCGAACGGAAATCACCATTTTGGAAAGCTTTCGCCAAAGCCAATTGTGGTACTTCTTTACCATCGCCAAATATTCCGAACTTGGCTTTTCCTGTTAACACTTCTCTTCGCCCTAACAAACTACATTCTCTACTGATGGTAGCAATCTTGTAATCGTTTAGAACTTCTGTTTTGAAATCTTCAAAGGTAATTTCGGTCTTAGTTTGTGCTTCAGTCATAATGGAAAAGTTTCTTGAAGTAACAAATTTAAATAAAAAGAAGTAACTTTTACCATACTGTTGAAAAAAACTAATTTCAGTATCAATAATTTTAAACCTAAAAAAAGAGGGTTGACTGAGAAATTTTCAACGATATTTAAATATTGTAAAGAAATGTGTAATATTTAAATGATTTTATGCGTACTTAAAACCACTTTCTGGTGAAAAGTCCAATCAAGGTATCCGGATTGAAAGTCACAATAAAACGTATTCTTTCTCCGTAGTTTTTTTCGCCCACTTCCCAACCGTTATTCGAATATACCGGGAAGTACAATTCGAAATAATCGGTTACCAAGTTCAAACGAACGCCGCTATCGTATACAAATTGCTCCGCTGTGTTTTTGTTTTTTATCATTCCGACATCGCCATAAACCTCAATCCAATTCCAGATATTGGCACTGGCATTCAAAGTGGTCATCCATTGGTTGGCGGTTCTGGTTTCCAACATCGATTTGAAAAAACCATCTGAAACAATCGACTGTTGACTGAACAATCCGGTCGTTTCGGAGCGACCTAAATAATCGTGTTCGAACAAATAATCCGTTGGGCGATCTAAGCCAAAATCGAAATAGGTAGAGATGTTTTTATTGTACAAAAAAGTTCCGGCAAACAAACGCAGATTCACTTGTCGTTTGTCGTTAAAGAGTTTTCGGTATTGCAATTCTCCCGCTATTTTCCCGAAAGAACTCGACAATTGAAAATCGCCTAAGAAATTATAATGCTTGGTGACTTCGGTTTTACCGTTGTAATATTTGGCATTAAAAACTTTGTAATTCTCCGTATTCTCATCCACAGTAAACGCCGATTTTTCACGGTCAATCATGATGTATTTAAAGACCAACATTTCTTTTTTGTTGTCTCTGAAATCATCGGGACGGAAACGCAAATACACCATCGGATTGATTTTGGTGTAATAGGCATCGGGCGCATAATGCAAATAATGGCCGTTCAATTGGTAACGAATACTATACAAATTACTGTCGCGGTTGAATTGATTTACCGCGAAATTGGCTTTCCCCGAAAGACTTTGCGTCTTGGTAGAAATCGTTGGATTCACATCAAAATTAAACGGTTTGTCTAAAATGGTTTTGTTGTGAAAACGAATTCCCGGTAATAAACCATCGTATAAATTGTATTCCAAGGTCGGAATGTACACGATTTGATTGTAATTCGGGTCTTCTAAATCTTTGAAGAAAATAAATTTAATCGGACGACTGTTCAATCTGAAACCGCGAAGCGACTGCCAGTTGTTTCTCAAATTGAATTCCGGTACTTCATTTTTATAATTGATGACAATTTTCTCTGCCTCGTTTCTCGGAACCGTAAAAATGCTGTCTTTTGGGAACGTGTCAATCCATTTTTTAAAGACTACGTTTTTGCCTTTAACGCCATAAACCGGAATAGGCACATTGGTTTCGGTTTTATTCTTCAACGAAAAACTAATGCTGTCTTTGGTCTTGGTGACCTTGTCAAATTTAAAATCGATGATGTCTCGTGAATTGATGATTTTGTCAAAAAACCAAGTGATGTCTTTGGGTGAGTTTTTAGTCAGCAACAACTCAAAATCATTGCGGTTGGTTTGCTGCTTTTTATTGATGTCGATGAATTGTCGGATAGTGTTGGGCACGACATTATTTTCAAGATAACTGTCGAGGTATTTCAAACTCAAACCGGCGCGGTATTTAGAAGCGATTTTTTCATTGAATTTAATCAAAGTATTTTTGGGAGCGCCCAAAGGTTGGTCGAGATTCTTTCTCGCCATCAACATATAAAAATAACTGTATTGTCCGTTGAAATCAAGGCTGACCAAATTGTAAGCACGCAAGATTTTCAACTTCGCCACATTGCCCATCATTTTACTTTCGGGATGAAATTCGTCTATGTATTTCATCATTGTATACACTTGAATGCCGTTGATAATCCAGCTGTCTTTTCTTGGATCGAGTTGTAAAGCGTTGTGCAAATAATTGTTCAAATACGTTTTCAGGAATTTGATTTCATACATAAACTCATCGGGAAACGGACTGATAAAATTGGGCAATTGGTTCAATCCATAAAACGGATTTCGGTCATAGTCGGCTTGAGAAACGGTTATTTTTTCAAGCGGATATGGCCCTAGATTTTCACCTACATAATTTACAATTTTGTCAATCACAATGGCGCGTTGAATGTCTGTTAAACGATTGTCTCGTAAGTTGGAAATGACTTCCACTTGGCTATTTTTGAACACCGAATATTCTTTGGGAATATCAACAAACAGGTTAAGATTCAGACGGTTTTTGCCCGAAAATTGGTAGCGGTTTTGGTTGTTTTGGGTTTCTTTTTGAATTTCATTCAAATCGGAATTCACGGCCAAGTTTGCCGGAATTCTTATGTCTAAATCATAATCCGTAAGGGCATTTGCCGCATCGTCTAAGTTTAAATTGTTGTATTTGACAAAGGCTTTACTTTCGTATCGAGCCGGAATCAGAAAGCAGTTTTTGAGGTTCATTTTTCCATTGGCTCCATACCCAAATTGGGTAAACTCAGCATCCGGAACTTTGACAAAATAAGTCAATTTGAAAGTCGCTTTTTGATTAGGCAGCAACTTTTCGCGCAAGCGTATTTGAACCACATCGGGATAATTTTCGTCTCTTTCCCAAGTCAGGATCGATAAGTTTTGGTCGATAATGGTAATGTTATCTGTTTGACCTCGTTCTTTGTCTTGTGCCAAATGAAAACTGCGCTCAAATTCATCGGAAAAACGTCCTGCCAAAGGGGTATTTTTATCCCGATAGGCATTGTTCCAATCATTCAAAACAATAAAACTAAGCGTGTCATTAGATTGGTTATGGAAAGTCAGCTCTTGAATGACATTGAGTATTTTGGTTTCGCTGTTGACTTCCACGACCATTTTAGTATGGTGTTGGGCAAAAGCTACGCCGCAGAAAAAATAGACTATGTATATTAGTTTTTTCAAGATTTGACTTTGGGTTTGAAAAAGGTTTTGAATACCGCTTTGGTGTATTCCATCGCACCATCTTTGTTCAAATGACCACAGGTTGAGAAGTATTTATCCTCTGTCACAGCGTTTTCTAAACGATGAATTTCAGGATAAACTTTTTGGATATGATTGAAATAATCTCTGTTTATGGTACTCATACACATCGGTGTCGTTACGGCAATTAAATGAATATTGTTTTCTTTACAAATGGCTTTTATCTCTTCGTAAGCTTTGTTTCTTTTCGGATAATATTTCGATAAATCGGCCGCCACCATTGGTCGTTGATTTTTGGTTAAGGCATTGAATCCGTCGTTGTACAAAGCATTCGTTTTCTTATGAACAAGTGAAGCGTACATTTCCCTAAATCCAATGCGAGAATCATAATTCATATAACGGTAAAACGGAATAAAAAGTAACTTATTATACTCGGGAATCGTGTCATAATGTTGGCGAATGGTTTCCGATTGGTGAATATACGGCATAAACAAAGAACGAATCGCTTCCGAATGGTCATTGGTATTGATATTTAAATCTACTTGAAGGATGAGTGTGTCTATGGTATAGTTGCGTTCAACCATTAATTTTAACATCAAAGCCGACTCTTCTAATCTTGAACGGGTAATGCCGTAGTTGAAAGTTTTGTAGCCTTGGTCATTGAAATATTGGGGTACAAAATGATTGTTGACTCTCGACGAACCCAAGAAAACGACATCGTATTTTAGGTTGTGGGAATGGTATAAATGACTGATTTTATTTCGGTCATCCGATTGTTTATAAACCAAAGTATAACAGATATCAAGCACTATTAAGGTAAGTAATATTACCGCTAAACCTTTTAGTATGAATTGAAAAAACTGCTTCATCAGAATTGGAAATAAATAAATTCTTTATAATCTGAAAACACGCCAAGTGCTAAAATAGCAGCCATACATAAACTCATTTTCAACCAACTGTATTTTCCGGAGATGGGCTCAATTCGGGTTCGACTGTTCCATTCGACCAAAACAAAAATCAGCAACAAACTCCACAATTCGGTTGTGTAACGTTCAATCTTAAAGTATTGTTCTGAAAAATGGCCATCCGTAAACATTCGGCTGATATACAGATACGCATCTTGTATGGTTTTGGATCTGAAAAATATCCAGGCCAAACAAGTAATCGCAAAAGTCAAAATGATATTAAAGACGATTCGCACCGAAGTAAAATTGAACGACAACCGGAAACTTTCCATGTTGTTTCGGTTCTTATTCAGAATCATCAGCGGAATGAAATATAAAGCGTTGATTAAACCCCAAGCCACGTATGTCCAATTCGCACCATGCCAAAATCCACTGACCAAAAAGATGATAAAAACGTTTCTGATTTGGAACAGCTTTGATCCTTTGCTTCCGCCTAACGGAATGTACAAATAATCTCGAAACCAAGACGAAAGTGAAATGTGCCATCTTCTCCAAAACTCGGCTATATCTCTAGAGAAATAAGGGAAATTGAAGTTTCGCAACAAGTCGATCCCAAAGAGTTTAGATGTTCCCAAAGCGATATCGGAATAACCCGAGAAGTCGCCATAAATCTGGAACGCAAAATAAACAGCGCCTAACATCAGCGAAAGCGAATTCATGTTTTCGTAGTTGTCAAAAATCCCATTGGCATAAACCGCGCAAGTATCGGCAATGACTACTTTTTTGACCAAACCCCAAATGATTTGGTAAACGCCTTCTTTGGCTTTTTCGAAGTTGAATTTGCGTCTTTTCTTTAATTGTGGCAAAAGATGGGTCGCGCGTTCAATTGGTCCGGCAACGAGCAACGGGAAGTAGCTGACGAATAATGAGTAATCGACAAAGTTTTTTTCCGATTTGATTCGGCCATAATAAATGTCGATGATATAAGACAAGCCGTGAAAAGTATAAAACGAAATTCCAACAGGAAGTATGACATCCAATAAAATCGGGCTGACATTAAAGCCAATAGCGGTAAATAATTCGGCAAAAGAATCCGCAAAAAAGTTATAGTATTTGAAGATACCTAAAAACCCTAAATTGATCGAAATACAAAGCCAAAGCCAGAATTTTCGTGACTTTGGCGTCGTACTTTGTTCAATTTTTATCGCCGATAAATAATCGAGTAAAGTGGAAAAAACCAATAAGAATAAGAAACGCCAATCCCAACATGAATAAAAATAATAACTCGCCAAAATCAAAATATAATTCTGATTGATTTTGGATTTGTTGCCTACAAACCAATAGAATAAAAATACTATCGGCAAAAAAATGGCAAAATGTAGCGAGTTGAAAAACATCCTTTAGAAATTTGGACTCAAATTGTATTTTTTATAGAAATTATCCAAAACTTCAACAACTTCGTCTTCGGTATCAACCACTTTTATCAAGTTCATGTCGTCCGGACTAACTGTTTTTTCTCTTTCAATCATTACGGTTTTTACCCAGTCTAACAAGCCTGACCAAAATTCAGTTCCCACTAAAATAATAGGGAATCGACCAATTTTCTTCGTTTGGATTAATGTCATCGCTTCAAACAATTCGTCCAAAGTACCAAAGCCGCCCGGCATCACTACAAAGCCTTGCGAATACTTGACAAACATGACTTTGCGCACAAAGAAATAGTCAAAATTCAAGTTTTTATCCTTGTCGATATACGGATTGAAATGTTGCTCAAAAGGCAATTCAATATTCAAACCTACAGAAGTTCCGCCGCCATTATGTGCGCCTTTGTTTCCGGCTTCCATGATTCCAGGTCCGCCACCGGTGATGACGCCATAACCGGCTTTACTGATTTTATAAGCAATTTTTTCGGCCAATAAATAATAACGGTCTTCCGGTTTGGTTCTGGCAGAGCCAAATATGGAAACACACGGACCAATTCGTGCCATGCTTTCGTAGCCGTTTACAAACTCCGACATGATTTTAAAAATCGCCCAAGAGTCATTGGTTCTTATCTCATTCCAGGTTTTTTGTTTGAGTCGGTCCTGGATTTTATCATCTTCATTTTCAAAATCGTCTAATCTCATTGTATGTATTTTTGTTCTGGTTTTTATTTTTTTATAAGGATTTATTCTGAATTTATTTCAGAAGCTATTTCCGGCTTTCCATTACAATCTTTTTTCAAGAAAAAAGGATTTTCATTGCAAATGCTTGCATTCACTGAACACCATTTAAAATAAACATTCGGTGAAGTAATCCGGGCTAAAAAATAGCATACTAATTTAGTTCTTTTTTTAAGAATTGAGCCGTATAGCTTTTCTTGTTCTTTACAATCTCTTCCGGCGTTCCGACACACAGAATTTGGCCACCGCCTTTTCCGCCTTCGGGTCCAACGTCAATGATGTGGTCGGCTAGTTTGATTACATCCATATTGTGTTCAATAATCAAAATCGTATTGCCTTTGTCCACCAATTTATGAATCACATCCATCAACACGCGAATGTCTTCGAAATGCAAACCGGTGGTCGGTTCATCCATAATGTAAAACGTGTTTCCGGTGTCTTTTTTGGACAATTCTGTGGCCAATTTGATGCGTTGCGCTTCACCGCCGGAAAGTGTTGTGCTTTGTTGGCCTAAAGTGATATAACCCAAACCAACATCCTGTATCGTTTTGACTTTTCTGTAAATTTTCGGAATGTTTTCAAAAAAAGGAACCGCCTCATCAACCGTCATGTTCAACACATCCGAAATGGATTTGCCTTTGTATCTAATCTCCAAAGTTTCTCGGTTAAAACGTTTCCCTTGACAAGTTTCACATTCCACATAAACATCCGGTAAGAAACTCATTTCAATCGTTCGAACACCCGAACCTTCACAGGTTTCACATCTTCCGCCCGAAACATTAAAACTAAAACGTCCGGCTTTGTAACCGCGAATCATTGCTTCCGGCATTTGCATGTACAAACTTCTGATTTCCGAAAACACATCGGTATAAGTCGCCGGATTGGAACGTGGTGTTCTGCCAATCGGACTTTGGTCAATGTCGATTACTTTGTCGATATGTTCTAAACCTTCAATTTTTTTATAGGGTTGTGGTTTTTTGACGCCGTTGAAATAATAGGCATTCAAAATAGGATAAAGTGTTTCATTAATCAACGTCGATTTGCCGCTGCCTGAAACTCCGGTGACGCAAATCAGTTTGCCTAATGGCAATTCGATAGAAACATTCTTTAAATTATTACCTGTCGCGCCGGTTAGTTTCATGAACTTTCCGTTGCCTTCTCTGCGTTTTTTGGGTACTTCGATTTTCATTTCGCCATTCAAATACATGGCGGTTATGGTGTGTTCGTTGAGCAATTCCTTTGGTGTGCCTTTGCTGATGATTTCCCCGCCAAATTTTCCGGCTTTCGGACCAATATCAATGACATAATCGGCGCGTTCTATCATGTCTTTGTCATGTTCTACAACTAAAACAGAATTGCCAATATCGCGTAATTGTTCCAAAGAGTGAATCAGTTTTTCGTTGTCTCTTTGGTGCAAACCAATACTCGGTTCGTCCAATATATACAATACGCCAACGAGTTGGGAACCAATTTGCGTCGCCAAACGAATGCGCTGTGCTTCACCGCCCGAAAGCGATTTGGAACTGCGATTAATCGATAAATAATTCAAACCGACATTCACCAAAAAGCGCAAGCGGTCTTTAATTTCTTTAACGATTTCAGAAGCAATAATGGTTTGTTTCTCCGAAAGATGTTTATCTAAATCATCAAACCAAACCGATAAATCCGAAATATCCATAGTCGATAAATCGAAAATGTTTTTCTCGTGAATTCGGAAGTACATGGCTTCTTTTTTCAATCGTGAACCTTGACATTCCGGACATTGTATTTCGTCCATGAATTCTTTGGCCCAACGTTTTATGGAAGTTGAGTTGCTTTCATCGTATTGGTTTTTGATAAAATGCGAGATGCCTTCGAACTCTATTTTGTATTCTTTGGTAATGCCCAAAGTCTTTGATTCAACCGTAAATTTATCTTTGCCACCATGCAAAATGATTTGCATCGCTTCTTCCGGAATGGTTTCGATAGCATCGGTTAATTTGAAATCAAACTTTTCGCCGATGGTTTCCAATTGCTTGAAAATCCAAGATGATTTGTATTCGCCTAACGGAGCAAAACCACCATTTTTGATGGATAATTTCGGATTGGGAATAATTTTTTTTAGGTTGATTTCGTTTACGGTTCCCAAACCTTTACATGCTTCGCAAGCGCCTTTTGGCGAGTTGAACGAGAATAAATTTGGTTCCGGATTTTGGTATGAAATGCCTGAAGTTGGACACATTAAGTTGCGACTGAAATAACGCACTTCATTCGTGTCTTGGTCTAAAATCATCAGCACATTTTCACCGTGATACATGGCAGTTTTGATGCTTTCGGCTAAACGTTTTTCGTTGTCTTCATTTTTCTCAATCACCATTCTATCAATCACAATTTCGATATCGTGGGTTTTATAACGGTCGAGTTTCATTCCGGGAAGCAAATCTTGTACTTCGCCATTGACGCGTACTTTCAGAAAACCTTGTTTGGTAATTTGTTGGAACAATTCGGCATAATGACCTTTTCTGGCGCGAATAATCGGTGCCAAAATGTTGATGCGTTTTCCGGTAAAATTATGAATAATCAAATCCTTAATTTGTTCATCGGAATAAGAAACCATTTTTTCGCCGGTAACATAACTGTAAGCTTCACCGCCACGGGCATAAAGCAAACGCAGGAAATCATAAATTTCGGTAATGGTTCCTACAGTTGAACGCGGACTTTTACTGGTTGTTTTTTGCTCAATGGCAATTACGGGAGACAATCCATCGATTTTATCGACATCCGGACGTTCCAATCCGCCAAGGAATTGACGTGCATAAGCCGAAAATGTTTCGATGTAACGGCGTTGTCCTTCGGCATAAATGGTGTCGAAAGCCAAAGACGATTTTCCCGAACCGGAAAGACCGGTGATAACGACCAGTTTTTCGCGAGGAATGTTGATGTCAATATTCTTTAAATTGTGTACTCGAGCGCCGAGAACTTCAATAGTATTTTCTGTTTCAAGCATAGCAATTGGGCAAAACGCAAAGGTAGTGTTTTGGATGCAATTTTTGAATAGACAGTGGAGAAGTTATTGTTAAAAAAGATTATTCGATCACCATTTCTTTCAAACGTTGGCGATAGCTTTCAAGGACATCAATTTTGGAGAGGAAACCAAAGTATTTTCCTTTCTGAATGACCGGTAAAATATGAGTATTGGAGGTTTCAAACTGCTTCATCACTTTTTCTAATTTATCTTCTAATATAACCAGCCCTTTAGGTTGACTAATGATTTCAGTCATCGTCATAAATTTGACGTGATTCGGATTGAATATAAAGGCTTTGACTTCTTCAAAATCGACTATACCAATTAAAGATCTTTGGTCATTAATAATCGGAATCATTTTTTGGTCACTGGTTGAAAAGATATCTACTACTTTTCCTGGTGAATCGTTAACAGTTAACGTTTTATAATTTTGTTGAACCAAATTATAAAAATCAATGCTTTGCAAGATATTTTTATCTTTATCGCTCGTGAAAACTTCTCCTTTATCGGCTAAATTTTTAACATCCATTGAATGCTTTTCAAACTGTTTGGAAACGGCAAAACTTACCGACGATACTATCATCAAAGGCACCATTAAATCATAACCTCCTGTAATTTCTACGATTAGGAATATGGCAGTTAAAGGCGCATGAAATAAACCACTAAGAATTCCCGCCATGCCTACAATGGTAAAATTGGCAATCGGTAAATGATGGGTGAAGTTGAGCAGATTTATCGATTTGGCTACAAAATAACCCAAATACGAACCCACAAAAAGTGAAGGCGCAAAGTTACCGCCATTTCCGCCACTACCTAAAGTAAGACCGGTTGCGAATGCTTTTAACAACATGGTTACGCCAATAAAAGCTAACAAAACCCATTCGCTACTTTTGAATTTTTCCAATAAAGTATTGTCCAATAAAACACTTGGATTGTTTGACGAGAGCGTCTTGATACTTTCATAACCTTCTCCAAAAAGCGTTGGGAAAAAGAAAATCAAAATGGCCAATAGTGACGCGCCAAATAGAGCCCTGCGATAGCCTTTGTTTTTAAAACTACTGAAAAACTTCTCTACTTTCTGAAAATTTCGGGCATGGTAAATCGAAGTCAATCCGGCTAAGATTCCCAGTAAAATATAATAAGGCGTATTGTGGTAATCAAAATGCAGTCGCTGTTCAAAATTCAAAATAACATCATTGCTCAAAACGATAGTTGAAATCAGCGCACCGGTTGCAGCAGAAATAATAATCGGTATAAAAGCCGCAATGGAAATATCAGTTAAAACCACTTCGATAGCAAATAAAACTCCGGCAATCGGAGCGTTGAATGCTGCACCAATTCCGGCCGCAACACCACAAGCTAACAATAGAATTCGGTCTTTTTGGGACAAATGGTATTTCTGTGCGAAGTTGGAACCAAAAGCTGCACCAGTAATCACAATTGGACTTTCCAAACCGGCAGAGCCACCAAGTCCGACAGTTAACGAACTGGTTACGATTTGGGCATACATTTGTTTTTTGGGCATGATGCCTCCTTTTTTGGCAACCGCATACAATACTTTAGAACTGCCTTTTTCGATGTGATTGCTTAGGAAATTGCGCACCACAAAAACCGTCAGCAAAATACCGGCAATCGGCAGTAAACTGTTGATGTAAGGAAGTTTGAGAAAACCATTGATATTGTTGGCCCAAAGGAAAATATTATGGGCAAAACTCTTTAGAATAATTACGGCAAACGAACAAGTAATCGCCACAGCGATACAAGCAAAATAGATAAAGTTTCTTTCGCTTAGTTTGTCTTTCAGAAGGAAAACCAAGTTTTCGGCTCTTCTGAAAATACTTCTGAAAACAATCTTAAAAAAGGAAGCTTTGTTCGACGGCATTGATCAAAACATTAGAACGGCTAAGATACTTTTTAAATTTTAAAGTATAAAATCAAAATTCGACAATCTAAAGACCAACTGCTTTGTCATCGCCACGAAAATCGGCACCACCTTCCAGTTTTCCATCGGGTAAAACTAAAACAGCATCAACCTTACCAATGACCGGCGCTACTTTTTCATTGGTTTTGTAGCCTTTGTTGGCTAAATTTTCCAACAACAATTTGTCAAATTTTCGTGGTTCAAATTGAATCTCGTCGGGCAACCATTGGTGGTGAAATCTCGGAGCATTTACGGCTTCCTGGACGTTCATGCCAAATTCGGTTACATTCAAGATAGTTTGCAAAACCGAAGTGATAATCATCGAACCGCCGGGCGAACCAAGTAGCATAAAAAGCTTGTCATTTTTTTCAACGATGGTTGGTGTCATGGAGCTTAGCATTCTTTTTCTTGGCGCAATGCTATTGGCTTCGGCTCCAACTAAACCATAAGAATTTGGCACACCGGGTTTTGATGAAAAATCATCCATTTCATTGTTTAGAAAAAAGCCCAATTCATCGCAATATAATTTCGAACCATAAGCGCCATTTATAGTAGTAGTTACCGAAACGGCATTGCCTTCAGAATCTACGATTGAATAATGCGTAGTTTCATCACTTTCGTAAACTGAAACGTTGCCATGACTAACATCAGCCGATTTTGTTGCTTTTTCAAAAGTGAAATTACTCATTCGGTTTTTTAGATAGTTTTTGTCCAGCAATGCTTTTAGCGGAATTTGAACAAAATCAGGATCACCAAGGTAATAATTTCTATCGGCATAAGCTCTGCGCTCGGCTTCTGTTATAAGTTGGATGTATTTTTCGGAATTGTGTCCAAACGAACTCAACGGATAGGGCTCAATCATTTTTAAGATTTGTGCCAAAGTGATTCCGCCACTGCTTGGCGGCGCCATCGAAATGATTTTCAAATCTTTGTGTTGAAACGAAATCGGTTTGCGCCAAACGACTTTGTATTCGGACATGTCTTTCATCGAAATAATACCGCCTTTTTGTTGGATAAAAGACACTAGTTTTTTGGCTGTTTTGCCTTTGTAAAATTCGTTATGACCGTTTTTAAGAATTTGTTCCAAAGTGTTGGCTAAAGCCAAATATTGAATCGTGTCTCCAACTTGAAAAGTCTTATTATACAATGTTTTGTCACCGCTTATTTTTACGATAACGGCACGATATTCATCGAGTTTTTCTTTTTCTTTAGCAGTAACGATAATACCTTTTTTGGCTAAAGCAATTGATGGTTCAAACAAAGCTGCAAGTGGCAATTTTCCCAACTTTTTATGCACTTCAAAAATCGCTGCAACACTTCCCGGAACGCCAACGGATAATGCGCCGTCTGTACTCAAATTCGGAATTACGTTGCCGTCTTTGTCTTGATACATATTTTTGGTTGCTTTTCCCGGTGCTTTTTCGCGAAAATCCAAAGAACCAATTTCACCATTCGCTTTTCGATACACCATAAATCCGCCACCGGAAATGTTGCCGGCATACGGATATGCAACAGCCAAAGCCAGTTGAGTTGCAATCATCGCGTCAAAAGCATTTCCGCCTTTTTTGATGATGTCGATACCAATTTGCGAAGCTTCTTCGCGTGCCGAGACGACCATTGCTTTTTCGGCGATCAATCCTTTTTGTTGGGCGAAAATAAAATTAGAAATCAGAAAAAAAACGAAGAAACCTTTTTTCATAAAGTGGCTAGTTTTTCTTCACAATGTTGGCGCAATTCTTCAAAATACAAAGTGAATTCGTTTTCAAATTCGGTGTAGAATTGTTTTAATTCGACTATGGATTCGTCCATAGCTACACGGTGTTTCGTTCGATAATCCATCTGGAACATAATCATTTGCAAACCTTCAATCGTAGCATAGCTCACCAACCAATTTCGCCCAATCATATACGGCATCATGCCTTTGGCTCGTTCCGTTAGGACTTCGTAATTGTCTTTAAGTAAGAGATAAAAATCCTGAGCATAATCTTCTAATTTGACATCAGAATATTGGTTCCAGTTTTTGGCCAAAAAATGGTCATAAAAAATATCCATAATTACACCCGAATAATGTCCGTATTTCTCATGTAATCGGTGTTTGCTTTGTCGGTAAATCGGATGCATATCGGTAAAACTGTCGATGGAACGATGGAGTAAAATTCCTTTTCGGATTTCGGTTGGATAATTATCATAACTGTGCCCGCGAATGCTGTCCGCCATAAAATTCCCGATTTTGAGTAAATCGTTGTCGCCGGAAAGATAGATGTGGGCTAGGAAGTTCATGTTTGTTTTTTTAGGCGCTGAGGTTCTAAGGTTCTGAGGAACTAAGAATTGCTCTGTGTTGTTTTGTAAATATAGAAAAAGTTTGCCTTTTTAGCACAAGCTTGTGAAAACTTAGCACCTTAGCACCTTAGTTCCTTAGTAACTTTTTTATATTTGTACTTCAAAAACAAAATATAAAAAAATGACTCTTATAAAATCAATCTCAGGAATTCGCGGGACTATTGGCGGAAACGTTGGGGACAATTTAACACCGGTTGATGCGGTAAAATTTGCTTCGGCTTATGGTACTTTCTTGAAGAACAACATACAGAAAGACAAGCTGAAAGTGGTTATCGGTCGAGATGCTCGTATTTCGGGACCGATGATTCACAATTTAGTGGTCAATACTTTAATCGGATTAGGCATTGACGTGATTGATTTGGGTTTGTCAACTACGCCAACGGTTGAAGTTGCTGTACCAATGGAAGAAGCCGATGGCGGTATTATTTTAACGGCTTCACACAATCCGAAACAATGGAATGCCTTGAAATTGTTGAATGCGAAAGGTGAATTTTTAAGCGGTGCCGATGGTGCTAAGATTTTAGAAATCGCCGAAGCGGAAGCATTTGATTTTTCGGATGTGGACAGTTTGGGAGAAATCACGATGAATGATGCTTATATGGATATTCACATTGATGAAGTTTTGGATTTGCCATTAGTAGATGCAGAAGCCGTTGCTAAAAGAAAATTTAAAGTAGTGGTTGATGGTGTAAATTCTTCGGGAGGCATTATCATTCCGAAGTTATTGGAACAAATGGGCGTGGAGTGCGTGAAATTGTATTGCGAACCGAATGGTCATTTTCCACACAATCCTGAACCTTTGAAAGAGCATTTAGGCGATATCTGTAAATTGGTTTTAGAAGAAAAAGCCGATTTCGGAATCGTAGTTGATCCTGATGTTGACAGACTTGCTTTTATTTCGAATGACGGCGAAATGTTTGGTGAAGAATATACTTTAGTGGCTTGTGCCGATTATGTGTTGAGTAAAACGCCGGGTAATACAGTCTCTAATATGTCTTCTTCTCGTGCTTTGCGTGATATTACTGAAAAGTATAACGGAAGTTACCAAGCGAGTGCCGTTGGAGAAGTGAATGTAGTCGAATTGATGAAAGCTTCGAATGCGATTATCGGAGGTGAAGGTAATGGTGGAATCATTTATCCTGAGTTGCATTACGGTCGTGATAGTTTGGTAGGCGTCGCTTTGTTCTTGACGCATTTAGCCAGTTTAGACATGACAGTTGCCGAATTAAGAGCAAGTTATCCGCAATATTATATGAGCAAAAACAAAATCGAATTGACACCACAAATTGATGTTGATGCAATTTTGTTAGCCATGACAGAAAAGTATAAAAATGATCGTTCGACAAGCTCACTATCAACAATAGACGGAGTGAAAGTTGACTTTGCCGACAATTGGGTTCATTTGCGCAAGTCAAATACCGAACCAATCATTCGAATCTATACTGAAGCTCCGACTCAAGAAGCAGCTGATCAATTGGCTTTGAGAATTATTGACGAGATTAAGGCTGTTGCAGGGATTTAAACAATTTTTTGGTTTCCAAAAGAAAACCCTTTCCGTTTGGAAAGGGTTTTCTTTTATTTATAAATCCACATCAAAACGGGTTTGTCAGCAGCTTTTAGAATCGGGTCAATGATTTTCATATTGGTATTTGAAATCGTTGGACAACCCCAACCTTCGGGCGTTCCGTTTGGATAGATTTCTGTATCGGAAACTTTTTCCCAGGAATGAAAAACGATGTATCGCGATTGCGCATTGTTATTGGTTTCCTCCAAACCGTGAAGCACATATTTAACATGAATGCCCCAATCGCTCCAAGCCCTTTGCCCAATTTTATATTTGCCCAAAGCCGAGCAATGACTGCCATCTTTGTTGCTGAAAGTTGGGCTTTCTTTTGACCAATCTTGACTCCAGGGCGAATCACAACAACCGTGTCCGACCAACATTTGATGGGTAATTTTATTTTGCTTAAAATCATACACAAAAAAACGATTCAAACCCGAGTGAATGCTCATGTCAATCAGTATGCAAAAATCTTCGTTGTATTTGTTTTTTTGACAAAAAGTCAAGGCTTCCTTCGCCTTGTTATCGGTTCGGGAAGTATCGACTTTTGGTTTGTTTTCGCTTTTAATTTTATAGTTTATCCGGCTGTATCCATAAGCTACAACCACTACGGCTAACAATAGAAAAACAATCTTTTTTTTCACGGGCTGGTTTTCTATTTATAACGTAAGAGAATGGTTTATAGTATGTAAGCTCAAAAAATAATTTAAGGTTGTGGGTTTTCGTCAAAATTCACCATCCAATTGATGCCGAATTTGTCAACGAACATACCAAAATAAGCCCCCCAAAAAGTATTGGTCATCGGCATAAAAGCATTGCCACCAGCGGATAATCCGTTAAAAATTCTATCAGCTTCGGCACGACTTTCAGTATTGATAGAAACTGAAATGTTACTTCCGATAGTTACATCACCACTTTGTGAAGTACTGTCGCTTCCCATTAAAATGGTGTCGCCAATAGGTAACGAAACGTGCATGATTCTGTTTTCTTCTTCCGGTGTTGGTGGCGGACAATTTGGGTCATCTGATGGCATATCTTTGAACTTTCCGATATAGGGAAATTCACCTCCGAAAACGGATTGGTAAAATAGGAATGCTTCTTCGCAATTTCCATTGAAAATTAAATAAGGATTTACTTGTGCCATTTTTTATTGTTTTTAGGTTTATTGATTAGTGTATTTTTTAAAATTGTCTAATATCTATTGTTATTAGTATTGAAGCTTAGTGTTTCATTCTTTGTTTCTTTGAATTTTCATTCACTTTAAACACAACCATTTTACGAATCAAGTCATGTGGGATAGGTTGATCTAAAGGAAATTGTACTGCGCCTTTTGAATTTTTATAACTTTCGATTTCTTTTTGAAAAGCTTTGATTCCGCTACCGGTTGGATAAAATCCGATGTGGTTTTTATAAGCGGCAAAATACACTAACGGTCCATTGAGTTTATAAGCCGGCATTTGGTAACTGATGCATTCTTCGGCTTCAGGTGCAGTTTCTTTGATGGTTTTACGAATGGATTCCAACCGTTTTTGTACTTCTTTGGTTTGAATGGAGATATAATCGTCGACACTTTCAAAAGTAGTTTTCATCCTTGGATTTTTTTTAAGGAAAGTAAAGTTACAAAAAGTCTTTTCTCAATCGATTTTATCTTTCATAAAATTCTATTGGTAACTCATCCGGATCGCTTATAAAAGTGAATCGTTTTCCGGTGTATTCATCAATGCGAATGGGTTCGGCGATGATGTTATGTTGTGCCAAATGTTTAATTACGGTTTCGATATCATCGACTTCAAAAGCCAAATGACGCAAACCCGTAGCTTCCGGTCTTGAAACTCTTTTCGGTGGATTGGGAAACGAAAACAATTCGACTATATAACTACTGTTTAGGGCCAAATCCAATTTAAAAGATTGTCTTTCCTCACGATACACTTCTTGAATAATGGCTAAGCCAAGAATCTCGACATAGAACTTTTTAGAAAGGTCATAATCGGAACAAATGATGGCAATGTGATGGACTTTATTAAGCATGAATTACATTTTTTTCTTCGCTACTTTGTTATGCAATTGATTTACTTGTTGCAAAGCAGCGCTGCAATACCAAATGGTCATTTCGGCTTCGAAGATTTTGGCTTTAACTGCCGGATCTGATTCCACTAAGGCATTCGCTTCTTCAATGGTGCTGACATTAAAAACAAAAACGCCTCGATAATTTCGGTCGTTTTTCATAAATGGTCCGGCGACAACCAGTTTTCCTTCGGCGGCGAGTTTGTTGATATTGGCCATGTGACCTTCAAATAATTTAGCTTTTTCTTCTTTGGTAGCCGTAGTGTTACTTCCTGTTTTTAGAATGCAAAATACATAGGTTTTCATACCATAGTCATCGGCATTTAAAGATTTGGCTAGTTTTTCATCAAATTCGGGATTGGTTTCTTGGGCAAAGCCAATAAAGGGAAATAGTAATAGTAGGAAAATGATTTTTTTCATGATTTCTTATTTTGGTTTTCTTTTTCTGCATAGAACTTATTGATTTTTTCCACAGCTTCTCGACCGTATTTTCTGGAATACAAATAACCAATGGTAACTGCGATAATAGTCCAATAATTGTTCATTTGTTTTGTTTGTTACTCAAAGGTAAATCTTTTTCTTCTTTTAAAAAGGATAAAAAAACAAACCCTTTTGGTCTTCATCACACCAAAAGGGTTATCTATTAAACAAAACTTAAAGACCTCAGTTCCTTAGTGCCTCAGCACATTAGCGCCTTAAAAGGAAACCTTATAAATCAATCCGGCTGTAAAAGCCCTAGTCAAACCATCTGGACGAATATCACGGACAACAAATGGTGTTGCCAATGAAAGTTCCAAACTGCTTTTGGCATTGAGAGAATAACTCGTTATCAAATTACCGTTGATAGTCAAACCGTCTGAGCCTTCAATGATTTCGCGTTGGCTAAAAATGTTTTCATAACTGTCTTCGCCCAAATGGTACAAGAACAGTACGTTTGGTTTGAAAGTGAATTTTTTATTCAGTGTTTGATAAGTATAAGTCGTACGGAATAAAGCGTCTGATTTTCTTTCGAATAAATTGGTTGAAGGAAAATCATTGGTACCACTGTATTCGGCAAAATAGGAATTCTTATTGTTGTTGAATACCGGAATTTGGAGGCCTAAATTAAAATCCCATTGGGAATATTTATAATTGGTAGCCAAAATCAAATCGAAAGTTCCCAAACTCGCCTGATAATCCAAAGGCAAAGAATACCCATTAATTTTGGCATTTGAAGTGGTGAATGGAAACTTGAATCCGGTTAGAATACTCCATTGCTTTTCGTTTTTTTCTGCTAATTTGTAGTTGCTGATTAGATAAGCATCGCCAAATTGTCCGCGCTGACCAAAACTGCCATCGGCTATGGAATAAGTAAATTTGGCACTCAACGCCCATTTTTCACTAAATGCTCTCGAATAAGTTACATACGAAGAAAGATAAGTCACATCGGCTTCACCGACACCATAAATACTTCCGGTTTCGATTAGATTCTTACTTGTGCTTTCTTTATCAAAACTATTCCCAATCGAACAAACACCGGCATCACTACAACCTTGAGCCAAAACAGTTGAACTGCCGATTATCGATAACAAACCAATAAAAACAATCTTTTTCATAACCATTTTAATTAGGTTGTAACGCCGCAATGGCAAACAAATGATTGTATTGCTGGCAATGGATTAATACATAAGGATAATCGGCAAGGTTCACTTGCTGCGGAATTGAATAAGTTGCATTTGGATTAAGATTGCCTAAGTTGACAAATTCGGAAGGCGAATCTGCTTTAGACAAATAGACTTTTAAATCCGGTCCGGATGAAATACTGAATTGGTCCAATTTTAGCGAATAAGCATTGTTTTGCTGATAAATTTTTACGCCGCCTTGCACGTTGATTCCTGATGTTGGGCTAAAAATGCCGCTGTATTTGAGTACGGCTTCGTTGCTAATCTCTTCTTCAACCACATCTCGAGTGAGTTCACCTTCTACTTCGCAGGAAGTAAAGAGTAAAAAAAGGGTGAAAAGGGAAAGAATTGTTTTCATAGCTTTCAATTTTTATCAAAGTTCAACATTGCTTGTGATAAGAATTGTCGGCTAGTTTACAATTGGATGAAGATTACAAGATTTTTACTTTTTTCAACACATTTACAATTACGCCATTAATTTCTTCAGAAAGGTTGGCTTTGAATATTAAACCAACGTAAAACAAGCAAACCAAACCTGATTTAAGTATAATATTGACAATCGGATGAAAAGGGAAATCCCAATAATAAAAAGCAAAGAAGCAAATCAATCCAATGACTAAAGCATAAATGTTTTTTAGAGTAAACGGATAGAGATTCATTTTTAAAACTACAAAAAGCAATTTGGCCAAACTATACAACGTAATTGAAATTAGTGTGGCAATGGCTGCACCATTAATTTGATAAATCGGAATGAAATACATGTTTAATGTTATTGCTAAAAAAGCCAATAGCAATCCTAAAAATAACACTGCTTTATAATATTTAGAATTAAAAATAATTGCATTGTTGTTTCCTAAAATCAAATCAAAATATTTAGAAAGACCAATCACGAAAACCACAAAAACACCACCGCGGTAGTTTTCGGGTAAGAGTAAATAGAGTTGGTTGATGTTGACCAAAATGCCTACTAATACCAGTCCGCCAACAATTTGCAGCGTGATAGAGGTCTTTTTATACAAGTCGTTTAGCTCATCGTGTTTGCCTTCGGTCATTAGTTTGGCGGTAATCGGATACGTAATTTGATGCATTGCTCTGCTTGGTACCGAAATCACTGTCGCAATAAAAATCGCCACCGAATAATAAGCGATATTTTCAATTTTGATATACTGTCCAATCATCGTTTTGTCGATGTCGAGCAGCATATTGGCAATACTTCCGGAGAGAATGATAAATAAGGAATAGGTGAGAACGGCTTTGAAATTGTGTGGAATTTTAAATGAGAATTGAATGCGCTGTACTTTATTGGCATAAAACAACATCACCAAAGTGGTTAGCAAATAAATGCCCATTAAAATGTCGACAAATGTTTCGGCCGAAATGGTGTCAAAGTAAACGGCGAAAAGAAAAATACTAATGAAGATTCGAAGTAAAATTTCTTTAACAAAACTTCCGAAGACCGATTGCATGTGGACTTTTACCCAAGCATAAAAAATTTCAAAATAACCCATGCACAAACCAATCACCGGAATTTGCCAAGTGAAGTCGAATATGATAGGATTTTTTCGGGATAAAAAAGTAGCAATATCAGTGTAGAAAAAGGCTCCGAATAATCCGATTGGAAGGAGAACCAATAAGGGTAAAATCATCACAAAGGTTAAGAACTCGCCTTTTTCTTTTTCGGTTTTATATTGCGTAAAGAATTTGACCAACGTATTGTGAACACCAAAAGCCATCAGCGGAAAAATAATATTGGCCGAAGACAAAATATAACCCGTCAAACCGTAAAATTTTTCACCCAAAAAATGCGGATACATAAACAAAGTATTCGCCGCGCCAATCGCAAACCCGATATAGGTAATGATGGTGTTTTTGATGGATTGGTTGATGACGATGCCCATTTTTTGCAATTAAGAATTAGGAATTATGAATTACGAATGTATGAGTTTCGAAAGTTTTTCTGTTAAACGCTGCCTGGAATATTGTTGTAAACCAACGGCGTGAACTTTTAGGCTTTGGTTTTTATATTCTTGATAATATTTCAAAAGTAGCGCTTTTAGTTTTTCTTTTTCTTCATAGGTAAAGAAAACACCGGTATTGGTTGCCGTAATAATTTCGGCAAAATCGGAACCTTCCGGGCCAATCGCGACAATTGGTCTTTCGGAAACCATGTATTCAAATAATTTTCCGGGAATAATGCTTTTGGTGTCTTCGGAATTGATTTCGATGAGTAACAAAACCTGTGATTTTCGTTGGTGTTCGACTGCTTCTTGGTGCGAAACATAGCCTAAATTCAATACATAATCATTGAGTTTAAATTCAGTAATCGTATCTAAAACTTCTTGACTTACCGCGCCGATTAATTTGAGTTGGAAATCGTTTTTAAAAGATTCGTTTTCTTTGGTCAATTCTTTCAAGGCTTTCCACAGAATTCTCGGATTTCTTTCCGATAAGAACGAACCAATATGTGCCAAAGTAAATTTGGAATCCAAAGGTTGTTTGGTTATTTTTTCCACATCATAGCCATTGGTAATCACTTCGATGGGTTTGGAAGTAATGGCTTCGAATTCGGTTTTGGTGGTTTTGCTGGTGACGATAATGGTATCTGCTTTATTTAAAACTGCTGCCTCTAAAGCTTTGTGTTTTTTCTCGGCTGAAGCTGATAATTTCAAGGCTTTGTGGTAGCCAATGGTGGTCCAAGGATCGCGAAAATCAGCAAACCATTTTACACCTAAATCTTTCTTCAATTGTAAGCCAATCAAATGCAAACTATGCGGCGGACCGGAAGTTACAATCGTATCGATATTGTTTTCCTGAATGTATTTTGATAAATATTTTACCGAAGGTTTCACCCAAAGAAAACGCGCATCGGGTATAAAAATATTACCGCGAACCCAAAGCAAGGTTTTCTCTAAAAAGGATTGTTTCTTCTGATTGGGAATAATACCTGAACTGATTTTCTTGGTTTTGTTTTTGCCCAAAAAAGAAGCCAAACCATAAGGTTCGAAAATTTTATTTTTCAGAATAATGGCTTTCTCCGAAACTTCATTTTCCAAGCCATTGTCAATTATCGGATAGGTTGGATTTTCAGGAACATACACTATAGGTTGTACATTGAAATCCGGCAAATACTTGACAAACTTTAACCAACGCTGAACGCCTGGTCCACCGGCTGGCGGCCAGTAATATGTGATGATTAGGAGTTTTTTGGGTTCAGACATTACTCAATTTTCTTGCCTTTTTGTTCAAAATAAACACCGCCAATTATAACCAGCAACATTCCAATTGAACTAAACAAAGCAATGGTACTTCCGGTTTTTACGACTTGTGGTTCAAATTTGAATTCGATAGTGTGTTTGCCTTTTGGAATGGCTAAACCACGCAATACATAATCTACTCTGTGAATGTCCGTGTCTTTTCCATCTATAGTAGCTTTCCAGCCTTCATAATAGTTTTCAGAGAAAACAGCAAAGCCATCATTAGTATTGGTAGCCGTGTATTTGATATAATTAGGTTTGTGTTCTACTAGTTTTATCGCAGCTAAACTATCCTTTTGGAAAGAAGCAGTCAAAGCAGATTTGGTAAAATCGTTGCTATTTCTTGTTGCTACATTTTTAGTGTCAATTTTGCCTAAAACTTTCATTTCTTCATCGGCAGAATTCACGGTTTTCAATTCGGAAACAAACCATGCATTCCCGTTGATGAAAGGATTGGTTATCGGTACATTTTCTCCGTCTTTAGTTTGTACCAATAAATATTTGATGTTTAAAGCATTCAGGATTGGAATACTGGTTTTTAAAGTCATGGTTTCCGAGTCAATCATTTGGCCCAAATCGTTTAATTGTTGGTCAATATGATACTCAAATAATTGCTCATATCTTCTTGGACGAACAGCGCTGTAACCGCCAACCGATTTGTGAAAATAAGAAGTTCGGCCTTGTAATCTGCCTTGTAATTCATAAACCCTGAAAACCGTAGTGTCCTTTAAAATTTCTATATCGGCTTGTGAAGGTTCAAAAGGTTGGTCAATTTCAAGAGCGCTTCTGAATTGCTCTCCGTCGTTGCTTACATAATTTTTATCGATAAAGAATAAATCTCCAACCATGAAGATTCCGATGATAATTACAGCCGTACTTTGAACCAATTTTCCTTTAAGGTAAAACCAAAGTGTTCCAAAAGCAACAATCATAAAAAACCCGGAACGCAATAAATCTGCGGTAAATAAATCCATTCTGTCTTGGCGTAAAGCATCCACGAATCCTAATCCGAAAGCCTTATCTTGTCCTTGATTGAGCATGGCCATGATTTGAGAATCAACCGGACTTGAGAAAGAAAAAGCACCTTTGAAAAGGAAAATCAAAAGGAGTAAGCCAATAGAAGTTGCTGACGTATACAACAATGATTTCTTTTGGTTTTCAGTTTCTTTGAAAAAAGATTGCAATCCCATGATGGCTAAAACCGGAATACACAATTCCAAAATCACCTGAATAGAAGAAACCGCTCTGAATTTATCATACAACGGAATATAATCGATAAAGAAATCGGTTAGTGCAGAGAAATTTTTACCCCAAGAAAGAAATAAGGCAAAAATAGCACCGGCTAAGAACGCATATTTCACTTTGCGTTTGTCATGATACAAGGCTAATACACATAAAAAGAAAACAATCGCCCCAATATAGGCCGGAGCGGCTACTATAGGTTGGTCGCCCCAATAAGTTGGCGCATAGTTTTCTGTAAAAGTTTTGGCTTCACTATCGGTAGCGCCATAAGACAACATATAATTGTAAACATTCGATTCCTCTCCCAGTTTTTCGCTATTGCCGCCGCCATACAAACGAGGTGCGATAAGATTTAAACTTTCTCCGATTCCATAACTATATTCGGTAATATAATCTTTAGACATTGAAGCCGTTTCTGTGTTTTTAGAACCGTCGGCATTAAAAGTCAGTTCGCTTTTGCCACGCATACTAAAATCGGAGTATTCTTTAGTCGCCAATAATCCGGAAGCATTGGTTCCCAAAGCTAAAATAACCGCTATAGCAAAGGTTAAGGCGATTTTGGGTAATGACTTTAAATCTTTTTCTTGATATAGTCTGTAAAGAAAATAGACCGACAAAATTAGTAAGAGGAACAACAAATAGTAAGTCATTTGGAAGTGGTTGGCATTAATTTCCAAAGCCACCGCCAACATGGTTAAGATGCCACCGTGCCAATATTTTTTCCTGAAAACCAAAATAAATCCGGCTATAACCAATGGCATATAAGCAATAGCATGCGCTTTGGCATTATGTCCCACGCCGAGTATGACAATTAAATAGGTTGAAAAACCAAAAGCCAGCGCCCCAAAAAAAGCTTTTAGCGGATCAATTCTGAAAACCAAAAGCAAACCATAAAATCCTAAAAAGTAAAGAAATAAATAATCCGCAGGTCTTGGTAAAAATCGTAAAGCATCGTCTAGTTTTCCAATAAAATCATTTGGATAATTGGCACCAAGTTGATAGGTTGGCATCCCGCCAAAAGCGGCGTTTGTCCAAAAAGGTTCAGCATTGTATTCGGCTCTGAAATTGTTTTGTTCTTTGGCCATACCGGTATATTGTACAATATCCGATTGGTAGATTTTTTTGCCTTGCAGAACAGGATAAAAATAAATTAAAGAGATTATAATAAAACCAAAAATGGCTAAAAAATGGGGATAAAACTTTTGAAGTTGTTTCATGTTTTTGGATTAGGTTTTCAAGTGAAATTACTTAATTTCTTCGAAATCAATATAATCACCAACGATTTTTTTCTCTTTTGGCTTTTCGGTTTTAGAGCTTTGCGTTTGTTGTTGTTCTTGGAATTGTTGCTGCTGTTGTTGGAATTGCTCAGCTGCTTTTTCAACCACTTTTTTGGCAACAACAGGTAAAAACAATCTTGCAAGAAATTTAAAGATATAGTAAATGGCTATAATCCATAATATTGTTTTAACAAAGCCGGGCATTGATGCAGTTTCCATATTGCAAATATAATTTTTGTCAAAAATACTAAATTCCACATGTAAAATTCGCTTTGACCTCTTAAATAAATGATAAATTGTATTACTTTTGGGAGACAATATTTCACACTAAAGGCTCTGCTATGCTAAAAATAAAATCACTGTTGGTTGTTGGCTTTTTGCTGATTTCAACTTCACAATATGCTCAATATACTGACATCATCAATTCGAATCGTCCGGGAAAATCGATGTCTGCTTTTTCTGTTGGAAAGACAGTAATTCAGGCTGAAGGAGGTTTGTATGGTATTCAGGAAAAACACGATTTAGCGCGTTATGAAGCCAATGGATTCGGGACGGAATTAAGTGTTCGGTATGGCGCTTTTTTTGATCAGTTTGAGTTTAATTTAGAGACGCAATATCAATATGATTGGTACACTGCGCCATTAGTTGAAGACACTCGCGGTGGTTTTAAACAGTTTACTTTAGGGGCTAAATATTTGGTTTTTGATCCTTTTGTACAATTGAAAGACGATAAACCCAATGTGTATAGTTGGAAAGCGAATCATAAGTTTAGCTGGAAACAATTCATTCCGGCGGTAGCAGTTTACGGAGGTTTTAATTTGAACTTAGGCACCAATCCGTTTACGTTTGATTCTGATCCGACTATCAGTCCGAAATTGATGTTGATTACGCAAAATCATTTTGGCAGTAAATGGGTTTGGGTCAATAATATTATTGCCGACAAATACATGACTGATTACCCGACTTTGGGTTGGATTACAACGATGACCAGAGGTTTTAATATGCGTTGGTCCGGTTTTTTAGAAATTCAAGCTTACAAAAGCGACTTTTATGCTGATACAGTTGGGCGTTTGGGTGCAGCTTATTTAATTAGAGAAAACATACAGCTTGATGCGTATGTTGCTAAAAATATAAAAGATACTCCGGCTATTATGTATGGAGGTTTTGGAATGTCTTGGCGTTTTGATAGTAATTATGAAACCAATTACAAAAGAATCAAAAACGACAAAAAAGACGACAAAAAAGACGACAAGAAAAAAGATAAAAAATCTAAAAAAGACAAAGGCAAAAAGCGCAAAGACGAAGTAGAATTAGAAAATCCAAAGCCATAATGATTACCATAGTTGAAGCCAATACCCAAAAACTGATTAAAGATTACATTAAGTTTCCTTTTACTTTATATAAAAATCATCCTTATTGGGTTCCGCCTTTGGTTAGTGATGAAATGGAAACCTTTGATAAAACTAAAAATCCTGCATTTACTTCGGCAGAGGCGCACTTTTATTTGGCTTATAAAGACCATAAAATTGTAGGGAGAATAGCCGCCATTATCAATTGGGACGAAGTCAATGACCAACAAAAAAAGAAAGTTCGTTTTGGTTGGTGGGACGTCATTGACGATGTTGAAGTGACCAAAGCTTTATTAGAAAAAGTTTACGAATTTGGCAAAGCCAATAATTTAGAATATGTCGAAGGACCGATGGGGTTTTCTAATTTGGATAAAGTAGGTGTTTTAACCGAAGGTTTTGATGAGATTGGTTCAATGATTACTTGGTACAACTTTCCCTATTATAAGGAGCATTTGGAACAATTGGGTTATATAAAGGAGAAAGAATACCTTGAAAATAAATTTCCTTTCGCCAATGTCAAGCCCGAATTGTTTTTAAAGGCCAATGAGTTAATCAAAAAACGCTACGAATTAAAGGCCTTAAACTTTACGAATAACAAAGATATTATGCCTTATGTGGATAAGATGTTTGATTTATTCAATGCCAGTTATGCCAGCTTGTCTTCTTTTGTGGCGATAACCAATGTGCAAAAAGAATATTTCAAGAAAAAGTATATCAGCTTTATCAATCCGGAATACATTAAGTTTGTTTTAGATAAAAACGATAATATTGTAGCTTTTAGTATTGTGATGCCGAGTTTTTCAAAAGCTTTGCAGAAAGCCAATGGAAAACTATTTCCTTTTGGTTTCTATCATTTGCTTAAAGCAAAAAAGGAAAGCAAAGAAGTGTTGTTTTATTTAATTGGTATCGATCCCGAATACCAAAGTAAAGGCGTTACCGCTATCATTTTTAATGAATATTATAACACTTTTAAAGAAAAAGGAATTCTGCAGTGTATTCGTACACCAGAGTTAGAAGACAATCATGCCATTCACAATATGTGGAAACATTTTGATCCCGTTACTTTTAGAAGAAGGAGAACTTACAGCAAACTTTTGTGATTTCACAAGTTCTTAATGCCTTCATAATGTTAAATTTACCTGTACGAAACACTAATATTTAGACTTCTCTTGAAAAAATATTGAAATTGATGTTAAATCGATTTGAGTTTTTTAGTCATTTGTGTAGTTAATCGGAAAAAAGTAAATGTTCGTAGAAAACTTACGGCCATTTTAACATTGTATTTAGATTTCTATCTAATTTTATAATCCCAAGTAAAAAGTCTACCGTTTATTATTTTCACACATTTCAAGGATATTGAAGATTTACCCTTCGATGCTTGTCCCCAAAAATACAAAACCAAACTTATTCGTGATGTGGTATTACCTAAATACATAAACATTATGAAAAAAAGTACGTTATCAAATTTTTCGATTAAAAAAGATTATGTTTTTATCGAAAACGAAAATGGTTTCAGAATGGACTTTAGCAGAGATACAAATTCGTCTGCCTTACAAAGTTCCATATCGGTCGATTCCTCAAAAAAGAAAGGGTTAGCAACAATTCTTCTACTCTTCTTTGTTTTCTTATTTACCAATTTTTTGTTTGCTCAACCGCCAGCATGTAACTTGAATGGTCCGCTAAAGTATGAATTAGGTGATACGAGTTCTCGTGCTAATCGTCTTTTGCAGTTTAAATCAGATGTTTCAAATGCAAAACCTAACACGGTCTATTTGTGGAGTTTCAAAACCAATAACACTGAAGCTATTTTTGCTTCAGAAAATGGCCTTGATAAAATTTCTGTAAACGCAGGCAAGCTAGTAGGTACTTTTACGATAGAATTGAAAGTTACTAATCCTTCTGCTGATGGCAGTAGAGAATCGTGTACATGTACCCAATCGGTTACAGTTGTTCGTAATAATAAGGATTTAAACACCAAATAAACACTAGATATGAATTTAAATTTACTCAACAAAACATCCGAAGGCGAGCCTTATTGTTGCCAAAAAGGCATCACCAATGGATGGCAAAATAATATCAAGGCATTGATGTTGTTTTTTGCAATGGTATTAGGTCATGCTGTCTACGCTGTTGCTCCTACTGTCACCACTTTTATTCCAAGTTCTGGTGCTCAAGGTCAGGTAGTAACAATAACAGGTGCCAATTTCACAGGGACTACTGCAGTCTCTTTTGGTTTAACACCAGCAATGTCATTTAATGTTATTAATGACAATACCATATCTGCTGTAGTAGGTGCTGGTTCCTCAGGTTCAGTCAGAGTTACCAATCCAACAGGATTTGGTCAAAAATCAGGCTTTACTTTTTTTCCGGCTCCTTCATGTAACCTTTCGGGGATATTAAAAGCATGTTTAGCAGATGGAAATATTGCTATAACGACTACGGTTCAGTTTAGTACCGGTGAGCCAACTCTTAATTATAGTTTTCCTGTAGGTCCTCAGAATACCTCAGGAGCTTTTTTAGTTTCTACTGGACCATTTATTTATGATCCCGTAAATGATATTGGTACACAAACTACAATAATAAATCCTGGAACTTCCGGAGGTCAGATTCTTTTTCAATTAAATGTTATAAACGATGGTGGAGAATGTACTTGTAGTAAGTCTATAACAATTATAGATCTAGGTTTAGAAGCTTATTATAATCCGATTACTTGTTACGGAGGAACTACCTCTCTATTTGCAGATGCTACTTCAAGTGGTTCCTCAAAATATACTTTTACGCTTCAACCAGGCAATATTGTAATTGGACCTCAGGCTGATCCTTCTGTTGAGTTTCAAAATATACCGGCAGGAAGTTACACTATCACTGTAGTAGATAATAACGGATGTTCAAAAGAAACTCAAGTTACTGTCGAACAGCCACCTTTAAATCCGGTGGTTTTAAATTGTCCTGAAAATAAATTCGAAACGTCTTGTAAGACTCAATCGGAGATTAACACATCATTTGCAGCATGGTTAGCAAATGATGTGTTAATCTCCGAT
>NZ_DLGY01000008.1:0-35713 GCF_002482945.1 Flavobacterium sp. UBA7682
CTGGTCATTTGCGTTCATAAATTTGTCTGTTGTTTTATGAAAGCAAGTGTAGCCGTTCCGTGATTCCCGCAGATAGTTATCCCTGCAAATGTTGCGCTAATATGGCGTTTGCACATTTTCTGTTTACTACTTTCATTCAAATTATTTACAAAGTGGATGAAGCAAAAAGCAAGGAGGTTTCAGATGAAGTATTGGAGCAATTCAAAATGTTTGTGGGTGATTGCGATACTTTGAGAATGAGCAGAAATATTAGAATAATATTTTTCGATTATCTCAAATTCCAGCAAGGCAACCTTAACAATAATTTCGATGAAATACTTTTTGATGTGGAGCAAGCAATCGATTTCTTTGAATCAATTTCTGGTTCCAAATGAAATCTTGCCAATTTCTTTGTTGCTTTTATCCGCAGGAGTTATGCTGTATTTTCTTTGCCTGAGTTTGCCTGAATATGTTGATGTGCACAATCATTTTATTCAGTTCAGGATTTCTTTTGAGAGGGTTTAACTCCTGAAATTAAAAACCACTGAAAAGAATAACCAGGCAGTTGTTATGCTGCCTGGTTTTATTAATATCGGGAATGAAATGAAAATACGATCTCGTATTCTGCTTAAACTGTATTTATTCATTACTGCATAGCTCCACCATTTGTTCTGCCCCTGTAGTTATCCAGGTCTTTTCATCCATCCTCATAAATTCACTTAACCAGAATGGTATCCTGTCTGTTGGAAGGTGTTCCTTTGCCTCATTAATCGCTTCTAAGGGTGTATCGAAGTTCCCGTTCTTCAGCATCTCCTTCAGGTCAGGATAATAACTGTAGGAATAGCCATATCCTGTTTCCTTATAGTTGATGTTCTTCCAGATAATAAATCGTTGTTCAGGGTTTTCTTTATTGATAAAAACATGAAGTGTAGCATTGGTGGGAAATACAAGGACATGATAGTTGTTGCAGAATTTTCCCATATCAAATTCCCTGACAGATTTCTCTGATGGTTTACAGCTGCTCAAAAATATTGTTGCTAATGTTATTAAGGCAAATAGTTGTCTTTTCATTTTATTGTTTTTCAAGTTTAGTGAATGTATATGTGTTGTAAAGTTCTTTTCCCTGGAACTGGTAGGCCTCTCCCATATTAAAAGCATATGCGTCTGCTGCATTGGTGGCTGCTTTTATAGCATCATTAAGCGATCCGTAGGTCCTTGTCAGGTCGTAACCACCATAGCTTTCCCTGTCACCGATATGGTATCCTTTTTTAACCTGTAGCGTCGGAGCATTTCCCATGTCAATTGTCCCGTTGACATGGATATTGATAATCCTGTAGTAGACTGTTTTCTCTTTGTTTACCACAACATAGATGTCAGGCTTAGGGTCTGCCTGCAGGTAGCCTGCATTTGGGTCAAGGTATATTTCATAATTGCTGTTCTTACATGCAGAGACTATTGTCATTACTGCAAGGGATAATAGTGCGATTGTTTTTCTCATTGGATAAGTCTTGTTTTATTTTGTGCCGATCATTGCGTTAGGGAAATTATCCTGGCTGATTGCTTTCTCACCGAATTTTTCACCAAGTTTCCAGGTGCCTGACTCTTCGTCGTAGTATTTATGGTAAAACTCAATTCTGGATATTCTTGCAGCAAGGACATTCGACATGTACCTGCTGTTTGGCTCATAACAGTAGGGGAGCATTTTAAAGTACACAACGTAGGCCATGTAATCACTTGCCTTGCGCTCACCAGTACCTTTTACCAACGCCTCAGCCTTTTCTGCATTCATTGGTAGGTACACCTTATTGATTGGTATCCCGTTTAAAAAGGTCAGGAAGAAGCTGCCCCATCTTCCTCCCACATCCATATTGCCAGCAAGGAAGATTTCAAGTTGTTCTTTCTCAAAATAGTACTGACCTATACTGCTCAGGGGAAGGATAAATGCATACTCCTTATTGTAATCAAGTGATTTCATTCCCCGTCTGATCTCCCGCTTTGCTGAATCCATCATCCGTTTGGCATCAAACTGGTCAAGCTGGCCAAAGCTCGCACCGGTTTCAAAATTCCTTCTCCTGTCACCCGGTGGATACTTGCTGAGATCCTTTGTCTTATTGATATAGATCTCCATGGCCGATGATTCCTGGTCCAGGTCAAGCTTGTGTTGCTTTCCTGTGAAATTGTTTTTCTGTGTGGCATTGAAGTAATAATAATACAGCTCCTGTTCGGTCATGAGGGTTGCATGTTGCTGAGCATTTGTTTGTATAGAGCAAGATGCAAGAAGCGCAAGCAGTAGATGCCTGCATTTAAATTGTTTTTTAAAGGTCATTTTTTATGATTTGGCGCTAAAATAGCCAAACCGGACGAAATAGCGCAATTCTGCGTTAATTTAAATGGATACTTATTTATCCCTTTGACCTGTGGTAAGAAAACCCAAATACAGGGACGAAGAAGGCATCAAAGCTTTCGGACAAAGGTTGCGTGAGATACGCCTTGAGAAAGGGGTTTCGCAGGAATCACTTGCCTACTCCACAGACCTTCACTTATCCCAGATCGGAAGAATAGAACGAGGTGAAATCAGTACCAGCATCAGCTTCGTTTATCTTTTTGCAAAAACTCTTGGTGTTGAGCCAAAAGATTTCTTTAAATAACTTATTTTCAATAAAAGGCCAGAACGGTTTGACTTATGAGAGGTCAAAGATTATTTAAGTTCACCTTGAGAAAGGATTTCCGTTGAAGTTGCTTATACAATCTATATTTCGCCTTGTTTAGTCATGAAACATAGTTGTGTAAACGCTAGGTATGCAGAGTGTAAATGTTGCACAGCATTTGGATGTGTAAATAAATAATACAGGCATAATTACACCCCTAAGTTTGGATGGCATTTGAATAAGGCTTGGGTACAGGAGTAGTAGTGGTTAATAGTGTGAAATTGTTGCAACTTTAACTACGATTACCCCTACAAGTACCTATAATGGCACTGACAAGTGGTATCAAATCAGTACAGCAGATTTAGCAAGTGGTACGAGCTAACAGGCAAGGGTTTTCTTTCACTACATCTGAGGCATACCTTGTATATGTGCGCACTAAATGCAAGAAAACAAACTCACAATGTAAAGCCTTATTTGACCGTTTGGTGGCCCAAGGGAAGAACAAAAAACTAGCCCTCATAGCCGTGTGCAACAAACTACTCAAACAGGTTTTTGCAGTAGTAAAATCCGGTATCCCTTGTGAAAAAAATTCTTGACTAAAAACTGCTTGATTTGCTTGGTTTTTTACAAAGTTCTTGTTATAAACTGGCCTTCTGTCTGCTGTTGGTTTTTGCTGTAATTGTCTTACTACTTTTGTGATGCATGCGCGATTGCAGGTTTTAAAATTTTAGGCGGTAAGGAAATCTTAAAAAATAATTTTTCTTAGGTGGGAGAGATGGAAGCTCTTTTGCAATTTTTGGTCTGTGCGTTGGCTTGTGCGAATTGCAAATGTGCTAACACCTGTGTGATGGCTTAACTGTCTTACATATAAATCACCTTTACACTAATTGACTTGTTTTCTTTTAACTCAAAACTTGCTTTTGAAAAGTTAGGTCTGTTTGTCAAACCAATTGATTGAAAATTTGAGAACCCAATACCTTCTATCGGTAAAATAAATCCTTTGTCTATTTTACCATTTTTGTTTTCATCGTGTAAAATGTTAACTGCATATTTTCCTGATGGAATATTTTTAAAAGTAATCGTAGAAGAGCCGTTTATAATTTCTCCTTTCAAAATTTTGTAATAATTCTCATAATCTTCATCGGGAATTGAGCCGTCTTTGTCATACAGTGCAAATTGAACTATTCCCTCTGCATTCCGCAAATTCTTTACCTCTATGGTTAAGGAATAAGTACCTGCATTGGGATTGGCAAATGAATAAAGTGTTAGTGATAACGCCAATGCAATTAGTGTTATGATTATTATTTTCATTTCAATTGTTTTTTACGATTTATTTTTTCTTTCGCTGTGTCAACTAAATAATAGATCATAGGCACTAAAAACACAGTCAAAATTAAAGATGATAAAAGTCCGCCAATGATTACCCAAGCAAGTCCGTTTTTCCATTCTGCTGCTGTTCCTGTTGCCATTGCAATGGGAAGCATACCTACAACCATTGAAAGAGTTGTCATTAGGATTGGTCGCATACGACCTTTTCCTGCAATGATTAAGGCTTCTTTAAAATGTTTGCCTTCTGCTTTTAATTGATTGGTAAAATCGACAATTAGAATTGCATTTTTTACCACTAACCCCATTAGCATTATTAAACCCAGTAAGGCGAACAAACTTAAATTACTTAGAGACAAATTCAATGCGAAAAATGCCCCAATGGCTGCAACGGGAATAGAAAATAAAACTACAAATGGATAAACAAAACTGTCATACAATGCTACCATAATCAAGTAAATCAGCAAAAACGAAATCAGCAGTACTGAACCTAATGCTCCAAAACTATCATCTTGTCTTTTGATATCGCTACCCCAAGTCATTTGTATTCCGTTTGGCAGAGGATTTTCTTTTATATTCGCCACTACATCATCTGCAACAGTTCCCGAGGGTCTGCCTAATGCATCTGCTGTTAAGGTAACTGCTGGTTGTCGGTCTTTCCTTTCTAGCAAGGACGGAGAATTATCTTGCTCCACGCTTGAAAATTGTGAAACATAAACTGGTATTCCCATTGGGTTTATGATAGAAAGTTGTTGAACATCTTCAAAATTTTGTCGGCTAAATTCATCTAACCAAATTCGCACTGGATATTCCGTACCGTTTTCGGTTAGGGTTGCATCATCATTTCCTGTAAAGGCTGTTCTTAGATTCAATCCAACATAAGCGGTTGTTAAGCCTAACCGTTGCATTTTATCTTTGTCGGGAAGTATTTTGTATTCTGGGCTACCTGCTTCAACAGATAAGCGAACATTATCTGCACCGGGAATTTTTTCTATTACCGTTTTCAATTCATCACCTGTTTTCATCACCAAATCCAAATTGCTACCGCTTAACGTAATTTCAATAGGCGCTGAACGTGGAATTAAACCCAATGCTGCCATTGAATAATTGATACTCGGAAATTTTGACTTTAGTTCTTCCCGAAGATTTTTCATAAATGTCTCGGTAGGCAAATTATGCAGTTCCTTTTTGGATTTTAATTGAATCGTAAACTCAGTTTTATTTGCTGAACCTACTCCCAAACTTCCAATGCCTGTGCTTGGGCCTCCAATATTGCTGAATACTGTTGCCACTTCGGGTTGTTGAATAATGTATGTTTCAATTTTTTCAGCAATTAAGTTGTTCTGTTGTATAGATGTGGATTTATCAAACTCTAAAGCCATTCTAAATTTGCCTTGGTCACCTGTTGATATTAATTCTTTACCAATAATTCCTTGTTTCATAATTCCTAAAGTCATCACGAAAAGTAAAAGAACGATTCCTGTAAAAATAAGTTTGTGGCTTAAAACCCATTCTAATTGTCTGCCATACCAATTTGTGAAATTTTCTAATTGATGCTCAAACCAAAGCAAGAAACGATTGAAAAAATTAGTCGGTTGTAAATCTTCTTTCTTACCAATACGTGAAGCCAACCAAGGAGTAAGCGTAAACCCAACTAATAAACTTGTAAGAGTAGATGTTACTACAACAACTGAAAATTGTTTAAGCATATCAGCAACAAATACTTGAAGAAAAAGAATTGGTAAAAATACAACTACGTCAACTAATGTAATTGACAAGGCGGCAAAACCAATTTCCATACGACCATCCAATGCAGCAGTTCGTTTTTCTTTTCCTCTGTCTAAATGTTTTTGAATATTTTCTAATACTACCACCGCATCATCCACCAAAACACCTATAATTAAAGACATAGCAAGCAAGGTCATTAGGTTTAATGTGTAACCTAAAAGCCACATTACTGCAAACGCAGTAACTAAGGAAGTTGGAATCGCAACAATTACAATTAGCGAATTTCTAAAACTTCTAAGAAATAGTAGCATCACTAACGATACCAATAACACCGCTAAGATTAAATCAAAAATAACTGAGTTAACGGCTGCAATCGTGTTATCGGTGCTATCGTCTGCAATAATAAATTTTACATTGGTATTTGCATTTTGTTGTTCGATAGATTGAAATTTTTCTCGAACGGCTTTTGAAACATCAACGGCATTTGCATCACCTTGTTTTTTCAACATTAAACCAATACCGTTTTTACCGTTGTAGCGGCTGATGGAAGTCGTTTCTTTTATACCGTCAATAACATCTGCCACATCTTTTACATAAACAGGACTTCCTATAACTGGCAATGCCACCTGAACATTTTTAATATCCTCAATAAATCCGAATTTTCCAGTTAAACGAACTGAATTACTCTCTTTTTCGGTTTGCACCTTTCCAGCAGGTAAGTCTAAACCAGAGCGATTAATTGCTTCAACAACCTGAACCATTGAAATTTTATACAATTTCAGTTTGTCCTGATTTATTTTTACTTGTATTTCTCTTTCCTCTCCACCTAAAACAGTAATCTCCGCAACACCTTTTATTTGTTGAATTTGCGGAAGATAATCATCTTTCATTTTTTGATAAAACTCGGTGGCCGACATATCACTTGTTGCACTGATAGACATTATTGGCAAATCATTTGGAGAAATTTTACTTATTACAGGACTTAAAATATCCTGTGGTAAATCTTTGCGAATGTTGTCAATGTATCGTTGTGCGTCTTGCATTGCCTTATCCAAATCTGTCCCGTATTTCAGATTGGCTATGATGATAGAAGCATTTGGCAACGATTTTGTAACCAAGTAATCTACACCCTCCAAGTTGGATAAAGCATCTTCAATTTTTCGTGAAACGGATGTTTCAACTTCGTTTGGTTCGGCACCAGGGTAAACAGTTTTAATTACAACAACTGGCTGATTAAAGTCGGGCATTAACTCGTAACTCAAGTTTTTATACCCGATAAATCCTAATAATGTAAATACGCTGAAAAGCACTATTATCAGCGAAGGACGTTTGATTGATATTTCTGTAATATTCATTTTTCGCTGATTTTATTTAACAGTTACATTAGCACCATCAAAAAGATTGATGAAGCCATTCGTTACAATTACATCACCTTCATTTAATCCATTTGAAACAACTGCTTTGTTCTGGATCTTATTTGATATAGTGATGTTTTGCAAAAGGGCTTTGCCATTTTGCACGATGTAAGCTTGCAGTTGGTTTTCAGTGCCTTGTATGGCAGAAGACGGAATAATAATTCCCTTTCCAGACGTTTCGCTTTTGAGTAAAACTTTGCCAAACATCCCAGATTTTATTTTCAAGTCGGATGTGTTATTTACCATAAACTGAACAGGAAAACTACTGCCCATATTGGCTTTACTACCAATCATAGTAGTTTTTCCAGTCAATAGAATTTCAGAATATGCATCTGCTGAAAGAGTATAGCTTTGATTTAATTTGAACTGGCTTAAATCTTTTTCGGAAACATTTACTGTGAATTTTAGAGTAGTAATGTCCGATATTTGAAGCAATGGAACACCTGGTGCGGCAAAAGCTCCTTCTTCACTAAGCTTTGCAGTAACTACTCCGTTAAAAGGTGCTTTAATAGTGGTTTTGTTTATTTGCTCTAACAAAGTTGCTTTTTGAACTTTTGCAGATTTCAAACCTAACTCCGCCTTTTCTAATTGAACTCCTTGAATAGCATCTGCTTTAGCTAAAATTGTGTATCGATTCACATCAGCCTGCAAGCCTTCTATTTGCACTTCAATAGTTTGCAGTTGCAATTTCAGCAATGAATTGTCCAGCTTAATTAAAGTTTGACCTTTACTCACCACGCTTCCAGCATCAACTAAAACGGTGTTGATTTTCCCTTGTAATTCGGCACTAATTTTGGTTTCCTTGTTGGGTTCAAATGTGCCTGAATAAGAAAATTCTGCATTCACATTTTCAAGTTGCAATGTATCTACTTGAACATTTATAGCTTGTTCTTTATCGTAGGTATATACCTTTTTTTCGGTAGCTGCTTTGTTGCTTTTTAGCTTAAAGACAATAAGTGCAACGATTGCAATACCCGCAACAATTCCGATTATTCTTTTCCAATTTAAATTCATACTTATTCGTTTTAAATTCTTAATTCTTAGTTCTTAATTGACCTGTGTGTTTTTTAAGTTCTAAATCTGCTTTTAGGTAATCAATTACAGCAGATAGATAAGTTTGTTGTGCTTCACGCAAAGCATTGTCTGCGAGTAAAACATCTGTTAAACTTGCCGTTTCTTGTTTCTGTTGAAGAACGGTTTGCTCATAGATTGTTTGTGCCAATTGGATTTGTTCGGTTGTGGTTTCTACCGTTTTTTTAGCAACTTCTCTTTGTAGTTTGGCATTTTCAACTTGCATATTGTTTTGTTCGGTAAGTAATCCAAATTGAAGGTCATTGTTTCGGAGTTCAAGTGTTTTCTGATTTATTTTTCGAAGCGTAACCGTTCCGTTAAATAGCGGATAAGATAATTGAACACCTGCAAAACCAATTGGATAAAAATCAAGGAAAGAAGCAGGTTGTCCGTTATAGCCAAAGCCTGTTGTTCCATACATTCCAACCAGATTTAGCGAAGGCAAATACCTTGATTTATTGAGTGTGTTTATTTCACTCGATAATAAGCGGTTTTGAGTTTTTATGATACGAATATCTAAAGTTGATGCAGGAGTGTATTCTTTTGTGTTTTGATATTGAACGTTTGGTTCAATTTGCAAATTTTGTTCAATAGAAATGCCCATAGCAAATTTCAAAGCATTTAAAACTTGCTCGCATTTGCTTTTGATGGTTTCCTTTTGGGTGGTTAATTGTGATACTTGCAATTTCACCTTTCTTACATCTGTTCCTTTGGCAAGCAATTGTTCATTGAGCAATTGCATATTTTTAAGTAGCCGTTCAGCATTAATCAAGTTACTGTCGATAAAAGCCAGTTGATGGTGTAGAATTTGGGCGTTGTAATACAGATTGGATATTTCAAAATAGATTTGCTCTGCTGTTTTTTGGTATTGCAATTCGGTCAATTCCGAGGCTATCTTAGTAGTTTGAATGGCCCCATAAACTTGCGGATTATACAAGGGCATTGCAAGTTGCAAGTTAGCATTGATGTTGTGCGGAACACCAAACTGTGCTGCTCTAAACTCTCCTACGGGAGCAACAGGGTTTAAAGCATTCAGCGGCAATAGCTGATAGGGCAGGTTTGTGAAATATTTATAATCCGCATTGGCTGTTACTTTTGGAATTAAATTGGCTTTAGCTTCTTTTTCTCTTTGCTCACCAATAGCCATATTGTTTCTACTCATTTGCAGATTTTTATTATGAATCTGTGCCGTGTCGATACATTGTTGCAAAGTCCAAGTTTGTGCCTGAGCAGGTTGAAATCCTATTAAAAAGAATAGCAGTAACAATAACTGTTTGTGAATATTTACTAACTTCATTGATTAAATTTTTTTATTTCAACAAGACTAATTGAGATTCTACCGAAGCATACAGCCAATGTTTTACATTGGGAGTGATATTTACATAATCGCCTGATTCCAAATCAATTTCCTTTTCTGTTTCATCTTTGTAGGTTACAAATCCATTAACGCATAACAATAAAGCAGGAGTTTTGGTGATGTGTTCTTTAAGTGTGCCATTTTGTTGTAATTGAATAGCAGTTGCAGTTCCAAGTTCACCTTTAAACAGGCTTATTGCCGAGACTTCTTTGTCAAGACTGTGTAATTCTTTTAATTTTTTCATTGAAAATATTGATTAAATGTTTGAAAAGATGATAGGATATTTACAAATTGTTTTGAAGCTTCAGTTTCATCTTTGGCTTCTGAAAGTTCTTTTATTATATCAATGTAGGGCAATAGCCACTTGTGTAGTTCATCGTGTGCTTTACCTTTCATTGTGCAATTAGAAGTAAGTAAATCAATGTTTGACTGCAATTTTTGTCCTAATGATTTGTAGTCCTTTTGTTCTTGATTTTCGAAAGAAATAACATCGTTTTCCATATTTCTGATATGAACTAACATATTGGCATCAACTTTCCATTTTTCGCCATTGTTAAGTTCGATGGCTTCACTTTCATCATCGTGATGATGTTCAGTCTGTTTGGCAACTTCTGTTTGGTTAATTGATTTCTCTTTCGTGGAATTACCACAACTGTATAGCAATAAGCTACCTACGGCTAATGTTAAGATTAATTTATTCATTATGATTTTTATTTAATTGGTTATTGATAGTGAAAAATGCAATGATTGAAAATACAATTGTTACAGCAATTCTGAAATTCATTGCACCAATGGTTTTTGTTTCATAAATGCCACCTGAATTGGCGTAAATTTTAAGACCGATATAAGCTGCTATCAGTATGACTGTTGAAATCCCTAAAAGTGTCGAAGTCCATTTTTTGATTTTGATAAACCCATAAGCCGCGAATAGGTATAGAATGCTGCTTATGAAATTTGACCATACCACAAACAGAACATATTTGCCCTCTTTGGCTCTAATACCAAACAAATCAAAGATTACAGACGTGCTTAGAAATAAAGTAAGCAAGGCAAACACAGTTAAAACTGTAGCTATAATGTATGGAAGGTATTTTTTCATTTTGTTTTTATAAGTTCTAATACTGCTTGTATTAAATTTTCCCCGTTCCTACTAATGTCAAATTGAAAGTTAGCAACTCTCCATTTAAACATTTGAAGTCGAAAAGTCCCCATCACGATATGTATTAATTCATTAGATGTTATTGAATTTGTAAATACATTTTTTTGTTGTCCTTCCAAAATAATAGGCATCAAGTGTTTCATTTTTACAGCAATTATTTTCAGTATGGTTTCGTTGATTCGTTGGCTTTCTTCCATAAGTCCATCAGAGAAAACTGCCACTACAAAATGTGGATGTTTTTTAAAAAATGAAAATTGATTTTGAAACAGCGTTGTAAATTTTTCTTCAGGCGATTGTTCACTAAAAATTGCATTGGAATAGCGTTCATCCATACTTTGAGCAAGATATTCAAGTAAGGCAATAATGATTTCTTCCTTGCTTGAAAAGTGCCTGTAAATGGCACTTTCAGAAAAGTTCATTTCTTTAGCAAGGTTCTTAATTGTTAAACCACTTACGCCCGATGCGGTAAGTATTTTTCCTGCTGCTGCGATAATTTCAAGTTGTCTGTCCGAAATTGTGGTTGTCATTTGTTACTCAATTATAGTTTTCATTTTTAAAAAGGAAATTCCTAACCAAATCACAGAAGAAGTCATAGTTATTGCTCCGATTAATACCAAAGCAGGAGGCAAGCCAAAATACACTTCTGATAATATCCCTATTGGCATTAATAATCCTGTAAGTGCCAACCAAGAAATTGCCTTCACATTTTTGAGTTGTTTGCTATAGTGAAGGAGCAGATAACCAATTAGTATATTTAGAAAGGCGAATAAATTACCGTGAACGTGAGCTAATCTGCTTTCAAAGTGTTTTCCGATGCTGTATGAGTTTACCCACTCTTCTTTATCCGGAGCAAAGTCCCGAAGGTAAATAAGTAGAAAACCATAAGCCATAAAAAGCCCCATTGTCAGGAAGCCTATTGCAATGTTGTTTTTACCGCTCAACTTGTTTAAATTTTAAGTAAGTGAATATTCGCTCACAAAGGTAAGTCTATTTTATTTATATCTGCAAGATTTTTTTGAGAAAACTTTAAAGTATGACGAAAATCATCTTGGTGCGATGGTAATAGGCTCTTTTGAGGTTTGTCTGTGTGTCGGTATGTGTGAAGGATAAAACCCCAAATGTGCTAATGCAGCAGGCTAAAATTAGCTAGTGGCACAAATTTATTGACATCTCCTTGCTAGCGAAAGGTATATATACTGCTTTGTTCCAAAATGCTAATGGGGTAGAAATTGAAAACCTTATTATTGAATAAGTTGACTGCTATTATTTATCGAAACAAGATGCGCTCATTTAAGCATTAGTCTCATTAGTTTGCCCATTTAACTATGAAATAGTATCCTGCAAATAACTTTTGTCAACTTGTGTGTCAGGTGATGTTGTAATCACCCGTATCCAAACACAAACTGCTGCACGCACAGCTTGTGTAGTCCATCTAACTCATAATCAGAGGGTGTTCCCTTGCCGATTGGTAGGGTATTATACCCTTGAAGCCTATATAGATGATAAATGGTATTTTTTTTGATTTGAAATCTAAAACCAGATTTTAATAGGGTTCAGTATGGCAGAAAGAGCCTTAGAATGATTTTGCAAAACGAGGAACAATATGAACTATACGCTAAGACCAGACCAGAAGAAAAGACTAAGCTTTGCAGTGCAACAATATATCCAATTTGTTTTTCGTTCGCCCAATCAATTTTAGTAGGAGTGCAATCGAACATACACAATAACATTGATGTAATTCCTAGAATTATTAAGAGTAGTCCAATCACATTCATATTTAGTCATTTAAATATTATTTAATTATTAATCATTTTGAGGTTTTTATTCATTCCAAAATATAGAAATACGAATTATACCATTAGCATTATCTCCACTACTTATGTTTGGGTTTTGTTGCTGCCTAATTAAGCAAAGTCCTATACCATTACAAAATCATGGGAGAAAGTGTATTTTTTGTTTACAATAAAAAAACGGACTCCGTGAAGTGTCCGTTTTTTAGTTCAGAAATATTCGAAATCTACTTAATCTTATAACCAATATCCTTTGCGACTTTTAGAAAGGGCTGAAAATTCTCAAAGGTAAATTGGTTGCAAACAACTACAGATTTGTCTTTCAATTTTATTATCTGATCAGACTTCGTGAAATAGCGGTTTCCTTTTCCTCCAATCTCTTTAGCCATTTCAACATCCTGAAAAATTCCGAAACGTTTTAGAAGTGTATCGGGGAACACCTCTTTTAATTTTTTAAAAGTCATTGGTGAATTGTCTTCAACATATTTTGCAACTACTGCACGGACAAGTGGACCTTTGCCATACTCCTGATTATTGAATTTGTATTTAGAATTATCCCTGCCATTTGATTTTACAATTGATTCTTCACTTTCAACTTCCCCAACTTTCTTTTCAATTTCAGATTCTTGTTCAAGGATTTCTTCTTGATGAGATTCAACTATTGAGAATACCATTTCAGGACCTTCACCTTCGGAAATAATCAATTCTTCTTTCTGAAGTTTTTTGATCGCATTGAAAAGCACAAGCCCGTTGATTCCTGTTGCCTCGCTGATTGCAGCTTTACTTGAGTTCGGATTGTTTGTCAAGAACTCCATTAATTTTTCATTCACTGTTTGCATAAAAATTTGTTTTTAGATTTTATACAGCGAGTGTAGAGCGATTCTGCGGAACCGGGAAATATTCTCAGGGAAAATAGAAGAGTTTAGCGTTTCTCTTGGGATATTTAAACGTCATGTCAATATTGACATGATAACTTAAAGGTTATTATAGACCCTAATTAATTGGGATGATAAATATAGAACCATCATAATCTTCCGGGTTTGAACAAATGTATTCCTCCTCACCTGGTTTATTATAATAGGTAATTAGTTGGCCGCTACTTTGCTTTTTTACAAAATGTATTTGACGCAATTGCCAATCGCCATTATTGTATTCTAGTTTATACCATTTTCGGTCCATGTAAACCTCTCCATGTATTAACGTTCCGGTTATGGGGAACATAAAAAGATTGAGGTAATCCTTAAATATATACTTCGATTCATGCAGGAATTGAAGGATGTCCTCATGATGGCTGACCTTACTAATTTCATCTACGTTTGGACGGAAACTGTCCAAACATTTAAAACGTTCGTGGATTTTTTTCATAAATGCAGCAATCGTATTTTCTTCAAGGTCAAATTTCCTTGCCAACAATGCTAAACCAGGCTTTTTTGTCCGTAAATATTTTTTAAGCCTTCTGTCCATTGAGTTTTCATGACCTTCCAATATCAATTGCAGTTTATGTCGTGCGGTATTCGCCCTGCTCAAAAATTCTTTGTAGGAAATTCCATTTTTCGTTTCATCATAAGTAGGCAACATTCTGGGAATGGGTGTAAACCGTGTATCATTTTGGAATGAATCTGATGTTGGATGTTTTTCCTTATACGATTCTATATTCTTTCCGATTTCAGATGACCAGCGTTCCATATAAGAATCTAGGTTATTGATCTTGCTTTTGATAACCTCAATTCTTTTGTTTTTCCTAGTTACAAATTCTAATGCTGTAAGGCGTTGTTCAAACTGGTCTTTTTCGTCCTTGTAGGCAAGACTACCTGCTATGAACCAAGCTTCCTCTTCATTCATAGCGCACTTCTTTACCAAGTATTCAAAAAGATTGCAAGCCTTCTCTAAGGGTATCTTGGAATTATCAAAAACCGTATATCGTTTTAGTGATTCTTCCGTATCACATTTCCTGCATTTTCTTCCACCTTCAGTTTTAGTACCCGCCTTATATAAATTATGACCACATTTCATGCAAGCAAAACCATCTTTCCATTTTATGTCTGCCAAATTTTTTATTAAAGCTTCATTCGTAGTAGTTATCATAGGGTGGTCTGGCCAATTTCTCATGCAAAACTAAGTATTTCAGTGCTTCTTTTCAATTGGCTATTAGCAGAATAGCAAGTCAGGGGGAATGTCCTAAGCGGTACCTATTGCATCCACCTAACCTTGCAATTGAAATAGGGGGAAAGTAAAATGAAAAAATCACTCAGCGGAATATCCTAAGTCACTTTTATGCTCCCAAATGATATTGCATGTATATAAACAAAAAATTGAAAACAAAAATCACTCGGGGGGAAGTTCTAAGTGACTATTTACCACCGCTTCTATTATTGCATTTATAAACGGAAAAGTCATTATTAATAAACAATAATTCACTCAGGGGAAAGTACTAAGTCACTTTTTATCACCCCCGCTAAATTTGAAAAACAAAAGAAAAACTATGGCAAATATTAAATTCCTTTCAGGCTACGTTTCAAAATTTGAGGCTCAAAAAATCAAAAGCTACCAACTCGCAAATTTCAAAAAACAAGGTCGCAAGGATTTGAAAATTATAATTGAAAAGGCTTCAGATTTTAAAATTCAGGGGCAAAAAATAACCGGTGACTATATAGTAGTGGCGTATTTGAAATCGGAATTCAAAATTGAGCCGAAAGTTATCATTGAAACCATTGTAAAGGTTATTAAAAAAGCAAAAACAATTAAAATAAAAGTGCCTCAACCTTCATTCATCCCGGTGAAACGCTTTATTAACACAACTGTCGCAACCCTAAAGCAAAAATGGGTTTGGAAATTTATTAAATCACCTTTAAAACTAGCCTCATGAAAATAAGTACACATCAAATTATCAAAAAGCGCCTCCAAAAAATTAAAGGAGTAATGAATCATCAGCTTTCAATTATGCTGATTGCACATTCTAAAAGCAAATGGAATTAAATATTCCAGAGTAAAATTAGAAAAACAAATTAATAATAATCAATAAATGACGGTGTCAAACCGCCATATCAGGATACCCATTTTCAAAAACTCAAAAAAACAACAACTATGATAAATACAAACGCAACAATGGTAAGTAAAAATGTAAAAGGATTGAAACAACATCCATTGCTTAAAAAATTTGGTATTGGCTCTTTAAGTCAATTTGAAATTGACTTGTATAGTAAGTATGGTATTCCAGCTGAATTGATCATTGTAAATAGCAATGATGAGGTTATCAGCAACTGGGAATATGTTGAAGCGGCAGCCACAAAAGAAATAAAGGTATTTGTCCTTGATGTTTCAGACGATGACTTGTTGCTGGTTCTTGCAACAAAAAATATCCGCAAGAAACTCAAACCAAGTGGCAGAATACAACTGATTATAAGCCTTAAAAATTACCTAACCGAAACTGATAATGGGAAAGAACTAAGTATAAGCTTAGGCGGTGCTTCGGCAAGGGACAATATCGCAACAATATTGAATTGCGGCCCTTCAACCATACAAACAGATTTGACCATTTATCAATACGCTTTTGATATGATCAGCGAACTGGACGAGGAGAAATGCAAGATGTATGAAGCTCATGAGGTTGCAAAGGCCAATATGGAGAAACTGAACAAAAAGGAGGCGGATGCAGGTGTTGGCTCAAATTCAATTCCACAACAAGATGCGAAAAGCGAGGAAGCAGAAATTCCAAATAATATGCCAAGTGTTTTGAAGAATGCTGCACCTGAACCAGTAGAAATATCCATTGCTGATAAAAGCGATGATACCGAATCTGAAGATATAGATGGTACACCAACCCATACCTTATTGCCGGATGAAACAAGCAAATTGTTCAAAACAGATCTTCCTAACGAGTTTCCATTAACAGCACAATTGGCTGGTTCAAAAAAGTTTGTTCCATGCCAACCAATTGTTGGTATTACAGTCAGATATGCTGACGGCAGAGAGTATATAAAGGAGTTCGACGAATCTTATGTTATGGAATCAAAGAAAGCACCAGACGATAATGCTGCCGAATTCCACCAGATTTATAACCCATCAAACCAGGCATTTATTCAAATCAATCTTCAAAACATTTCTAACCTCTAATTCAATTTAAAAACAAAAACGACTATGAAAAAACAATACTTATCCTTTGGTTTATTTTCCAATTTACGCGGACTTGAAATCGGAGCTGAGCGCGCCGGTTTTCACAATATCTTCTCTACAGATATTGAACAAAAATCTGCTGACGCATTTCCTCTGTTAAGCAGTAATAGAGATGAGGTTTTTCTGAAGTCGAATGTGAAGGATCTCAGCTATCCAGTGATATTGAAAGCATTGGCTTCTAAAAATCAGACATTAAAAGTAGGGGAAATTGATTTACTTGTCGGTGGGCCTCCATGTTTTTACATCACCCTCCTGAATACAAATCATAGGAGCGTCTTCCATTGGATGAACATGTTGATGTTCGACATGATACGCCTGGTTGATGAACTGCAGCCTAAAGTTGTGGTAATGGAACAGGTCCCGGCTGTTTTAAGTAAAGGAATCGCTCCATTCTACAATCTCCTGAAGATGTATATGGACAGCTTAAATTATAACTGGGACGTGAAGGTTTTGAATGCAGCAAATTATGGTTGCTATCAATCCAGAAAAAGGGCAATTTTTATGATGGTCAGGAAAGACCTCAAAACGCTCCCCTCATTTCCCAAACCTGGTGAGATAAACCTTTCAAAACAATCGGCATATGCTGTTTCAGGAGTTGAAATGTTCAGGGATAAAAGCCATATTAAGAAAGACCAAACCAAGGTAAAGTTCAGAAGCGGTAAAGCTGCTCCCATTGGAACGATGACCAGCCAGGCACTGCACATTTATCGCGGTGGGAAATGGGATATCATGGGAATAGAGGAAAGAAAAAAGTTCGCTCACATGGATTTTGTTGATCTGAGTCCTGTATTGCCAGTAACAGACTACAAGGATATGTTAGGGAATATGGTACTACCGCCTTTTGCTGAAGCTTTAGCAAAACATGTGCTTGAAGAAATACTCAAGAAATCAGAAATAGTAGCAAACCAAGAAGCAGCATAAATCATGTCAATATTGACATGAACAATTTTTAAAACTAAACTCAAAAATTAAAATCTATGAAATTAGAAATTTTAAATGTTCAGCCAAATTCTGACCCCAAAAAAGAATTTATCGCAATAGTTGCCTTAGCTGATACTAACACAAATGAATATTGTCTACTTGTAAAAATTAGAAGCAAACCTATATTTGAAATTGTACCAATACCAGTATTAGAACTAAAAAAAGACCATGCGGTCTTTATTTTTACAGGGAAAGGAAAAAATAAATACAACAAGGACAAATCCAAGGTTTTCTTCTTTAACCAATCTGATAAAGCATACTGGATAAATGCAACTTTTGAATCAGTATGTCTTTTTGAAATTTCGAAAGCAAAAAAAATCAAACTTTAGCCGCGGGAAATTAAGTGTGCTTGAAGAAGTTGCATTCCAATATCGTAAATCTCAACATCATTTTTTTCACAGACCTCGAAGCATTGATTCATCACTTCATTGAGATAAATGGCTTCGTCGTTTGTGAAGGTTGGCGCTCCATTTTCAATGTTTACATAATCTTCGAAAGAATCATCAGGATGAAATGCCAACTCATATTTGGTATGAAGTATTTCAAAAAATGCTTTGACATCTTCTACTGTTTCAATTCTGAATTTTTCCATTGACAATTATTTCAACAAGGATGCAGCTTTCCTGCGAAAATTGGTGCAAGAGAAATGCTAATTAATCTCCTAATTGTTCAAAATTAATTCTCCTGATTTCCTCAGGAATTACCTAACATCTTCGCTTAATAAAAAACAACTAAAACTAAAAAGTTATGTCACACCCATTTTATCAGACTTCAGAAGAAGCAAAAAAGACAATCGACGAGAATGAAGGAAAATCTTTCATTTACGAGGAAACGACCTATACAATTATCGAATTCGAGTTATTAGATATGAGTTCAGAATCTTCTAAACAATGCTTTAATGATCCTGAAAATTATCCGACTGCCGTTGATGAGCAAAAATATATCCTCATCTGTCAAGCTCATTATACAAATACAGAAGATGAAGATGAACCGTTTCAGATTATGGATCCATTTATCTTTTTGGAAATCGCAAATAACATTTTATTGTAAAATCCAATCGACAGTAATAATGAAATACAAATACCTCATTGAAGACAGACATGCAAACAACGGAGTTTTGGAGTATCAAATTCCTGACGATTCTTAGAATTAATGCTAATAATCAGGAAATCTAAAAAGGAAAGAAACAAGCATCAAAAAAATAATTTCAAACAATAAATATCAATCTTAAATCAAAAAATAAATGGGAAAATTTGGAGTTTACTTAAAAGAAAATGATTTCAGTTACGATGGAGACCTTATCTCTGACTTGAAACAAAAAGCAGATTTTAATCGAAACGTTATGCGTTTGTTTATCTCAATATCGATTTGGCTCAGCGATGAAATTTCTGAAGGCCAGATTTTGCTTGAGAAAATCAAACACGAAAATGCAAGGCTTGAAGAGACCGAAGCAATGAAATTTATTATAAAAGCCGGACAGTATTTCGCCAACTTTACAAATGACCCTACTCCTGAGCACGATGGTGTAGGTAGAGTATGGATCAATGGAAGTCGTGGTATCACTTCAACAATCACGCTTAAGAGGGATGGCCTGTTCTATGCATGGTGTGAAAAAGAGAAAAAGCAAAAGGAGCTCACTGAAGATCTGTTCCTTGAAATATTAAATCTGTACATTTAAGATTCGTTTTGATTTTATTTATAGTAATCCTATGCAAGGCTCGCATGTCAATATTGACATAACGTTTGATAAGAAATGATCATTCGCTTTTGGGAATAATTCCATCAATGTAGATTTGGTTATACAATTTATTAATCCAAGCTATTTAAAAATGTATAAACAATTCAATAATGAAGTAAGAGGCCATTATTGAAAGAAAAAAATTGTTCATTGCGGACATATCCCCGGTCGAATCCTCTTAATCACCGGGGATTTTTTACACTATGCCACGAAAGAAAACCTTTAAAACACTCACGTATTATATGCCTCAAGGTTATGACAAGATCATCGATAAAATAATTGCAACAGAACATTTATCAGAAAGAGATCAAAGCATTTCATGGAAGCTTAAATATTGTTCTATCATTGACTACATAGTGGGTACACATCTCAATTTGAAGTCTGATGATTTTGTAAACATCAATCAGAAAATGATGAAGAAGGTTCTTGGAAGTAACAACGTATCGCAATTGCTTTTAAACCTATCAAATTCTAATCTTATTTCCTCCGACAAGAAAATGTCAATCGCAGAATTTCGGATTGAAAATAGGAAGAAGATTTACACCAAAGAAGGTAAGAGTTTTGGTTTTAAAATCCCTGACTATAACAATAAAGTCATCGAGCCAGTAACACTTGAAATAGCGGATAAAAGCATTTCCAGAATAAATAAGAACAAAGAAAAAGTGATAAATCAGGACAAAGAACTTAAGCTATACCAGGAGGCTCTGAACTGCATCACGATTGACACTTCGAAGTTGCCTGAAATCATTGAAGAAATCATCCGGAACCGAAAAGGCCGTCAAAAAACTGAAAAGGAGTACAAAGAATATATCTCTAAGTACAATTCCCTAAACAACTATTATAATATTACCACTACTATACCTATTGGCGCTAAAATAGTACCTGATAATTTGGCTTCAGACACAGTAATTTCAGAGACCTTCGTGGAATCTGAAGACAAGATAATTGCAAGAGTGATGAGATCAGTTGGCATTATCAATTCAGGAGAAATGTATGCAACAAGACCCGTGAAGAATTCCCGTGTCTATTGTGAACTGACAAACCTGAACAGGGAATTAAGGAAAGCTGTATTGATTGACGGCAAAAATATTATTGGCCTTGACATCCGAAATTCTCAACCGTTGATTGCATCGTACTTGTTCAAGAAATTTTATACCGATGACAACTTGCCAATCCCTGATGATGTCATCCAATATCAGCGAGATTGTGAACAAGGGGTGTTTTATGATGACTTCATGAAAGCGATGAACCTTCCGAAAGAGTTCAGGTCAGAATTTAAAAAAGACTTCTTTCAGAGAGTTTTCTTTGACAAAGTATACCACACAACAAACCAGTTGCTGGATTTGTTTATTGAAAAATATCCAAGTGTATGGAATGTGATTAAAGAAGAAAAGGGTGGACACGCATTGAGCAAAGACTATAAAAAGTTTGCACATCGCCTTCAGGAAGTTGAAGCTCTGATTATGTTCGATACAGTGAATGTTGCATTGCTACATCAAGGCATTAAATGCTATAATAATTACGATAGTATTCACGTAAATAATATGGAAGATTACGAAATGGCAAAAAAGGTAATTATCGATGCTTTCAATGTTGTTGGATTAAATCCAACAATCAATCCTGAATATTATTCCCTTAAAATTAAGTCTGAAGAATCAGAAAATCTTTAAATTATTCGTGAATTTTGTTTTCAACTAACGCAATTGTTGTCAGAAATTGTTCAGCTCCTTTAATGTCAAAATATTGCTCTTTTAAGAGTTGTGTTTTAAATTTGTCAGGTAAAAACTTTCCCCATTTTGAAAATTCTAAAAGCGCTGGATTTTCCTGCAGAAGCGATGAAATATGACTGTCAATTTCTGAAAGTACGGGAAATAAATTCGGCCATTTTGAAATAAAATCATTTTTCGATATTTCAATACTGAAAGAACTGTTCTTATCATCAAGCGTATTTTTGATGCCCGCGATATTTAATACCAATTGAATAGTTCTGTTTATTCGAGTCCCTGTAAAGGTGAATAGTTGAAGTTCTTTTTCTTTTGACAGCAACGGTCTTTCACATTGCAGTTCTTGGATATTATAAACAGAAAACTCTTTGTACAGAATTTCTAACTCATCAAGACTTGGTTGATCAAGAAAATCATATTGAGTTATAGAAAATAAAATCTCAAACATCTTTTCTCTTATTCTTTGATGAATAGCGGACCCACCACCAAAAAACATTGGTTTCTTCCCGTCATTAGTTGGTACGACTTCTATTTTCTTAGCCCCATGATCAACAAAAACTATTTTCCAGATTTTTGCAGCAAGTAAAATATTTTCATTATCCACAATCTGTGGTGAAAATGGAATTTCCCCAATTTTATTTCCAGCATTTACAACTTTAAAGTTTTCTTCAGTTTTGAATACGCTATAAAAATCACGACTATTTACTATTTTTTCTCCTTCTACACCAATAATTACTTCGTGTTGAAGTTTCTCAAGAAGATCAATTTCAATTAAGTGATTAACTATATCGATAATTTCGGATGACTCAATTTCTTTAAATGCAGCGTTATCAATTAACTGATTTATTAATTCGGTTACTTTTATTCCTGAATTCCCTTTCGTTATTGATAATGCTTGATGAACTAAGATGTCGTAAGGATTTGTGTTTTTTCGGGGTGGTTCAATAAAACCTTCCTTATATAAAAGCCAGCATGCGATGGATTGAAGTAGACTCCATTCATTCGTGGCATATAGATACAAATTGCTACTTTCTCCTTCTTTTCTGCCACTTCTTCCAACCCTTTGAATCAATGAAGCAATACTATGGGTTGCATCTATTTGGACAACTTCATCAACCGTTCCAATGTCAATTCCGAGTTCTAAAGTAGACGTACAGGAAATACAAAAGTTTTCCCTGTTGTTATTCTTTGCGAAATACTCAACATATTCCCGAACTTCTCTGTCAACGGATGAATGGTGTGAAAAATAATTAGTATGCCCTTTGACTCTGTCTGATATTTTCTTAAGTTTTACAGCAATCTCTTCAGCCCGCCCTCTGCTGTTAGGGAAAATTAAAACTTTATTATCTTTTGTCTCAATATACAGATCCTTCAAAAGGTCCAATGGTAACTCTTCGCTTTTACTTTTAAAAAAACGAAATAATACATTGATTTCTTTTGCAGTTCTGTCTAATAAAACTTTTGTTTTTAATTCATTTCCCGTAAACTTTTTAGCTTCATCGTAATCGCCGATTGTAGCTGATAGGCCGACAATACTAAATGATTTAGAATTTATTCTTTGCAGCCTTGACAAAATTGATTTTAGTTGAATTCCTCTGTCAGTTCCAATAAACGAATGGATTTCGTCAATGACTACGTATCTTAGGTTTGAAAATAATTGCTTGATATTATAAGGCTTGTTTACAAACATTGCCTCCAATGATTCAGGTGTTATCAAAACAATTCCATTTGGCTGTCTAATTAATTTTTCTTTCAAGGATTTGTTTGCTTCACCATGCCACTTTGTAACTGTTACATCAAGATTTTTACAAAGTTCTTCAATTCGATAGAACTGGTCGTTAATCAAAGCAATTAGCGGTGAAATGTAGAGTACTTGAACGCCCGAATCATTAAAATCAACTTTTGAAAGAATAGGCAAAAATGCGGCTTCTGTTTTTCCTGATGCTGTCCTCGATGCTAAAATGAAATTGTCATCTGATGCTAAAATTTTTTCAATTGCTGCATTTTGGATTGGTCGCAATTGCTCCCATCCTTTATTACGAATAAATCTTCGAATTGGCTCAGAAAGAAGATCAAATGACATCATAGCTCTTCAATACTGTCTAAAGAAATTTCATCAGGCCTTTCATCTGCTATTTCAAGTTCACCAAATAATTTATTTTTATCTACTGTTGGATTTTGCCGTATTATGTTTAAAATATTTAAGAAGTCGCGAATTACCTCCCTTGGGGTTAAGAATTCTGATGCACCAGGCTTGTTAAACAATTCCTCCATAAACTGGTGGATTTCTGCATCAGTTATAGAAATTTCAGTTTTGTAATTGAAGTCAAATATTAACTTTAATTTTTTAAGCAGTACAAATATCTCATTATGGTCAAGGGGTAATAATCGCAGTACGGGCTGGGCGAAATCTCTAATTTCAGTTGTCTCAAATTTATTCGTTGCAAGTCTTGTTTTCAAAGCTTCGTAACTAAAAAGACCTCTTCTTTGATTTTCCAAAAACTCTTTAGTTCCTGCAAAATTGAAAAATAAGTTAGAAACTTTACCTTGGAAACAATCATTATATATTGTTAGTATTTTTTCATAATTCTTTTCTCTCATTACAGATGTAGAAATCTTGTAAAGGTTAATTGCTTCATCAAGATTTACCATAAAACCACTATAACCCATACTGACGAAGAATTTGCAGAAATTTTTAATCATGTCATAATAGTTCAAGTCGTTTATAACTTCCCGGACTCCTAAATCCTGCCTTGCTTCTGTTTTGGTTTTGTATTCTCCCTTAAGCCATTTCAAAGCGTTTCTTCTTAATTGCTCATCCTCCTTAATATATCCTTCGTAATACTTCATTACGACAGTTCCAAAATCAAAACCACCAACATCCGATATTTCATTAATGGTTTTCATAATGTTGTTTTGAATGAGGGTCCGGTATTGCTCATTACGAATGTCTGTTAATGAAACTTTATTTTCGTTGGCTGTTTTGGTAATAATTTGCTCAATCCATTTTTCCAATAAAGTCGGCAATGCACCCCCTTCAGGTTTCGTCTGAATAGAAACATTGTCCATAATTGAAGAGTAGAGTGCAACTCCTTTTCCATCATTTGAGTACAAACGATTGTCCGGGGTAAAATCTGCATTTGCTACAACAAATTTTTGCTTCAAAGCAACGGTGTTAAGTAAATGAAGTATAAATGATTTACCTGAACCAAAATCGCCAATCCAGAACTTCACCATACTATGTCCGTTCTTTACATCCTCTAATGCAGTAACAACCGCATTTATTTCATCTGAGCGCCCAACTGCAATATGCTGAACACCAATTTTCGGAACGACTCCGCCAATTAAGGAATTTATAATTGATGTTGCTTCTTTGGGTTTAATGTTGTCAATCATTTTCCTGATATTTTTTGATAATAGTTTGTATTAATTGTATAGTAATCATCTTCTTCCTCAATCAAAACGTCATCTAATAACTCATAACAGGTTTCATTTATGCTTTCAATCAATTGGTTTTTAAAAATGCCTTTTGATTTTGCAAATACTTCAATTTCGTTTTGAGATACTGAAAAATTATTTTTAGAGAAAATTTCTAACGCTGAAAGATGGATTGGAGTAAAAGATAAGTCATTTAAAAAGAAGGATGAACTACTAAACTCATTTTTCCGGGTGATTTCAATTTTTATCTCTTCGTTGCTTATTTCTTGAGACTTTATAGTATTATCATCATCCTCAAAATCGTCTTTTAAATACTCATTTAGAAGTTCAACTGTTCCTGAGTGTTGTAGTTGAACCTCTTTTATCGTATCGGTATCAAGTTGTATTTTCTTACGTTTAACCTCATAAATTTTTGGAACCTGCTTTAATGCCTTATCCAGGTTTCTATCCTTGATAAATTCACTAACAATAGTTTCAAAATCATGCAATTGATTATTATTGTTGAATAAGTTCTTCTGAATTGTTTTTGTTAGCTGTTTATTGTCAAAATTTGCAGATTTCAAGTCGTGATATAAGTAGTGTACGTATAATGCAAGTGCAGATTCTTTATCATACTTAGAAATGAACTTAGACGCCTCAAAAAATATATTTTCAATTGATGGATTCTTCTTGTTAAGTTCACCAAGAGAGAGAATCGAATTGAGAAAATCTTTTGGATTGCCCGCGTAATTTTTTGATAGTTCCTCAAACTTAGTTTTCCACCGATTGGTATTTTGTGAAAATAGTTCAATGTCCGTGGCTTCATCTGGTGTAGATACCTTCAAAATTAAGCCAGGTAGTAATTCGGTTACCTTAAAAAGTATTTTCGATTCAAACTCTGCTTTAGCTTCTTGTGTTGTGTAGGAAATGTCTGTATTTATCTTGCGCTTATGTGAATAAAATTCGCGGACTGCATTTTCACAATACTTAAAAATATGGACATAAAATTCATTAGTGGTTGTTTCAATGCAATACTTGTAATTCGGACTTCCGCTTTTGTAATTATAGTGCTTTCTCGCAATTACATCTGCAACAGCTAAAAATTGCGAATCTATTGTTCTCCCTTCAATAATATAAGCTTCTTTTAGCTCATTGATAACAGAGATATAGAGCTTTAGTATTTCAATGAAACAAAATTCAATGTTACAAAAATTGTTACTTGGATACCATAATTTGTTCAGATGCTTTACTTCCTCTTCCTTCAGATTTAGCTTTGTTTTATACTTGCTTCCTAATTTCCACGAATCATAATCTGAAGTGTAGTTTGGATAATTATATCGATTTTCTTCTTTAAGCCTAGATATGCTATCATTTTCATTAATAGCCTCCATCCTTTGAATTAAAAACGATATACCATATGATTTCGTTTTAGGGTACAATTGCCCTAAAATTTTGAACTGGCCTTCAAGTTTATTGATATTTTTATGATTATCAAATTCGTTTAGCAGGTCGAAAAGCAAAATGAAGGCATAATTTGTGTTGCCTTCTAAATCGTAGTATTCTCCATTTGAAAAACTGTTTTTAAATAGCTTGTAAAACTCCTTTTGCTCTATCGTTGCAGCATTAATTTCATTATAAGCATAAACGTAATGATGCGACCATAAAGGCACCCCATTACTATATTTTTTTAGTGTGCTATTCGAATTTATTATGTAAGGTCTACCTGTTACATCAATAATAGAATCATCAATGTTTTTGGTTAAAGACGTATCCACAGTTATAGATATGTTCTTAATAAGGCTTTGTATCAAATCTTTTCTAACTTCTTCCTCTGATTTCTGAGTATTAATTTCTTTTGTATAAACTGGAGGAAAGTTATTAGGCACTTGCTTCTTGTTACTTGAGAAAGCTATTATAAAGATTACCGTGATTATGATAATTATCAGTAAGGTCATTAATGCAATATTTGTAGTGGGTAAATTTCAATTATTACTAAAGTGTAAAAGGACACAAACTACAAAATTAATGCAGACTTTTATGCAAGGAAAATTACACGTTTTTTAAACTAAATAATGTCTACACAAACCGAGTTATTCCTTTCGCAATGAACTTTTTCAAGTATTTAAAAGATAGGGAAGTAGCCTATTCCAACTTTTATAATTTAATTTTAGGCACTGAAAATAATGGAAGGGTACCAATACATATCACTTTTGGAATTGACGGGAGAAATCCAATCTGTTGTTTCATCTTCATTTAAGAATAAAAGTTATTGGGTTCTTGCTGATATTTCTGACCACAAATATTATTCCCAGAAAGGTTACCACTATTTCTCACTTGTCGAAAAGAATCCTAACAACCATTCTGTCATCGCTAAAATGCAGGCGGCTGCATGGGGAGATGGCACCCGGTCAATAAAGGTATTTCAAAATATTACTGGTCAAAGTTTTAAGAATGACATCAGAGTATTGGTAAACGTTTCTGTCACATACAGTCCGTCATATGGGCTTCAATTAATCCTGAATAGCATTGATACATCTTTTACTATCGGCCAACTTGAACAGCAAAGACAAGCAACATTACAAAGGCTATTAGATGAGTGCTCCGATTTTATTTGGAAGTCAGGAAACCAATACATCACGCGCAATAGCCAGCTGCAATTAAGACCTGTCATTCAGAAAATTGCCGTTGTCAGTTCGATGAACTCTGCAGGCTTCAAGGATTTCCAGGATACGCTTGAAATGAATAAGCATAAATACTTGATTAGTATCGATACTTATTTCACGATGGTGCAGGGAGAAGCCAACGCGGATGCGCTTTTCAATACCTTGTTGAATGTTTACAATTCAGGCATAGATTACGATGCAGTGATAATAATCAGGGGAGGGGGAAGCCAGACTGACTTATTGATATTTGATCAGTTCAATATTGCGAAAATAATTGCAAAATTTCCAATCCCTATTATTGCCGGTATCGGGCATCAGGTGAATGAAACAATTGCTGATCTTATGGCTCATACTTCTGTCAAAACGCCGTCAATTGCTGCTGAATTCATTATCAGCCACAACCGAAAGTTTGAAGAAGAGGTCCTGAATTTACAGAAGAGTATTATCATTAAATCACAGCAATTATTCAATTCTAAACAGCAGAAATTGGTAAAGCTGAATTCCCTATTAATTAATACAACTAAAGACCTAATACAGGACAACAAGAATGAGCTAACTTCTATTAAGCAGGGCATCATCAATTGTGCTAAATCAATCTTGTATGAAAGCCGAGTTCAAATAAATAACACGACAAGCCAATTATTCACAATACCCAAAATGATGATTGGCAATGAAAGGAATAACCTTGCCAAGGAAATTAAAAATTTGGAATCATACAGCCGAAAGTTCTTTGTAAACAAAAGAGGATATATTGGCCATTATTCTTCTGTTTGTAAATTAATGGATCCTGAAAACCTGTTGAAGAAAGGGTTTGCACTACTTTACAAAAATGACAGGATAGTTGTCGAGGGCCAAGAAATTGTAAGTGATGACAAGGTTACAATCCGATTACATAATTCAGAAATCCAAGCTACAGTAACATCAAACAAAACCAAAAATGGAAGCGAATCTTAACTACGAATCAGCATATGCTGAACTTAAAGAAATTACTGAAGAAATAGAATCAGAAACTATTTCAGTGGATGTACTTGCAGAAAAAGTAAAACGTGCATCGCAACTAATCGAATTCTGCCAGACAAAATTGAGGTCAACTGAAACTGAGGTGATGAAGATTATCCAACAAATGGAAAGTTCAAAATCACTCAGAGATTAATTTATATTTAGATGCAAGGTCTTTTCTTCATTTTTAGAAATTGTTGTTTGAAATCTTAAGTCTGAAACTTTCCAAATAATATCATTTTTCTTGTACGCATTAAAGTAAAAATTCTTCACGATAAAATGCATAAAAGAACTTGGAGTTATCGGGCCTGATACAGGAATACGACAGTTTTGATATTCACCAAAGGTTGAGTGGGAATATGGGTGGTCAATATCAATAAAAATATCCGCGCTGGAATTAAAATCAAATCTTATTGGAAACGCAATAATGTTTTTTTCAATTATATCGTGAAACTCAGATTCTCCAAAATACTTCTCATCATACAATTCGATATTCTCGTCGTATCGATGGTGTTTTGGGGAAGGGAAAAACGCCAATCTATGTGAAATTAGATTTCTTCCTGTATTATTGAATTCATACATCATCTGAATTAATGCACCATCCAACATTTTTAAATTGTAATTCTTGTCTTTGGAAAGGACCTCAAACTTCTTATCATACTCTACATTCTTCAATGCTATGGAAATATCTTTTTGATCGTTCCAAGATATTTTATTATCTTTTTTGCTCGGCCACTTTTCCTCAATAGATAACCCATTCTCAATGATTAATTGAGTTATTGAAGCAATTTCTTGAAAGGTATCATTTAGAGTCATTTAAAAATTTTCTTAGTTCATCAATAGTATCCTTTGGTAAATCCTCTAAATGGATTTGATTATTTTTTATCTTACTAAGTAAACTCAACGCTTCTTTTTCCGATTCCGTAATGGCCTTTTTATCCGCTTCTGAGAGGTCTCTATGAAGAATATTTAGTTTATCCATCTCTTCTAATGTTGGATACCTAAACTTCAATCTAAACTTTTCCTCCCTTATTCGTTCGAACTCTTCCTGTAATTTATCCATTGAATTTCCTGTTCCTGTAACACGGACCCAGGCTTTACTACGAGTAATTGCTGTAAATAATATATTCCGCTTTTTTATTAGCTCGAACCCTCCATAGCAATAGTCTGCACCGACGATATATATCATAGCTGCTTCATTACCCTTTGCTCTATAAATACTTGTAAAAGCAACCGAATTATTTATATAGAAATCATCAGGAGATGTATTCACCCCAGCCAAATGAGATTCAATTCCTTTGCTAAATAGCTTTTGCCTTATTGGCGCTAATTCGTTTTTCGCTACTATAGGGTTGGGATGTATAACTATAATATCTCTCGGATTTAACTCATCATTTTTAATATTTTTCTCTATTTCGCTCGCAACATATTCGTATTGTGAGTCATTATCCTTAAAAGAAACAAAATTTATTATATCGTTGTGGTTTATCTTCTCCGCAATAAAATCAGGGCTGGAATTACTGTCTCTTTTCAGAACCACAGTTTGACCTAATTCTAAACTTCCTTCATCAACCACATAACCGACATCTTTCCATAATTGCTTTTCACTAAACATCGTCACTAATTGCCCATTTTCTCTATAAATACCAAAACCGAGTGCATGGGCAGTGACCAAAACAGGTGCAGAATTCCTGTAGCATTTCTCTAAAATGATGTCCTGTTGAGGCTTATTTTTAATATTTTCAAAATCTATTCCTTCAAAAATTTCTTTAGGGTTTCGTAGAGCGTTTGCCTCATTTAACTTTTGAAGTTCATCATAAGCATAAATCAATCTCTTATTATAAGGGTTTGTTTCTGTTGCAGGTTTTAATAAACTATAACAAAGCTTCAGAAATGATTCTGAAAAATCTTGAGCTTCATCGATTAATATTGCATCGTAAATTGCAGTAGTTACTTTTGCTTCAGAAAGTGCTTTTGTGGATAAAATATCAATATAATTACTTGCGAATTTATATCGGTATTTAGCACTATCGTAATCTAAATATTCGATATTGTTCAGTTTGCAAAACTCATAATAGAACCCACTGTCACGTGAACTTCCCCAAGCTTGTTGAATTTTGATTTTGCTCCAATCCGGCTCTTCATTTTTATGCTCTATTGTAAATTTTGTAATCAATTCAATAAACTGGCTCTTTAAAGATCGAGTGTAGAATGTCACACCAATTGTCCAATCTGGAAATTTTGAATGTAAATACGCAACCTTTAATGCTAAGACAATTGTCTTGCCTGATCCAGCTAACCCCCTTATCCGCTGAATACCTTCAACTGTTTCTATTACTGCCTTACTTTGTCTTCTATCGAGATTTGAAATTGATTTTTCAACTTCATTTAAAATTGCACCTTTTGAATTATTGTCAACTACTTTCCTTGGAGGTTTCGATTTAAGTTTAGTTATGGCTTGGACTGCTTGTACCAATCTTTTATAATAATCAATACTTAAGTCCTTTTGTATATTTTCTTTTAGAAATTCATCAAAATCATCTTTAGTAATTATAACTTCATTGTTCCTTTCGGATGCAGGCCATGATGGAGAAATAGTTAACACATTGAGGTTTACGACAAGAGTCCCCCGTTTTGCAGCTAATTCCTTATATCCAATCAATTTCTGCAAAACAACATTATACAATGAGTCTCTTATATCTTCGCGATTGGAAACTTCCGGTTCCTCAACAATATCAAAAACGATTACACCATGCTGTGCAGAAATCAATAATCCATCAATAGAATTTTTTTCATCAATAGAACCTACAATAGGGTATCCAGTGTAAAGAATACAGTCTTCTAATCCAGAATTTTCTACAAATTCAACAAGCGATTCTGTAGATACTGGCTTACCCGATGCTCCTCTTATAATGTCAATCATACAAGATTATTATTTTAAACAAAAATAGTTCAATGATGTTCAAAAAGTAATTAATTGAAGCCTCCTAACTATAATAAAAAAAGATTGTAATTTCATAATTGCTCTGCATAGAATGCTTTTGCTACGCGTATCAATTCTAATCTCGGCCAATTTTTGTTGTCATATACTGAACCATGCTGCTCACAATAAACAGCGGTGATGACTATTTAGAATTTGGAAGTAATATTTAAGTAGAAAAATTAATCAGATTAAAATTAAATCAATTTTTTAATAACTAAAGCGCATAAGTAAGTTTCTAATTATATCATTATTTTTTGTGCCATAAATCTCACAAAGACTGGTCGGAGTAATATCAGAAAATTTTAGTTCTGGTTTTGAATTCATATAAGCTGATAGCAATTCCTTCCGTCCAAGCATTTTAAAATCATCTAATGCACTTTTATAATTAAAATCATCTACATCATTAACATCCGAACCGGGGAAATTTTTTTCCAAAAAGTACTCCCCAAACCATGTAGCAATTCCTTCCTCAAGCCTATTAATCTTATCAAAAGTTGTTGGCCTTAAACAGTGAACAACTTCATGAGCTAACAAGCGTACTGCCAAACCTTTTTGATTCTCATAAGATAGTCCTTCTTTAATTTGAATTTCTAAATTATTATCTCTAACGCACATTTGTCCCCCACCAATGTCCCCAGTGTAATCAAAGTTAACTTTTGGATAATTAAAGGACATATCCCTCTTGCATATAACCTTCTCTGCTAGATTTAAAGCTCCGTCTAAATAACCCAAAATTTCATTTTTAGCATCCTTCATAAATTCAAAAATAACAAACTTCGTTATTCAAGGATTGGATTGATTCTTCTAACCGAATATAATTACTAATTGCGAGCATTTTTTCTGACCTTAGAGTATATATCAACGTAATAGACATGACCTCAGAAGAAATAATAAAACACCTCAACGATAACACCGATGCCTACTATAAAGGAGAAATAGAGAATATATCAGATCAAAATTTAACTGTTGTCCCAGGATTCCAGCTAATATTCGGTGTCACCTATCCAGATCAGATGACTAATGATTTTGAATCGTATAAACACAGATTAAAAGAAAGTGTTGGAGGAAATGAATTGCCAAAAGTTTTAGCTTGGCCATTTTACGAAGAGGTAGCTTTATTTAAAGTGCTTGAAAAACTTTCCACGCATTATAAAGCTAAAATAAATATTGCGAGAATGATGCGAGATATAAAGTTTAAAGAGGGCAGACCAGTTTATTTGGTAGTAACTATAATAACTATTCCAATTGTAATAAGCCAACAATAGTTAACACATCTGTTCGGGAATAAAAGTGGAATAGTGCAATTTTTAGTGCAAGCCGAAAAAGTTGAAAAGAAAAAGGAGCTACGAATGAACGTAACTCCTTGGTTTTCAGTGTGCCCAGAACAGGAATCGAACCTGCACATCCTTGCGAATACAAGATTTTGAGTCTAGCGCGTCTACCAATTCCGCCATCTGGGCATTCTGTTTAATCCTGTTTACAGTGTTTTGAATGGTAGCTGTAAACTTCCTGCCTTTTCTCATTAGCGGGATGCAAATGTAGTAAGTCTTTCTCTAATTCGCAACAAGTATTTTTTCCTGAAATAAAAATCTTTTATTTTAATCAGTATATCCTTGCCTGAGCCTTCTTTTTCAAACTCGCTGAGCAGGGGAGCCAGTTCGTTGTTCCAGCTATCCAATTGTGCTGACAGCTCCTGTTCTGCCTGATTTTTAAACAAGGTATTGTCCGGGTCATCTTCATAATCCGAAACAGCTTCATTCAGTTCCATCATTTCCATCAGGAATTCCGGCGGCAGATTATATTTTTCTTCCTCTTCCAGCAGATGATTAATCCGCAGGATATAGGCCATCGTTTTATCCGGGTCTCCCAGAATTTTGAACGCTTCGTTATTCATCGCCGCCTTTTGTAAGGCTTCAGCCTTCGTACTTTCCTCTGCCTGGGCAAAACGGTCCGGGTGGAATTGTTTGCTCAGGGCATAAAATTTTTGTTTCACTGCAGCTGCATCCGGATGGAAAGAAACAGGCATTTCATATAGTTCAAAGTAATTTCCCATATTAGTATCAGTAAATTCGTTCACAGCTGAAATCATTTTTTATATGGATAATTCCCGGTGTTTTATCCGCTGAAAATAATCCGGTTTGTTCCTGCATTTGCAAAGCACATGCGCCATTGTAAGTTGCCCAGCGTAATAATTTCTCCCAGCCAATCTCAGGGAAATGTTCATTAATAGTCAATAATTCGGTCATCACCGAAAGCTGATGATTGGAAGCCAGGCTATCCGTACCGATGCAGATTACACAATCATTTTTATCCAGTAAAGCAATATCAGGTAATCGGTTTTCGATATACAGATTGGCATTGGGGCACAGGCACCAGAATAACTGCGGAAATTTTGACTGTACAAACTTTATATCAGGCTCGTTGCTAAAAGTATTGTGGACCAGCATCAGCGGACTGTCTGCTGAAAGCCAGTCAGAGTAAGATTGTAAAGAGGTATTGCCGGTCGGCAGAAATAACGTATCGTCTATATTTATTTCTTTCAAAAAGGATGAAAAGGCACCTGTTTTATTTTGGTAATAATGGTTTTCATCTTCCGTTTCCTGGTTGTGTACTGACAGGGTGGCACCACGCTGATGAGCGGCTATCAGTTCAAACAATTTATTGGAAACAGAATAGGGAGCATGGGGAACAATAGACTGTTTGAGTACTTTCTCATTACCGCTTTGCACAGCAAATGCTGCCCAGGTTTTTAGGGCAAATTCAAAACTGAGCGGTGCACGTTCCGGTACAAAACCGATGCTTTCCACAAAAGTGTGCCAGTGAAGGTTCCCTTTTTCCCGCAGTGAAAGAGTATCCGTTGTATTCGCAATGTCTCCTACCGCAACAATGCCATTTGCTATCATTTCCTGCAAGGCACTTTCTCTTGCAAGCTGTTTTTGTTTCTCCGTAAAATCGTTCCGTTTGCGCATCACCTGCAGCAGGAAGCCTGTCAAACCGGTATGTTCAGGAACCAGGTTCTTCATATGGCTCAGCTCCACATGACAATGCGCATTGACAAAACCAGGACAAAGAATCCCGTCGTAATGAATGACATGATCAAAGTCACCGTTCAGATAAATGTCATTTATCCTGCCGGTATCATCTACTTCAAGCACGGTATTTTCAGGCAGCCATTTTTTGCCGTCATGAATTTTATCGGCACTCAGCAGTGTCATTTAAATAACGGATTATGATTTAAAATGTTTCAGCAAAATCACTTCACGATCTGTTAGTAAACGCCATTTTCCGCGGGGAACATTTTTCTTGGTAAGACCAGCATACATTACCCTGTCGAGCTTTTCCACCTGGTAGCCTAATGATTCAAAAATGCGTCGTACAATGCGGTTTTTGCCACTGTGAATTTCAATGCCAACCTCGTTTTTTTCTTCCAGCATGGCCAGAGAATCTACTGGTGCCAATCCATCTTCAAGCGTTACGCCGGCCAGAATTTTTTCAAAATCAGCTTTTGTAATGGGTTTGTCCAGCGTGACCTGGTAGATCTTTTTGATATTGTATTTTGGATGTGATAATTTTTGAGACAGTTCGCCGTCATTTGTCAGGATGATCAAACCGGTTGTATTTCTGTCCAGCCTTCCGATAGGGTACAGACGCGGCGCATCAGCGCTGGCAACAAGATCCATAATGGTTCTGCGGCCTTTCTCATCTTCTGTAGTGGTGATAAATCCTTTTGGCTTGTTCAGTAAAATATAAGTCAGGTTCTTTTGCGGAACTATTTTTTTCCCGGCAACAGAGACGGCATCACCATCTGCAATTTTCAGGCCCGGTTCGGTCGTCAGTTCACCATTTACTTTTACTTTTCCCTGTTTGATAAATTCTACCGCATCTCGTCTGCTGCAGATACCGCAATGAGCGATGTACTTATTCAGTGGCATTTTTTCAGGCTCTTTTTCCGGAGCTACAAAGTCGTCCTCAAAATCATCTTCATCATCAGAAAGACGATTTTTGTTGGGTTTCAAATGAGCACCGATTTTAGTATTCTGAACCTGGTTATCCCTTGTTATCGTTGTTTGATTATCTGTTCCACGTGCCGAAGGGTTTGATTTTTTAGGTGCTTCAGCATCATTTTCCCGTTTGCCAAAAGGCTTATCCTTTTTATCAAATGATTTCCGCGGAGCATCGGAGCGATCTCTTCTTTCAGACGGTTTATCGTCATTGTTGTCGAATCTTCTGCGTGGAGTGTCTCCGCCATCCCTGTTTTTAGGGAAGGATCTTCTTGGCGCATCTCCATCTCTTTGTTCGAAATTTTTGCGGGGATTATCTACCCCTTTTCTTTCCTGACCTTCCTCGTTATCAAATCTTCTGCGGGGAGCATCGCCCTCTCTTTTTTCGAATGGTTTGCGGGGCCCTTCAGAGCGTTCTCTTTTTTCAAAAGGCTTACTCTCATTATCATCAAATCTTCTGCGGGATGCATCGCCCTCTCTTTTTTCGAATGGTTTGCGTGGGCCTTCGGAGCGGTCTCTTTTTTCAAAAGGCTTACTCTCATTATCATCAAATCTTCTGCG
>NZ_DLGY01000001.1:0-86207 GCF_002482945.1 Flavobacterium sp. UBA7682
CCAGATTTGGTGAAATATAACAACAAATTTTACATCTATTTCCCTGCAAACGAAACCAATTATGTCGTTTCAGCAGATAATATCAACGGACCCTGGAGCGATCCAATCGATTTAAAAATTGGCAATATCGATCCCGGACATTTTACAGACGAAAAAGGAAATCGCTATTTATATTTTAGCAATGGCGATTATGTGCCATTGTCCAAAGACGGACTTTCAGTTTCCGGAGCAGGCAAACATGCTTACGACGGTTGGAAAATTCCCTCAGAATGGTCGATAGAATGTTTTTGTATGGAAGGACCAAAAGTGCTAAAACACGGAAATTATTATTACCTAACCGTTGCCGAAGGCGGAACAGCCGGTCCGGCAACGAGTCACATGGTAATATCAGCAAGATCAAAATCACCTTTAGGACCTTGGGAAAACTCGCCATACAATCCAATTCTAAGAACCAACGATAGTTCAGAAAAATGGTGGTCAAAAGGACACGCCACATTAATCGACGATGTCAGCGGAAAATGGTGGATGGTTCTTCACAGTTACGAAAACGGCTATTATAACATGGGGCGTCAAACGCTCTTACAACCTGTAGAATGGACAAACGATGGCTGGTTCAAAAGTCCGGAAAACATCAAAACAGAAGAACCCATAAAAAAACCGGCAGGAAAAATTGTAAAAAGTAATTTCACACTTTCAGATACTTTTTCAGGAACTGAACTTCAGCCACAATGGCAATTTTTCGATCATTATGACGCTGAACGATTTAGACTCACCCAAAACGGAATTCAGATAAAAGCAAATGGAAAAAGCATTGGCGAAAGTTCTCCGCTTTTATGTACCCCTTCAGATCACTCTTACACTGCACAAGTCGAAGTAGAAATAGAAGGCAACGCCACCGCAGGATTGATTCTGTTTTACGATACTAAATTGTATACAGGAATTGCTTCCGACAAAGAGAATATTTTGGCAATATTGCGATCATGGCAATTTCCAACCCTGAAAGGCGTAAATAAAACTCATTTATTCCTTCGTCTCGAAAAGAAAGAACAACTTGTAAATATGTTTTACAGCATCGATGGCAAAACATGGTTAAAAATTGAAAATTCTGCCGAAGTAACATCATTCAATCACAATGTATTAAGCGGTTTCATGAGTCTTCGTTTAGGGCTTTCAGCAGTTGGCGAAGGTCAGGTTACGTTTAGAAATTTTGTTTATAAAGCGACAAATTAAGATCTAAATAATTATATTTAGAATCAAAATAGTAGCGGTGATCATTAGGGCGTGACCGTATTTGCAAAAGGCGCTATCTAACAAATCGCTTATGTGCGCCTTTCGCAAATACGGTCGGGCTATCCACGCTACTTCGGTAGCCAGCTCCTATCCCTCACGCGCACAAATTGCGGTTACGTATCCTAATAGGTTCTCCAAAACGGGTTAGGTATATTTGTCAAAGCAATTAAAAAATTAGAATACATAATAGGTTGAAAAACCGGTTAAGATAAAATAAGGTTAAAAATGTTTCGTCAGAAACAATTCATCGTAAATGAATATCCCAAAGTTGTTCCGTCAGGAACAATTGGTTGGTAGCAACGGATGAAATCCGTTGATGATAAGATATTAAACACCTGTAATAATGTTCCGTAGGAACATTTGAAGGGTAACATTAAAACGCATCAAAAAAATGAATTCAAATCTCAAAAACACACTTCTCATTTTATTATTCACTTTCTGCACCAAGATGTCTGCACAATCCAGTCATGTTTTATGGTACAATCAACCCGCAGAATTTTTTGAAGAAAGTTTAGTTTTAGGAAACGGAAAACTCGGCGCAACCGTTTTTGGCGGAGCAAATTCAGATAAAATATATTTAAACGACGCCACGCTCTGGTCAGGCGAACCCGTAAACGCCAATATGAGTCCCGAAGCTTACAAAAATATTCCCGCAATTCGCGAAGCACTCAAAAACGAAAACTACAAACTAGCCGAAGAACTCAATAAAAAAGTTCAGGGAAAAAACTCCGAATCATTTGCCCCGCTTGGAACATTAGAAATTAATAATTCCGAAAAAGGAAAAGCCGTTAATTACTATCGTGAACTCGATATTTCGAATGCCGTATCAAAAATCAGTTACGAAATGAACGGAATAAAATTTACCCGTGAATATTTTGTTTCTGCCCCAGACCAAATCATGGTGATTAAATTGACAAGTAGTATAAAAGGAGGTTTAAATTTTGACATCAATCTAAAGAGCTTACTAAAATCTAATGTCGAAGTAAGAAACAATATATTGGTAATGACAGGTTCGGCACCCATTCATGAAAATGCAGGATATACCGTTTTACCAAAATACCTTCAAGTAAAAGAAAGAGGAACAAGATTTACCACTTTAATCCAAATTAAAAAAACCGACGGAAAAATTACAAGTTCCAGAGATGCACTAAGTTTAAAAGATGCAACCGAAGCTTATGTATATGTATCTGTTGCGACAAGTTTTAACGGTTTCGACAAAAATCCCGCGACAGAAGGTGTAGATGATGTATCGATTGCATTGCAAAACCTGAACAAATCATTTGCAAAATCATTCGATAAACTAAAAGAAGCCCACATCGCCGATTACCAAAAATATTACAGCAGAGTAACATTAGATTTAGGTAAAGCAACCGCTCCCGACTTGCCAACAAACGAACGCTTATTACGCTACGCAGACGGAAAAGAAGATAAAAACTTAGAAATTCTATATTTCAATTACGGACGTTATTTATTAATAAGCAGTTCCAGAACTTTAGGCGTTCCTGCCAATTTACAAGGAATCTGGAATCCGCATTTAAACCCGCCATGGAGCAGTAATTATACCATGAACATCAACCTGGAAGAAAATTACTGGCTGGCCGAAAACACCAATCTGTCCGAAATGCATTTGCCGCTTTTAAGCTTCATCAAAAATCTTTCGGTAACCGGAAAAGTAACGGCAAAAACTTTTTATGGCGTAAATCAGGGTTGGGCTGCGGCGCACAATTCAGATATTTGGGCAATGACCAATCCGGTGGGGCAATTTGGTAAAGAAGATCCAATGTGGGCATGTTGGCCACTTGCCGGCGCCTGGTTAAGTACGCACATTTGGGAACATTATACTTTTACACAAGACAAAACCTATCTAAAAACAGAAGGATATCCTTTAATGAAAGGCGCAGCCGAATTTCTTTTAGGATGGATGATCATCGATAAAAACGGAAATCTGATAACATCGCCATCTACTTCGCCAGAAAACCAATATCTAACGCCCGATGGTTTTGTTGGAGCAACAATGTATGGCGGAACGGCAGATTTGGCCATGATTAGAGAATGTTTTGACAAAACGATAAAAGCATCTAAAGTTCTAAATACCGATGCTGCTTTTAGATCAAAATTAGAAAATGCACTTGCAAAATTGCATCCCTATCAAATTGGTAAAAAAGGAAATCTGCAAGAATGGTATTTCGATTGGGAAGATAAAGATCCCAAACACCGTCATCAATCGCAATTGTTCGGACTTTTTCCGGGAGATCATATCACACCCGAAAAAACACCAGATCTTGCCTCAGCATCAAAAAAGACTTTAGAAATAAAAGGAGATGAAACAACAGGCTGGTCAAAAGGCTGGAGAATCAACCTTTGGGCAAGACTTTGGGACGGAAACCGCGCTTATAAAATGTTTCGCGAATTACTAAGATATGTAGATCCGGACGGAAAGAAAACCGATAAGCCAAGAAGAGGAGGAGGAACCTATCCGAATTTATTCGATGCGCATCCGCCATTTCAAATCGACGGAAATTTTGGAGGAGCCGCAGCCGTTGCCGAAATGCTGGTTCAGTCAAACGAAAACGAAATCAGATTACTTCCTGCCTTACCAGACGCCTGGGAAACCGGATCCGTAAAAGGAATTTGCGCCCGTGGCGGATTTGAAATCGAAATGAATTGGGAAAACAAGATTGTAAAGAAATTGATAATTTCTTCGAAAACAGGAGGGAAAACAACCTTAATAAACGGTGATAAAAAGCAAGAAATTGTTTTGAAAAAAGAAGAGAATCTGGAAGTAAAGTGGTAGAATAATTATAAACGCAATCTTTGTCAAACCCGACAGGTTTTTAAAACCTGTCGGGTTTGCTTTTTATAAATAATCGTTTTGTTTTTAAGGAAAAGCTTCGTAGAAGTGAAATATTTATAGCATAGTTATTTATAATATAAAGCTCCAGCGGAGCGACATATAAAATTCCTCGGGAAACGAAATATTTCACCCCTCTGGTGCTCTTAAACATCGATACGCTAAATTTCTATAAATATTTCGTCCCTCCGGGACTTAAATTTCTTTTGAAATAATAAATAATAAACCCGACAGGTTTTTAAAACCTGTCGGGTTTACTTTTTACAAATAATTGTTTGGTTTGTTTTTAAGGAAAAGCTTCGGAGAAGCGAAATATTTATAGCATAAACATTTACAATATAAAGCTCCAGCGGAGCGACATATAAAATCCTCGCAAAACAAAATATTTTCTCCCTTTTGGGACTTATTCTTCTTTAATCGTTTCCTGTTTTGCTTCAGAATCTTTAGCATGATTATCTTTAAATTCTTCGTACCATTTTTCGATAGAAGGGTAAACAAAAGCAGCTACTTTTTTTACAGGATTATAAAAAATAGATTTATCGAGCGTTTCTTTTTTGGCAAACGTTTCGTTGAAGTTTATTTTCTCAAAAAGCGCAATAAAAATACTCAGAATCAGGATCGTTTTTAAAACTCTGAAAAAACCTCCGCCTAGTTTGTTGGCCCATCCCAGAAAAGCAAAATCAGCAATTCCCGTCAGGATTTTAGCCAGGAAATAAACACCAATAACCACCAGAATAAAAGTCAGGATAAAAGCCGTAACCTGTATCGTGTTCGGATTCCATGAAACGTGTTTCATAATCAGTTCCTTCATAAACGAAGAGAATTTAATCGCAATATAAATTCCCAACAATAAAGAAATAAAAGAAGCGATCTCTACAAAAAGCCCGTTTTTAATTCCTTTGTATAAACTAAAAGCCAAGAGTGCTCCAAAAAGCATGTCTAAAAAACTCATATTTTCTGTGTTTTATTGAGGCGCAAATATAGGTCTTTTTTTAGGTTTAAAGATTCAGAGTTGCAAAGGTTCAAAGGTTTTTTAGCCCACGCATTATACGGATTTTAGAAGGTTGACACAGAGTAAAATCAGTTGGCAGATTTAGACTAAGGCTTTTAAGTAAAGATCAGGAAGGGTTAATAGTAGAGAAAAAAATAAGTGATAATCCGTTCAAACCGCTTAATCAATGAGTGATTTATTTAATAATGTATGAGAAATCTTTAATTTTAGGTCTTTGGATTTGAACTTCCTATCTTTGCAATAATAATTTTAGAGCTGTGATAGTAGAAATTAAGTTTAAATAATCTTTAAATCGTTCTTCAATCTGAAATCTAAAATCTAAAATCCACAAATAAAAATGTCCAGAGATACACAACTAAAAGAGCGATGGGAAAAGCTCGTCGATATACTATCTAATCAATTTTCGCAAGGCGAAGACTTAGATTTAGATGCCATAATTTACCTAATTGGAGTTCAGGAACTCGGAAAAGTACACCGCGAATTCAAAAAAGACGAAAAATTAAACCTTATGCATATCGCCATTTGCCGATTATTAGAACCATACGGTTTTTATGAATTCGATTTTTTTGATGCCGAAGGATGGCCACACTACAAAGTAAAAGAAGAATTACCGTCGCTAAAAGCCGGAGAACAATCGGTTTTAATGAAAGAAGCCATTGTAAATTATTTTTTAGAAAGAGAACTTATTGAATAGTTTTTTAGTTTTCAGTCACAGTCGCAGTTTTTGGTATTTGGGAATAAAAAAACTGCTGAATTTCTTCAACAGTTTTAGGATATATTCTAAATTCTGATTTCTGAATTCTAAACTTACACGTTAAAACGGAAATGCATCACATCACCATCTTTTACAATGTATTCTTTGCCTTCTACTTTGAATTTTCCGGCTTCTTTGGCCTTGGCTTCTGAACCATAAAGTACATAATCGTCATACGAAATCACTTCCGCACGAATAAACCCTTTTTCAAAATCGGTGTGAATTACTCCGGCTGCTTTTGGTGCCGTATCGCCTATGTTGATTGTCCAAGCACGAACTTCTTTAACGCCGGCAGTGAAATAGGTTTGTTGTTTCAATAATTTATAAGCAGCACGAATTAAAACCGCTGAACCCGGTTCCTTTAAACCTAAATCTTCCAAGAACATTTGACGTTCTTCATACGTCTCTAATTCGGTGATATCAGCTTCTGTTCCAACGGCTAAAACGATTACTTCCGCGTTTTCGTCTTTTACCAATTCACGAACTAAATCAACATATTTATTGCCTGTAGCCGCTGATTCTTCGTCAACATTACAAACATAAAGAACCGGTTTTGTGGTGATTAATTGGAAATCTTCCATCAACGCTTCTTCGTCGGCATTTTGAGGAATTACTGTTCTTGCTGATTTGGCTTGCAATAAAGCTTCGCGGATTCTGTCTAAGAACGCTTTTTCAACTTGGGCTTCTTTGTTTCCGGTTTTGGCAGCGCGGTTGACTTTTTCCAAACGTTTTTCAACAGTTTCTAAGTCTTTTAACTGCAATTCGATATCGATGGTTTCTTTGTCGCGAATAGGATTCACATTGCCATCAACGTGGATAATATTATCATTGTCAAAACAACGCAAAACGTGTATGATAGCGTTACATTCTCTGATGTTGGCCAAAAATTGATTTCCCAAACCTTCGCCTTTACTTGCTCCTTTTACCAATCCGGCGATGTCAACAATATCAACGGTAGCCATTTGAACTCGTTCCGGTTTTACCAATTCTTCTAATTTGTTGATTCTTGGATCAGGAACGTTTACAACGCCTATGTTTGGCTCAATAGTACAAAACGGAAAATTCGCGCTTTGTGCTTTGGCATTTGATAAACAATTAAATAAAGTTGATTTCCCTACGTTTGGCAATCCTACAATTCCTGCTTTCATATCAATGTTTTATTATAAAAAGTGTGCAAATATAGCGTAATAAAACCAAGTAACAAAGTGGAAGAAAAAGCAAAAATTTGAAGTTAATTTGCTCTGTCTTGTAATTGGTTGATGATGGCTTGCTCTTCTTCGGTGGCTGTCAATCCGGAGATATCCCAATAAGTGGAAAGAATGGTATTTTTCTTGTTGTAAAGTGTTTTGTCTTTAAAGACTTCGCTTTCTTTGAAGCTGTAATTTTGGTTGCTGAAATTGGTGGTTACAAAGTAATTTCTGACTTCAATATCAGTAGTTTTATTTTTGTCAATTCGCTCAAAACCAATCTCTTCTTTAGAACTAATTAAATAATAATTTTCACCATCTAATCTGTAAATCGTTTTAAATAAAGATTTGTAAATATTCTTGGAACCAACCGCTTTTCTCTCTTTAACATTTGCAATAGTTGTTGGAGAGATAACGGTGCTTACTTCAATAATAATTTTCTTTTTCCAGTCGTAAATGATTCTAAAGTCATCGCGTAAATCGTCATTATTATCCAATGGCGTTACTAACATCACATTGTAATCTTGATTGGCAGAATAGCCTTTGATGATAAAGTCAAATTTCTTTTTGGCGACAGCATCCAATATTGGATTCAAATATTTGAAATTGTAATAATTCTGCATGATGTCGTTGAGATTGTAACCTAAGACATCAGAGTTAATTTGGTCAAACACCAAACCATATGACCTGTTTTGTTCTACTAAAATATTGCTTTTAAAGTTTTTTTCTTTGCCGAATAATTGGAAATTCATCAAACCATCATTGTAATAGGCATAATTGCCATCCATTTTGAAAAACTCTCTGGAATAGACTTTTAATCGCGCCGGAACCGTTAGTTTTTTGACTGAATTTGCGACTATGCTTTTCAATATTTTTTGCGGATGTTGTTTGGTGACAATAATTTCATCCAAATCATTGACATTGCTTTTCAAGTAAATCGTATTATCAGTCTTCAGTAAAGCCGATGAACGCACTGTTACTTTTGCATAAGAAGAATGCGTAACCTGAATATTTGAGGAACCATTTAGAACAAAAGCCACCTTTCCTTCAGCATTACTCAATAAAGTCTGTTTGGTTTTTATAATGTAAACCGTAACGTCCTCAATAGGAAGATTGGTTAAAGCGTCTTTCAATATCAATGTCTTCTCAACAGATTGAGCGTATATTGAAACACTAAAAGCTAATAAAAACAGCAGGTAAAGTTGCTTCATCCTTAGACTAGGTTTGAACAAATTTAGTAAAATTTCATTTTAAATTGATAATACACCATCGTGATGGTTAAATAATTAAAAATAAATTTATTGAGATTGTTAAAAAAGTTTGACGTAATCACATTGTATCCGATAAACCACTTTAATCTGATAAAAAAACAGATTATAATTTTCAACACTGATTTTATGATTATCCTATAACATTTAGAAAGAATTATGTAACACAAAAGAACTCGTTAAGAATTAAATTTGTAATGTACAAACCAATAAAACAAATGATTATGAAAGCTATAGTAATAAGTATGCTAGCTTTGTTATTATCTATTAATAGCCAAGCGCAAAACACAAATAAAAAATCCGAAGTTAAAACCACCACCACAACTGTAAAAGATTCTGATGGTGTGAAAAAAATTGTAAAAACTGAAGAAACTAAAGAAACACAGAAAATTAAATTAGAACAAGAAAAAAACAACACCTTAAATATTCCAACGAAACCGAGCCAAGTTGATGTTACTACTAAAACACAAGTTTCCGTCGATGGTGTGACTAAATTTGTTGATGTTGACCGTTCAGCGTATTACACTTACAACGGACAAAAATATCAGGTTGCCATTGACAATAGTGGCTATACAATGACGTTGCCTGATGTCAATGAAAAAACGATTTTAAGAAGAACTTCCAATAACAATTATATTTTTAAAAACAAGGACAAACTCTCTGTTGGTTATTTCGATACCGAAGGAAACCTAGTGGTAGAAACCTACGACGAAAAAACAGACACAGTAGTTCTTGAAAAATATATTGTTGTGAAGCCTTAATATAATTCATGTTTTGTTAGGGAAGCCCGGGCTAAATGCTTGGGCTTTTTTTTGAGATTTCACGGAATAAAAAAACCTCAATAACTTGAGGTTTTTTTTTATTATTCGTTGTGTAAAAAAGATTGTCGGTTGAGCAACGTTTCTTCACTTTCCACATGATTGTCATCAGGAATGCAACAATCCACCGGACAAACTGCCGCACATTGTGGTTCTTCGTGGAAACCTTTACATTCGGTACATTTTCCAGGCACTATATAATAGATATCGTCAGAAATTGGAGTTTGCGCTGCATCAGAGTCAACTTCGGTTCCATCAGGCAAAATTACTTTACCTTTTAATTTGGTTCCGTCTTTATAACGCCAATCATCAGCACCTTCGTAAATAGCAGTATTAGGACATTCCGGTTCACATGCACCACAGTTGATACATTCGTCAGTTATTATGATAGCCATATTTTATATGCTTTATGCTGTAAGCAAAATGCTATAAGCTTTTATTAATTAAAGTATTATTAAGTGCTTAATGCTTAAAGCGTATTGCTTAAAGCCAAAAAACCTTATTTTTGCGCAAAATTACAATCAAAACCATTCATAAACAAGCTACTGATGTTACAAATCGAGAAAAAAAAATGTTTTATTGAATTAGGGAAGTTTTTAAGCCAATTCTCTTTGGAACAAAACCATAAAAATGAAGCGGTTCTTCATAACGATTTATTCTTCGATAGCTTTGTAGATTTGATCCAGTTGTCGCAATCACACAATGGTTGGTTTACCCCGGAACAAGTTTATCATTCAGTTCAATCATGGGCTAAAGCTTTGCAAGAAGACAATTTAAAACAATGGTTGTCTAAATACGATTTCTCGAAAGTACAGCCAAAAACTGTTGGATTAATTCTAGCCGGAAATATTCCGCTGGTTGGATTTCACGATTTTCTTTCCGTATTAATTTCGGGTCATAAAGTTTTAGTGAAAACTTCTTCCAATGACCAACATTTAATCAAGTTTTTAGCTAAATATCTTGTCGCAGTCAATGCTGAAATAGAAAATTACATCACATTTACCGATGGCAAGTTGGAAAACTTTGATGCCGTAATCGCTACCGGAAGTAACAACACCGCTCGTTATTTTGAATTTTACTTCAAAGATAAGCCGAGTATTATTCGTAAAAACAGAAACTCAGTCGCACTTCTAACCGGAAATGAAACCCAAGAAGATTTAATGAATTTAGGAGAAGATATTTTCCGCTACTTTGGTTTAGGATGCAGAAATGTGTCCAAATTATTTGTCCCAAAAGAATACGACTTCCAACCTTTTTTTCAGGCTATTTATGAATACAAAGACGTAATATTTTATGAAAAATATTCTAACAATTACGACTACAACAAAGCCGTTTTCTTAATGAGTAACTTTAAGTTATTGGACAATGAATTCTTAACTTTAAAAGAAGATACCAGTTACGCCTCGCCTATTTCCTCAGTGTTTTATGAATACTATGAAAACTTGGAAGACATTAAAAAGCAATTGGAAAACGATGCGGATCAAATTCAATGTGTTGTTTCTAATAATCTGATTCCCAATTCGATTCCGTTTGGTAAAACCCAACAACCGGAACTTTGGGATTATGCTGACAATATCGATACTTTAACTTTTTTATCGACAATTTAATTCCTACATTTACTATCTAAACTTGTAGGTTATGAAAAAAATTATCTTTTGCTTTTCGCTATTATTGGTCCAAGTAATTTTTGCTCAGATAGTTTTAACTCCTTTCACAGCGGATATTCCTTCAAGTAGCTTCACAAGTTCTCTTGATGCTTTTGGTAATGAAATAGTAGTTTCTGCTAACTACCCATTAGACATTTCTCAAAGAAGGGTTTTTGTCTTTGAAAAAAATGGCAACATAATTAGCCAAGAGACTTTCTTCACTCCTTATGACGTCGCTCCTTATGACAGTTTTGGTGATAATATATCCATAAACAATGACTTCATTGCAGCCAGCTCGAGATTAAATGATCAAGTAGCATCGAATGCCGGAGCTGTTTATATGTATAGAAAAGTGGATGGCGATTGGACGTTTTTTCAAAAGATAACTGCCTTTGATGGTGTGGCGGATGATTACTTTGGTTCTGATGTTAAAGTTATTGGAAACCAACTTTTTGTAAGTGCAATTAATAATGAACCTATCGGACAACCAACTTCTACCAATAGTGGTGCTGTATACGTATATCATTTCGATGGTGCCAGCTGGATTTATTCACAAAAAATAACAATTAGTGGGAGTTATCAATTTGGAATTAAAATGAGAGTTTCTGACAGTAAACTTGTAGTGGCTTCAGCTTCAAGTTTTGGGACAGCCTATTTGCATACGTATCACTACAATGCAAACACTTGGAACTTTTCATCCTCAATTACTCCAGTCAATCCAATCAACGAATCTATAAGTGATTTTGATTTGGATAACAATCAGCTTTTTATTTTACCATTCAACGCTATGGCTTCCAGTATATATGTCTACGACGATATTGCGAACAACTGGAGTTTAAACACTACAATCACGCCATTAAATTACAATGAAAAAATGGCCACAAATTTTAAGGTTAAAAATGATATTATGTTTGTTAGTCTTAATTTCCATGCGTTGCTCTATACTTCCAAAACTCCTGTGTCAGTGTATAGAAAAATAAATGACAACTGGACTTTCCAAGAACTAATTTATGGAGAAGGCCCATTTGAACAAGAAGATGCTTTTGGTACTCAAATTGCTATTACGGATGATATTGTAGTAATTGGTGCTCCTACAGAGCAATTGCCTTCGGCTTTTAGTGGACGTGCTTACACTTTTGATGTAACTTTAGGAATTAACGAAAACACATTGAATGACTTAAAAGCATACCCTAATCCAACTTCCCACCTAGTTCATTTGACTAGCAATTTAGCGGAAAACATAAGTACTATAGGTATTTATCAGTTAGATGGAAAGCTGATGAAAACAATTAATTATTTGCAAAGTCCAATTTCTTTCAAAGAATTCCAAAATGGAGTATATCTTTTAAAAGTAACTATGGCCAACGGTTCTTACACTTGTAAAAGAATTGTAAAGATTTAAACTGCTATTTTAAATTATTGTCAATAATTGTTATAAACTAAAACGTTTTCGTTAATAACATAGACTTATTATTGCGGAATTCTAACGGCATATTTTAGCCCTATTTCCGTAATTTGCACTATAATTTTTTTGAAAATCCATCATGAAAAAACACAATTACAGCGCCGGACCGTGTATTCTTCCACAGGAAGTTTTTGAAAAATCTGCTCAAGCAGTTTTGAATTTCAACAACTCGGGCTTGTCCTTGTTGGAAATGTCGCACAGAAGTAAAGATTTCGTTGTTGTCATGGACGAAGTAAGGGCTTTGGTTTTAGAACTTTTAGGTTTGGAAGGCAAAGGCTATCAAGCTTTGTTTTTGCAAGGTGGCGCGAGTTTGGAATTTCTAATGGTTCCATATAATTTAATGAAGATTGACGGCAAAGCCGCTTATTTAGATACCGGAACTTGGGCGAACAATGCGATTAAAGAAGCCAAACTATTTGGGGAAACGGTTGTCGTTGGTTCATCCAAAGAAGACAATTACAATCATATTCCAACCGATTATACCATTCCTGCCGATTCGAGTTATTTCCATTGCACGAGTAACAATACCATTTTTGGGACACAAATGAAGTCATTCCCAAAAACCGATATTCCGGTGGTTTGTGATATGAGTTCGGATATTTTTTCACGCACTTTAGATTTCACACAGTTTGACCTAATTTATGCCGGTGCTCAGAAAAATATGGGCGCAGCCGGTGCAACATTGGTTGTGGTAAAAGAAGAAATCTTGGGTAAATCAGGCAGAACGATCCCGAGTATTTTGGATTATGAGAAACATATTAAAGCCGAAAGCATGTACAATACGCCTGCCGTTTTTGCGGTTTACACTTGTCTGTTGACTTTACAATGGCTAAAAAAACAAGGCGGTATTGCAGCGATTGAAAAAATTAATGAAGCGAAAGCCAATTTACTCTACACAGAAATCGACAGAAATCCGTTGTTCATTGGAACTGCAAATCCAGCGGACAGAAGTTTTATGAATGCGACTTTCCTTTTGGTCAATCCTGAACATCAAGAAACGTTTGACAAAATGTGGAAAGCAGCCGGAATCTCAGGTTTACCGGGACATCGTTCTGTTGGCGGCTACCGCGCTTCTATGTACAATGCGTTACCGTTAGAAAGCGTTCAAGTTTTAGTTGATGTGATGAAGGAATTGGAAACGGTTTACAGCAATCAGTCGCAATTAGCAGAAAAATAGCCCCGATTGCAGCAAGTATCCTTTTTTTTTGAGGGAAAGCCTCTCGACTGCGCTCGAGGTGACAAAAAAAAAGATACTGCGAAAAGCGGGACACGAGCTCCTAAAAAATTACAAATTACAAATTATAAACAATGAAAGTATTAGCCAACGACGGAATTTCAAAAAGCGGCATTCAAGCTTTAGAAAAAGGTGGTTTTGAAGTGATCACAACCAAAGTAGCGCAAGAGCAAGTAGCCAATTATGTCAACGCCAATAACATTTCGGTGGTTTTGGTGCGCAGTGCTACGAAAGTTAGAAAGGATATTATTGATGCTTGTCCGGGATTGAAAATCATTGGTCGCGGCGGTGTTGGTATGGACAATATTGATGTAGATTATGCTCGCAGCAAAGGTGTTCATGTAATCAACACGCCGGCTTCTTCTTCGGAAAGTGTGGCCGAATTGGTGTTTGCGCATTTGTTTACGGGCGTGAGATTTTTACATGATTCGAACAGAAACATGCCTTTAGAAGGTGATACCAACTTTGACGGTTTGAAAAAAGCGTATGCTAACGGAATTGAATTGCGTGGCAAAACTTTAGGGATTATTGGTTTTGGAAGAATTGGTCAGGCTGTCGCCAAAATGGCGCTTGGTTTAGGCATGAAAGTCATTGCTGCCGATAAATATGTTGACAAAGCGGAAGTAAAAGTAGATTTTTACAATGGTCAGTTTATCAATGTAGAATTTGAAACCGAACCTTTAGAAGATGTGATCAAACATTCCGATTTTATTACGCTTCACGTTCCGGCGCAAGACGGTTATGTCATTGGCAAAGCCGAATTTGAATTGATGAAAGATGGCGTAGGTATTGTAAATTGTGCTCGAGGTGGTGTAATTGACGAAGTAGCTTTGGTAGATGCTTTGGATTCGGATAAAGTATTGTTTGCCGGATTAGACGTTTTTGAAAATGAACCAACTCCGGAAATTCAAATCCTGATGCACACGAAAATTTCGTTGACACCACATATTGGTGCTGCGACTTTAGAAGCACAAGACCGAATCGGGACTGAATTAGCAGAACAAATTATCAGTTTGTTGAAATCGGAGAAAGTTTAAGACGTGAAAATATATTTTGAGCCACACTGAAAAGTGTGGCTTTTTTGTATATCCTTAAAAAAATGTCATAATAAAAACCAAGATTAATTTGTTCTCGTAAATGAGGAAAACAAAAAACATTTTTATTATGAAAAATTACAAAATCAAATTTAGAATCGCGGCATTTTTATTAATGACTTCTTTGGCTGTAACTACCGTATCTTGTAGTGATGATGATGACAACAATAATACAACTGTAGAAGCTCCAAATGTTAATTTTACTGTATTGACAAATAACAATGTTATTGTTAAGTACAATGCCAGAAATTTAACCTCTCCTATTTCCACTACGCCAATCACAGGATTAGCTGGTAGTGAACAAATCGTAAGCATTGACTACAGACCGGCAACCGGACAATTGTATGCATTGGGTTCGTCAAGCAGACTGTATTTTATCAATGAAGAATCCGGTGCAGCTACGGCTTTAGGCAATGCTTCATTTACACCAGCTGTTTCCGGTGCTAATGCTTCATTAGATTTTAATCCAACAGTGGACAGAATCAGATTGGTCACAGAATCAGGACAAAATTTACGTTTACATCCCGAACTTGGTACAGTTGCCGCTACTGACATTTCTATTGCCGGCAATGCCAATACAAGAATTGGTGCTGTTGCTTATACCAATAGTATGGCTGGAGCCAGTACAACGACTTTGTATGATGTTGACTTTGGAGAAGATAAATTGTATATCCAAAGTCCGCCAAACGATGGAGGTTTACAGCTTGTAGGCGATTTAACTATTGATTTTGAAGGACAAGGCGATTTTGATATCCTTGCAGACAATTCACAAGCTTTGGCTGTGACCAACAACAATAGTGTATCAAAATTATACACTATCGATTTAACCACAGGAAAAGCGGTTGATGTTGGAACCTTTGGTTTGCCGGTTATCAGTTTGGCTTTCAAAACCAATCCAGTTGCTTTTGCAGCCAGTTCAGACAATATGCTTTACCGATTTAACCCAACGAATCCAACAATGAATTCGGTAGCATTTGCCGGACTTTCCGGTGGAGAAACTGTAATTGGATTAGATTTCAGACCTGCTACAGGAACACTATATGCTGTTACCAGTCAGAGTAGACTTATGACTGTTAATACCGCTAATGGTCAGTTGACACAAGTTGGTTCTACCTTAGCGCCTTCGCTTTCGGGAACTTCGTTTGGATTTGATTTCAATCCTACAGTTGACCGAATCAGATTGGTTAGCAATACAGGACAAAACCTTAGATTACATCCAGATTTAGGAACAGTTGTTTTTACAGATGGCAGTCTAAATCCGGGAACTCCTTCTGTAAATGCAGCGGCTTACACCAACAGTTTTGGAGGATCTACCACTACTTCCTTATTTGTTATTGACGCTTCTACTGATATGTTATATCTTCAAAATCCGCCAAATAACGGAACATTAGTTGCTGTTGGCGCTTTAGGTTTTAATGTTGAAGCAGAAAACGGATTTGACATTGGAGGAAGTAGCAATACTGCTTTTGCACTTTTAAAAGTAAATGGTGTAACTTCAGTGTACGCAATCAATTTAACAACCGGAGCAGCCACAAAAGGAGCAGATTTTAACATACAAGCTACAGCGATGGCACTAGGTTTAGGTTTTTAATTAATTGTTTAATATTTGGGTTAGTAAGAAACCTTGTTGCAGTCTAAGCTGTGACAAGGTTTTTTAACATATTGAAAAGACTGAATTCAAGCGATTTTACGTAAATTTATTAAAAATTTGAGCGATGAAAACTTTAGTATCACTTTTGCTTATTTTGTTGATTATTGTTGGGTGCCACAGTTCCAAAAACGCAGTGGTTGCCTCGGATACAACATCAAAAGTTTCCGATACGGTTAAAATTGCCAATGAAGAACTTGAATATGAAGTCATCATCATTGATCCCGGTTTTAGTTCTTGGATTGCAAGTAGAGCCAGACCTAGAGGTTATTATTCTGAGAGTTATCTAGAAAATAAAAATCAAGTATATGTTAACGAATGGAACTCCAGAGCTTTACAACCACAACGTTATAATAATTTATACGACACGAGAATTGACTACGATCCATCTATCCGTTATGGCTATGAAGTGAATTATTTAATTTTTAACTATTTTGTTTATTTTCAAGTCACCTACAATCAGCGATTGGGCGGTATTGTTCCTTTTCCATAAACTGTTATATTTGTAGAAAATTAGTTTATGGCAAGTTTTAAAGAACGCTGGAATATCAAATCAAATTGGCAAGTCTTTGTCATTCTTGTGGTATTTGCCGTTACGGGTTCAAGTTCAGCCTTACTTTCCAAGCCTGTTTTAGAATTATTCGGTATTGTAAAAGGAGACGTTTCCAATTGGCTTTACTATCCGTTATACCTCATCCTCATCTTCCCCATTTATCAGGTTTTGTTGGTTAGTTTCGGGTTTATTTTTGGGCAGTTTACTTTTTTTTGGGCCTTTGAAAAGAAGATGTTGAAAAGTATGGGATTGGGCTTTTTATTTCCCAATAAAAAAAATCCCGAGTAAATTAATACCCAGGACTTTTCACCAAAATACTCAACTTAAATTTACTAAAATTCTATTTGTCTTTTTTGATCAAATTGAAAAAATCATTTCTGTTTTCTTTATCTTTAAATATTCCTCCGTACTGAATGGTTGAAGTATAACTGCTTTCATCCTGAATTCCTCTACTTGACACACAAAGATGTTTGGCTTCCATTACTACCATAACGCTATCCGTTTCTAAAACTTTTTTCAATTCATTAAAAATCTGCATAATGAGACGCTCTTGAACTTGCGGTCTCCGCGAATAATAGTCTACAATTCTGTTAAGCTTTGATAAACCAATCACTTTTCCGCTGGAAACATAGCCAATGTGAGTTTTGCCTATAATAGGCAGAAAGTGATGTTCACAAGTAGAATTAAAACTAATATCCGCTTCAACCAACATTTTATCATATTGATACGAATTGTCAAAAACCGAAATCTTTGGTTTATTCGCAGGATTTAAACCGGAAAATATTTCTTGAATAAACATTTTTGCAACACGATGTGGCGTTCCTTTCAAGCTGTCATCGGTCATATCTAAACCCATTTCTTCCATAATGCTATGGAAATGCTTTTCGATGTTGTCCATCTTTTGTTTATCTGTCTTGATAAAGGCGTCAGGACGCAAAGGCGTCTCCGCAGAAGTCATTTGATGATTGTCACCTATCAATTCAAATAATTCTTTTTCAATGGGTGTGTTCATAAGAATTAATTATTTTTTTGTTCAACAAATGTAATAAATAATTAAACAAAAAATTATACTTAACACAATTTTATAATTTATTCACTCATAAAAAAAATTGATATCATCTATTAAAAGAAAATACTTTGTTACTTTGTGAAAAATTCGATTGATGATTATTGCCAAAGACATTCACAAATACTACGATAGTTTGCACGTTTTAAAAGGTGTAGATTTACATATAAAAAGAGGAGAAATTGTATCTATTGTTGGTGCTTCCGGTGCGGGAAAAACTACCTTGTTGCAAATACTCGGAACACTTGACAATGCCGCAAAATCAAATAATACTTCACTTGAGATAAATAGTGAAAACATATTGAAAATGAACGATAAAACATTATCTAAGTTCAGGAATCTGCATTTGGGCTTTATCTTCCAATTCCACCAATTATTGCCGGAATTTACCGCTTTGGAAAACGTTTGTATTCCGGCATACATTGCCGGAAAAGAAAAAAAGGAAACCGAAATTGAAGCCAAACGTTTACTCGATTATTTAGGTTTAGCCGAAAGAAGTCATCACAAGCCTAACGAACTTTCCGGAGGGGAACAACAACGCGTTGCTGTAGCGCGCGCTCTGATAAACAAACCGGCTGTGATTTTTGCCGATGAACCTTCGGGAAATTTAGATACGACTTCGGCGGAAAATTTACACCAGTTATTTTTTAAATTGAGAGAAGAATTTGGACAAACCTTTGTCATTGTTACGCACAACGAGGAATTAGCCAACATGGCTGATAGAAAATTAGTCATGAAAGATGGCTTAATCGTATGATAATATGGTGCTTATTCTACTTAGTTGGCTGTATCTTTTTCTCACTTCCATTATTTTAGGAATAGGGTTTTCAAAGCTTTTTCGAATTCAATCTTTGACTGTTGTTTTTGCCGGTATTCTCGGATTATTTGGAATTACATTGTTGGCGAGCTCATGGGCGATATTTGGTCGGATAAATATAGAATTTCATGCTTTTTTGATAATAACATCAATCACTCTTGGATTTTATTTGAAAAGCGATTTAAAAGATATTACCCAAAGTATTCTAACGCAACTAAATTCCTTCTCACTAGCATTAAAAGCACTTTTTAGTATCAGTAGCATTTTAATTTTGTTACAAAGTGCTACTTTGCCTTTTATTGTTGACAATGAAACCTATTACATCCAAACTATCAAATGGTTGAACGAATACGGATTTGTTCCCGGTTTGGCAAATTTGCACTTGTTTTTAGGACAAACGAGCGGTTGGCACATCACACAGAGCGTTTATTCGTTTTCATTTCTTTATGACAGCTTCAATGACTTGAATGGTTATTTGTTTTTACTCTTTAATTATTGGGCATTTCAAAAGCTTCACTCCTATTTTACCAATGCCAATCGATTGGATTTGGTTTTTGGCTTACTGCCTTTGACTTATGTTTTCCTATTCCAATTCATCAGCGCGCCATCACCTGATTTACCGGTTTACCTTATCAGTTTTATAGTGCTTTCAATGTATTTGGAAATACACAAGGATAATGTACTTGAGAAATTTAACCTCATAACTATATTCGTTCTTTTTGCGATTTATATCAAAATAACCGCATTAGTGTTGTTAGCTTTCCCGCTTTTGCTTTTTATAAAACATATAGCTGTAGTAAGAAGCCAGCTCATTCCGTTTCGGTTCTTAGGTGGATTGGTTTTGTTTCTTTTTGTTATCAAAAATATTATGTTGACCGGTTATCCTTTTTATCCGTTAACTGTGTTCCCTAATTCAAATGCTGATTACTTGGTACCAATGGAAATTATGGATTTTTTCTTTAGTCGAGACATGATGCATTCTTTTTATATTCCTTTTAGTGTTTTTGAAAATGCTACTTTTTTTATCTTGGTTAAACAATATTTTTTGCACAGTGGAATTGACAGTATCATTGGTTTAGCGACTGTATTTTTACTCTTGATTTCACCATTTATAATTTCAAAATATTACCCAAAACAAAGAATTCGTGATGTTTACTTTGTATTTGTCTTAGCATTAATTTTATTAGTTTTCAGCTCGCCACAATATCGTTTCTTTGTTTATTTCACAATTTTCTTCGGACTTGTATTCCTTTCCGTCATGTTCACCAATAAGAAAATCATCTTGGGATTACTTAGTTTCAGTTTATTAGCAATCGGTGTTTTGCTCTTTGTGCCAATGTCATTCAGTGCTTTAACTCAAAACAAGTTATTAGCTAAAAACAGTACGTTTCAACTGGAGAATGTTATTCATCCAAAACCCAACACTCGAGATAACCTCAATTACATCAAAATTACTAAAGGCAATTTAGACTACTACTCGCCTACCGAAACTCCGATTTTTTGGATATCCGGCAACGGTCATTTGCCTTGTGCAAACAAAGAGCAATTGGATTATTTTGAAACCAATTTCAATGTCATTCCGCAATTGCGTGGGAAAACTTTAAAGGAAGGTTTTTACGCCAAAAAACTAAAAACCAATGATTAAAACTGAACTTAAGGAATTTCTGGACGAAAAGGCTGCCCTTTATAACAATCCTAACTTTATCGAAAGCGACCCAATTCAGATTCCGCATGGCTTTTCACTAAAAGAAGACATAGAAATTGCAGGTTTTCTAACGGCGACTATTGCTTGGGGAAACCGCAAGATGATTATCAACAACTCTAAAAGAATGATGGATTTAATGGGCAACTCGCCTTATGATTTTGTGATGAATCACAAGGATTATCACTTGGAAAATTTAGAAACATTTGTTCACAGAACGTTCAATGGTAACGACTTTAAAACTTTCATCAAAGCTTTGCAAAATTTGTATCAAAATCATGGTGGCTTGGAAACCTTCTTTACCAATAAACAAGAAGATTTGTCCATGCAACCGGCGATTTCGGCCTTTAAGAAATATTTCTTTGAAGTAGATCATCTGCAACGAACAACCAAACATATTTCAGATCCAATGCAAGGTTCCGCTGCAAAGCGCATTAACATGTACTTGCGTTGGATGGTTCGTCAAGACAACAATGGCGTTGATTTTGGGCTTTGGAAAAACATTTCGGCTACTGCTTTATCTTGTCCGTTAGATGTTCATTCCGGAAATGTTGCTCGAAAACTCGGATTGCTCACCCGAAAACAAAACGACGCTAAAGCTTTATTAGAACTAGACACCGAATTGCGAAAACTGGATAAAAACGATCCGGTAAAATATGATTTTGCGCTGTTTGGCTTGGGTGTTTTTGAAGGGTTTTAGGTTAAAAACTATTTTACCAAAAAACTTTGCCATGTTGCTATGTGATTGATTTATTTTTTATTCACTTCTATATAATCAAAAACCAAATTACATAACGCATTAATTCCGGTTTTAAAAGCGCTGTCTTCAATAATGAATTGAGGAGTATGATGTGGCCCTGCCGTATTTGGATCTTGACCTTTTTTCATGCCACCCACAAAGAAATACAAACCGGGTACTTTTTCTTGATAAAAGGAGAAGTCTTCTGCTCCGGTAACTGCAGGCACCAAATTTACATTTTCCTTTCCGGCCGTTTTTTGCAAGGATGGCAGCATGGCTTCGGTCAAATCAACATCATTAAAAGTCACGGGATTGTAAGAGGAATAAGGTAATTTTACCTCAGCAGTTGCTCCGGCAGCTTCTGCTGTTTTGGTGGCAATTTGCCTAATACGCTCAAATATCAGTTCTTCGTCAGATTTGCTAAAGGTTCGAATGGTTCCCAACATTTCGACTTCTTCCGAAATAATATTATGCCGATTACCGCCGTGAATTGAACCAATTGTTACCACCGCAGGATTGTGAGTGAGTTGCACATTTCTACTGACTATAGTCTGTAAACTATTGATAATTTGTGCCGAAACCACTATTGGGTCAACAGATTGCCATGGATAAGCACCGTGAGCCGGTTTGCCTTTTACTATAATTTTTACATCAGCAGAAGAAGCCATAGTTCCACCGGGATGATAATTAATTTTGCCCACTTCTGTTCCGGAGCTCAAGTGCAACCCGAAAATCACATCTACTTTGGGGTTTTGCAAAACACCTTCTTTTACCATCAATTCAGCACCACCTTCTTCACCTACAGGCGCACCTTCTTCAGCCGGTTGGAATATAAATTTAACCGTTCCTTGCAACTCTTTCTTCATCCCGGAAAGAATTTCGGCTACGCCCATCAATATGGCTACGTGTCCGTCATGACCGCAAGCATGCATTACTCCTGTTTCTTTTCCGTTATAAGTAGTTTTTACTTTTGAAGCAAAAGGTAAATTGTTGTTTTCTATTACCGGTAAAGCATCCATATCGGCTCTCAAAGCTATTACCGGACCGGGTTTGTCACCTTTTAAAATTCCAACCACGCCGGTTACTGCAACACCGGTTTTAACTTCGATGCCAAGTGATTGCAAATGTTTGGTAATTAAAGCTGCTGTTCGAGTTTCTCTATTTCCGAGTTCAGGATTTTGGTGAATATCGTGGCGCCAATCAATAACTTTTTGTTCAATCTGAGTGGCTTTTTTGGCAATAAGTTCGCTGTAATTGTTTTTTTGTGCCGATACTATTTTAAAACTAAATAGTAAAACGATGATGACTATCTTTTTCATGGTATTATTTTATGGCTTGAGTAGCAATTCTGATTTTACATTGGTTTACAAATAATCATTTAAAGATAATCCTTTGTCGTTTTTGAATTTAGTCTGAAAGCTTGTCTTAGACCAACTATAAAAGGAAAATAAATTTAGTCACTTATGGCTTTACTTAACTGGTGATTTAACAAATCGAATTCGGTAGGTTGGGAAATCTTATATCAAAAGCAGGATTTTTTTTTATAAATATAATAAAATAATTCAATAGCAAGAAAGTTCATATTAAAAGTTTGACTATTTGGTGATTAGCAAAATCCAATCGGCTAAAACATTGCCAAAATAGAATTCCTTACCTTTGCGCCAAATTACAGATACAATGAACACTTTTGAGCAATTCAATCTTCCAAAATCACTACAAAAAGCCGTTGACGAATTAGGTTTGACTACACCAACGCCAATTCAGGAAAAATCATTTTCGGTGATTATGTCTGGACGCGATATGATGGGAATTGCACAAACCGGTACCGGAAAAACTTTCGCTTACTTACTACCAATACTCAAACAATGGAAATTTGTTGCAACTGATACACCACGAGTTGTCATATTGGTTCCAACGCGTGAATTGGTAGTTCAAATTGCTGCCGAAGTTGAAAAACTGACTCAATTTATGTCGGTGCGAACTTTAGGCGTTTATGGTGGTGTAAATATTAATACGCAAAAGAAAGCCGTATATCAAGGAATTGATGTCTTAGTTGGAACGCCGGGAAGAATCATGGATTTGGCTTTGGACAATGTGATTCGTTTTGACAGTTTGCAAAAATTGGTTATCGATGAATTTGACGAAATCCTAAACTTAGGTTTTCGTTCTCAAGTGACTTCTATCCTAACGATGATTAAAACCAAACGCCAGAACATTTTGTTTTCAGCAACAATGACGGATGAAGTTGATGGCATGCTGGAAGAATATTTTGAATTTCCCGAAGAAGTGTCGCTGGCACCAAGCGGAACGCCATTGGAACAAATTGAACAATTGGGTTACAAAACACCTAACTTTTTGACGAAAGTCAATTTGATTATAGAATTACTAAAAGACGATGCTTACGAACGCGTATTGCTTTTTGTCAACAATAAAAAAACAGCCGATTTATTGGCGGAAAAATTAGAAGAAGTGTATCCGGAGCAATTCGGAACCATTCACTCTAATAAATCTCAGAACTATCGTTTGCAGACGATGGCTACTTTCCAAGCTGGAGAAATCCGTGGAATTGTAACTACTGACGTAATGGCTAGAGGTTTAGATATTTCGGATATCACGCACGTTATCAACGTTGAGTTTCCCGAAATTCAGGAACAATACATTCACCGTATCGGTAGAACCGGTCGTGCCGATAAATCGGGTATTGCGATTAGTTTAATCAGTCCGCGAGAAGAAGAAATCATGATCGAGGCCGAAATGTTGATGGAAAAAGAACTTACTTTTTTGCCTTTGCCTGTAACAGTTGTGATTGCGGAACGTTTACTTGAGTTTGAAAAGGACAGAAAGAAAATGAAAGTCATTCTGAAAACCAACAAACTAGAAGGTGGCGCGTCTTTTCACGAAAAAGCCAAGAAGAACACTAAAGTCAATCTGGGCGGACCATCGAAAACTAAAAAGAAAACCGGAACTTCTGTGAATAGAAATATTTTGAAGACCAGAGCGGCGAAGCGTAAGAAGAAATAGTGTTCAGTGTTCAGTTGTGAGTGTTCAGTTCTATTGAAATACTAGACAAACCGGTGAACACAACTCAATTCGCTTTCCGCTATCTGTTAATTCTCCTGTAATTTTATCGATTTTAAAAATCACTACATCATTCGTGTATTGGTGTGCAACTAAAAGAAAATTTCCTGTTGGATCAAGGCTAAAGTTTCGCGGTCCTTTGCCTAAAGTACTGGTCGTTTGTTTCCACTTTAACTTGCCATTCTTTTTGATTTCGAAACACGATATTGTGTTGGCATCACCACGATTTGTTGCGTAAAGAAACTTCCCATCAGCTGAAATGTGAATATCTGCAGCGCTGGTTTTTCCTTTGAAATCTCTAGCTACAACAGTCGTTTCCTGAATAAATTGCAACTTACCTTCAAGGTATTTAAAAACCAATAACGTACCATCCAACTCATTAATTAAGTAGACATATTTTCCGTCCTGACTAAAAGTAAAATGCCTTGGTCCGGCGCCATGCTTCACTCTAACAAAAGAGCTAAACTCTAAAACAGCGCTTTTAGCTTCGGGATTATAACGATAAACATAGAGATAATCTTTTCCTAAATCACTGGCGATGAGGTATTTTTTATCGGGTGATAGTTGCAACATGTGCATGTGTGAATTCTCCGGTTTCGCTTCACTGACCGTTTGCACTTCGTGCTTCATTATTTGCTTGTGTTTTCCAATGCTTCCGTCCATATTTTTGCCAAAAACCGTAATATTCCCACCGCTATAATTCGCTACAATAACATTTTGATCATCATTGATGATATGACAAGGATCATTACCTTCTGACTTTTGGGAATTCAAAAAGGTGAATTGATTTGTATTCGAATCAAATCGAAAAGCACTTACCGCACTATTGTCGCCATCTTCATTAGTCGCATAAACAAATTTTCCTTCTTTTGAAAGCGTTAAAAAACTTGGATTGACAACGTTTTCAGTTGCTGTCTTTACTTTGGTTTCACCGGTTACAGTGTCAAATTCATACAGATAAATACCCATACTGTCGCAGCTTTTGGTATAGGTTCCAATGAATAAATTGGTTTTATTTCCTTGCGCTTGATTGGAAATACAGAAGAATATGGTGGCAACGAGCACTAAAAATTTTGTCATCGTAATGATTTTATCGAAACACAAAAATAACCGAATACCATTAGAATCGATTTTTTTATCATTTAAAATTCTTAAAACGGCTTCGCCAAATGATAAAAAGTGCTATTTTTGACAAACTTTAGATGAATGCAGTTCAAACACCCGGAAATTCTATATTTTCTTTTTTTATTGGTGATTCCAATTTTAGTGCATTTATTTCAATTGCGACGTTTTAAGAAAGAATACTTCACCAACGTACAATTCCTAAAAGAACTTTCTGTCCAAACCCGAAAAAGTTCGACCATCAAAAAATGGTTGTTGCTTTTCACACGTTTATTGCTTCTCGCCTGTTTGATTTTGGCTTTCGCTCAACCTTTTTTCACCGCAAAAGAAAGTCTAAAAGCAACTAACGAAATGTACATCATCTTGGACAATTCCTATAGCATGCAAGCCAAAGGCAAAAAAGGGGAATTGCTCAAACGTGCCGTTCAAGATTTATTAGAACATACTCCGGAAGCACAGAATTTTTCTTTGATTACCAACTCGGAAACGTTTTGGAACACCGATATCAAATCGATTCAAAAGGATTTACAGGATTTAAAATATAGTGCAACACCTTTTCGTTTAGACAATTTGATTGCGAAAGTCAATGCGCGAAAATCTGCGTTCAACAAAGACATCATTGTGATTACCGATGGTGTTGGTTTGGAAACCAATCAGGCGAAAAGTTTTAAAAAGGAAGACAATGTCTATTTTATTATTCCCGAAGCCGAACAAAAAAATAATGTTTCCATCGACAGCGTTTATATCGAACAAACTTTGGATAACTTTTATGAAATTGGGGTTAAATTATCCGCCAATGGAGAAGATATTACCACAGTTCCGATTGCGTTATACAACCAAAACAAATTAACAGCAAAAACTTTAATAGATTTCAAAAATACTACTGAAACGATTAAATTCACCATTCCGAAAGAAGATTTCCACGGCTATGTTTCGATTACCGATAAAGGTTTGGCCTACGACAACACTTATTATTTCAGTATTTCAAAACCAAGCAAAACCAATGTAATAAGTATTGGCGACACGGACAAAAGCAATTTCTTGTCAAGAATTTATACCAATGATGAGTTTGCTTATACCAATTTCCCAATAGCCAATTTGGATTATAACTTATTGGAAAAGCAAGATGCGATTGTATTGAATGAGTTAAAAGACGTTCCGCAAGCGTTGCAAACCACCTTGAAATCATTTGTAAACAAAGGTGGAAACGTTGTCATTATTCCGGCGCAGGAAAGCAATGTGAACGCGATGAATAGTTTCTTAGCCAACTTTGGCGCAATTCAACTAAAAGCCATTGCAAGCAGCGATAAAAAAGTGACCAAAATCAATTTCAATCATCCGTTGTTTAGCAATGTATTTGAGAAGAAAATCGACAATTTCCAATATCCGTCGACCAAAACTGCCTTTGGGATCAATAGTACAACGCCAGCGATTTTAAGTTATGAAGACCAAAGTGCTTTCTTAACTTCGATTTCAAATCCGTTGTCATCAGTGTATGTTTTTGCGGCACCAATCAACAAAACAAATAGTAATTTTCAAAATTCGCCGTTGATTGTGCCAACGTTTTACAACATGGCGCAAAACAGTCAAAAAACCGGCGTGAATGCGATTATCATTGGTGAAGACCAACCTTTTGTGGTGGATGCTTTATTATCCAAAGATGAAATTCTAACCGTAAAAAATACGCCTGAAAGTTTTATTCCGATGCAACAATTGTTGAATACCAAAGTCAAAATAACTTTTGGTGATAATCCAATCGAAGCCGGAAATTTTGGTATCTTTAACGGAACCAATTTGGTGCAAAATATCAGCTTTAATTACACGCGAACAGAAAGCAACCTGAGTTTAGCCAATACGGATATTGCGGCTAATTACAAGGAAATTGACGATATAGAAACGGTTTTTAATACCATACAAACCGATAGAACTGATACACAAATCTGGAAATGGTTTGTACTGCTTACACTACTCTTTTTAGTATTAGAACTACTCATTCAAAAATTTGTAAAATGAACCTAATCATCCGAAAAGCCAAAATTGTTGACCCGCAAAGTCCATTTCACGATCAAATCGTTGATGTGAAAATTACACAAGGCATAATCGAAGAAATAGGCACTTCTATTCTCAATATTGACACGCATCAGGAATTCCAACACGAAGGGTTGCATCTTTCGCAAGGTTGGTTTGAAATGAGTGTTTCCTTAGGCGAACCCGGATTTGAAGACAGAGAAACCATCACCAACGGATTGAATGTCGCTGCGAAAAGTGGCTTTACCGGAATCGCTTTGCAACCCAATTCAAATCCAATCATTGACAACCAATCACAAGTTCATTTTGTCAAACAAAAAGCGGCGAACTCAGCAACCGAATTGTTTCCGATTGGCGCTTTAACTAAAAACAGTGAAGGCAAAGATTTAGCCGAACTCTACGACATGAAAAACGCCGGAGCTGTTGCTTTCGGAGATTATGGGAAAAATTTGGCGAATGCCAATCTGCTAAAAATAGGATTGCAATACACTCAGGATTTTGATGGTTTGGTAATGGCGTATTGCCAAGATGACAACATCAAAGGTAATGGCGTTGCCAATGAAGGCATTGTTTCTACTAGATTAGGCTTAAAGGGAATTCCCAACTTAGCCGAAGAACTCATGGTTGCCAGAAACTTATTTTTACTGGAATATACCGGTGGAAAATTGCACATCCCGACGATTTCTACCGCAAAATCAGTAGCATTAATTAAGGAAGCGAAAGCGAAAGGTTTGAGCGTGACTTGTAGCGTTGCCGTGCATCATTTAGTATTGACTGATGAAAAACTGGACGGTTTTGATACACGTTATAAAGTTTCACCACCATTGCGAACGGAAGCCGACAGAAAAGCTTTAATAGCAGGCGTTTTAGACAATACGATTGACTGTATTACTTCAGACCACAATCCAATGGATATCGAGCATAAAAAGATGGAATTTGATTTGGCTAAAAACGGAACCATTGGTTTAGAAAGTGCTTTTGGTGCTTTATTAACGGTATTACCTTTGGAAAAAATAATAAAAAAATTAACTTTCGGTAAGTCAATTTTAAACTTTGAAAGTCAAATAATTAAAAAAGAAAATAAAGCTAATTTAAGTTTGTTTCAAACCGATTCTGATTGGACTTTTACGAAAGAACACATTCTATCAAAATCAAAAAATTCTGCTTTCCTTGGACAAGTCATGAAAGGAAAGGCGATTGGAATTTACAATCAAGGAAAATTGGTTTTAGCCTAAATTATTATGGAAAATATTGAAAAAGCAAAGAACACTGCAATTGTAGCTTACCTAACAATCATTGGAACTGTAATTGCCATTTTTATGAATCAGGAAGAAAACAAATCAGAGTTTGCTTCTTTTCACATCCGACAAGCGTTGGGATTGTTTATCTCTTTCTTTTTGTTGGGTTATTTTGTAGGTTATGCCAATAGTTGGACAGCGACTTCTGCCTTTTATCTGTTCTATTTTATCCTTTGGATTTATGGTTTTTTAGGTGCGGCTCAAGGTCAAAAAAGAGAAATACCTGTAGTTGGTGGATTTTTTCAAACCTTATTTAAAAATTTATAATGAGTTTAACACTTCACCATTTAATCAGAGAACCAAAAGACAAAAAAGACAAGAACCCTTTACTCCTATTGCTACACGGCTATGGCAGTAATGAAGAAGATTTGTTTTCCTTCGCTGGTGAATTACCAGAAGAATACTTTGTCGTTTCCGCACGCGCACCTTTTGATATGATGTATGGAAGCTATGCTTGGTATGCGATTAATTTTGATGCAGATGAGAATAAGTTTTCCGATATTGGTCAAGCTCGAGCTTCGAGAGATATTATCGCGAACTTTATTGATGAATTAGTCACAGAATATCCAATTGATGCAGATAACGTTACACTTATCGGCTTTAGTCAAGGTTGCATTTTAAGTTATGCTGTTGCTTTGTCTTATCCAGAAAAAGTGCAACGCGTTGTAGCCATGAGCGGCTATTTCAATCCGGAAATTGCAGTAGATGATTATACCGAAAATGATTTAAGTAAATTAAGAATATTTGCCTCACACGGAACGGTTGACCAAGTCATTCCTGTAGAATGGGCGCGAAAATCAATTCCGATGCTACAAGTTTTAGGGATTGACATTGTTTTTAAAGAATATATGGTTGGACACGGCGTAGCGCCACAAAACTTCTTTGATTTTAAACATTGGTTATCTAAATAAAAAAAGTCCCGATTACTCGGGACTTTTTGTTTATTCTTGCGTATCGCTACCGGTTATTTTTTTACCTATTTGTCCGTCGCCCGCGTATTTTATTTCAGATCCTTTTTTCAATACATATCCTTTCCAAGGCACTAATTGCCAATCTTCAAAAACCCATGGCTTGCCTTCTGCCAATCGAGTTAACACAATAGAATTAACTTCATTCGGTAAAAAAACTTCTGCCTTGTCTAAATCTTCGCTAAAAAGCACGAAGGCACTCAAAGTTTCATCTTCATTTTCAGGCTTGTCATTTGGATTTAATGGAATACCCGTATACCCTTTAACACATTCCTTATTCATTTTTGACCAAATATAACCCGCGGTAGCCAAACATCCGTGTTCGTCTTTGTCATTGACAACAGTAGAATCTTTAACTGCCAAAGGAACTTTTTCTTCTTCTGATTCTGTTTCGTTTTGATCCGTTAACTTACACGAAAACAAGACAATTGAAGTGATTAAGAGGAGAGATATTTTTTTCATGCCTTAAAATTCTAGTTTAATTGTTCAGGATATAGATAGGAATTCATGATTTCAAACGAAACAGTTTGGTCATCATTGATAAAATATTTTAGCATTACTTCACCCCAAAGTTTACCGTTACTGTAACTTGCGATTATCCAGCGGTGGTTTAATAACTTTACTTTGGAGATAATGAACTTTTGTTCGCCCATTTTGACTTGATCAGTATATTGATTTCCTTCCGGGGAATCATTATAAGCTAAAAGTGCTTGCGTAACTTTTTCTGCAAAAGCGTTAATATCGCTTTGGTTTAAATAGTTTTGCGCTCTGTCATTAGCTTCCAAAGAAAAATAATTGGCATCATAGAGTTGGTCTGTTAATAGGTTTATACTATCATTCAACTTTTTGGAATCTTTAGCGACTACCGGCTTTTTTTCTGCGGATTCTTTTGAGGTGAAATATTTATAGGTAAAAATATTCATCAAAACCGCAATAATAAATAAGTACAAAAACAATGATTTTTTCATAATATTAAACTGTAATTTTTAAATTGTCATAGGCCAAAAACACATTCGCAGGCAATCGTTTCTGAACTTCTTCATGAAAACCTAATAGATGACTGATATGTGTTAAATAGGCTCTTTCCGGTTGTACCAAATATATAAAATCCAGCGCTTCCTGCAAGCTAAAATGGGAATGATGTGGTTCTTCTCTCAAGGCATTCACAACCAACACTTTTACCCCTTTTAGCTTTTCGATTTCAGAATCATCAATAGTTTTAACATCCGTTAAATATACAAAATCTTGAATTCGATAACCAAAAACTTGAAGATTTGCATGATTTGCATTAATGGGCGTTATTTTGGCTTTGCCAATTTCAAAATCTGCATCGTTTTTAACTTCAAAAGTTTGAACACCCGGAGCTCCAGGATATTTATTTTCTGTTTCAAAAATATAGTCAAAACGTTTTTTAAAATTTTCTAAAACCCTTTGATGTGCATAAATTGGAATGTCTTTCTTTTGTTTGAAAAAAAACGGGCGAATATCATCTAAGCCTGCAGTATGGTCAGCATGTTCATGGGTAAATAAGATGGCATCCAACTTTTCACAACCTGAAGTTAACATTTGCTGTCTAAAATCGGGACCGCAATCAATCACCAATGAAACTTCGTCAAAAGTAACCCAGACCGAAACCCGCAAACGCTTGTCTTTAAAATCTTCGCTTTTGCAAACAGAATGACTACTTCCAATAACAGGAATTCCTTGAGATGTTCCGGTTCCGAGAAAATAAACTTGCATCATAGCATGGTTTTTGTGGAATAATTTTGAAGTTCGACTTTAAAACGTAATTAATTACAAAAATAGACTTAATTATCTTTTAATAAAATAGCTATTTTACTAACTTTGCAAAGAATACTTACGCTACTATGGACAATATTGTTTCTATTATAAAACTGAAAGGCGATAAAGCCATTGAACAGATTCCTGCAATCAAAGATAAAGCTTTGCGAATTAACCTAAATGATAATATTTACGGAACATTTGCAGAGATTGGTGCGGGTCAGGAAACGGTGCGACATTTTTTTAGAGCCGGTGGTTCATCTGGCACTATTGCAAAGGCAATGTCTGCTTATGATAAAGATTTTAGTGATGCTATTTACGGAATTGAAGATGATGGTCGTTACGTAACGGAAAGCCGTTTAAAAAAAATGCTTTCTCACGAAGTGGAACTGATAGAACAACGCTTAAAAAGAGACAAGCATCCGAATAAAATTTTCTTTAGTTATGCCAACACTGTAGCGACTATTGACTTTGCCAAACAGTTTAAAGGTCATGGTTGGGTTGGAATAAAATACCAAGTTGAACCTGATGAAGATTACAACGAAATAACACTTCACATTCGTTTTAAAGAAACTGATGCCAAATTACAGCAAGAAACTTTGGGGATTTTGGGTGTAAACTTAATTTATGGCGCTTATTACAAATACAACGACCCAAAAAAATTATTGCGTTATTTATATGACCATTTAGACAAAGACCAATTGGAAATTGACACTATTAATTTCTCTGGTCCACGTTTCGCCAATGTTGACAATCGCTTGATGAGTTTGCAATTGGTTAAAAATGGCATGACCGATGCGGTAATGTTTGGTCCGGACGGAAAAAACATCTTGCCGGCATCAATTCTTTACAAGAAAAATATTTTGGCTTTGAGAGGCAGTTTCCGCCCTGTAACCCAAGTAAATATGGACATGTATGAGAAATCATTGAATATGTTCCTTGAAGAAAGTAAAGTTGATAAAGAGAATACGTTGGTTATTTTTGAGATTACACTCTCTAACCTACGTTCAGAAGGTGAAATTGACGAAAGAGATTTTATGGACAGGGCCGAATTGCTTTGTTCGTTAGGCCAAACGGTAATGATATCCAACTTCCAAGAATACTATAAAGTAGTGGAATATTTCTCTAGTTATACCAAAGCCCGTATGGGATTAGCGATGGGCGTAAACAACTTAGTAGATATTTTTGACGAAAAATATTATCGCCATTTAAGTGGTGGAATTTTGGAAGCTTTCGGTAAATTATTCTATCGCGATTTAAAAGTATTCTTGTATCCAATGGAAGACGAAAACGGAGAAATCGTAAACTCTCAAAACTTGAAAGTACATCCTCGTATGAAAGAGTTGTATAAATTCTTTGCTTACAACGGAAAAGTAGTTGACATCACCGATTTCGACAAAGACCATTTAAAAATCTTCTCTCGTGAAGTATTGAAAATGATCAGTAGCGGAACTCCGGGTTGGGAAAATCTTTTACCACAAGGAATTTCAGATATTATCAAACAGCACCAACTATTCGGTTATGACCCGAATCGAATATTGCAAAAAGTAGAATAATTAATTCCGAATTATCGGAAACACTCATATAACTCCGAATTGTGAAAACAGTTCGGAGTTTTTTATTCATACAATCACAATTTTTATATGTGTGAATCATATAATCATTGGAAAAGATTCTACAACCTATAACTAAATTAAGAAAGTCAACTTTGCATTAGGAAAATCTTAAATCAAGAAGAAATAGTAAATCAAAATTAAAACCAACTCGTGAGAAAGATTATCCAATAAATTTTAAAGCAATTTTTCTAATTAAAAACAAATACGATGGAAACTGAAAAAACAATTGATGTATTAAACAAACTTATCACTATTAACAACGATAGAATAGAAGGTTATGAAACAGCAACAAAAGAGACAGAAGAACAAGATTTAAAAGCATTGTTTTCACAATTTACTTCCACTAGCCAACAATGCAAACGGGAGTTGATAAGCGAAGTAATCCGACTTGGAGGCGAGGTCGCTGAAGGCACTATGATTTCAGGAAAATTCTTTCGGGTTTGGATGGATGTAAAAGCAGCACTCACCGGCAAAGACCGCAAAACAATTCTAAACTCATGCGAATTTGGTGAAGACGCAGCAAAAGGCACTTATGAAAAAGTATTAAAAGATGATTTGGAACATTTGACATCAGAACAACAAATCATGATCAGATCACAACACTCAATACTAAAAGCAGACCATGACAAAGTTAAATTGATGAGAGACTCATTGGCAAACGCATAAATTGAAGTAGCAAAAGAATACTATTCCAATAGACAATACAAAAAATTGATTCCAAGCATTTTATTCTAGGAATCAATTTTTGTATAAATTATTTTAAAATTTGCGCTGCATGCTCTTTGGTTTTAACTGCTGAAATCACTTCGTCAATGATACCTTCTTCATTGATAACAAAAGTCGTTCTGTGAATGCCGTCGTATTCTCTTCCCATAAACTTTTTTGGTCCCCAAACGCCGAAGGCTTCAATCACCGATTTATCTTCGTCAGCCAATAAAGGAAAAGGAAATTCATGTTTTGTTTTGAACTTACTTTGGGCTTTAACACTATCGGCACTAACGCCAAGTAATGCATAATTGTTGGCTTTAAAGCGTTCAAAATTGTCTCTCAAATCACAAGCTTCCGCGGTACAACCCGGTGTATCGGCTTTTGGATAAAAGAAAACTACTAATTTTTTGCCTTTGTAATCGGCTAAAGTATGAACGTTTCCATCTTGGTCACTTCCGGAGAAATGGGGTGCTTTGTCGCCTTTTTGTAGTGTTGTCATTTTTTAAAGTTGCTGGGTTTTATTTAGTATTTTTACGTCTCAAATTTAGTTAAAATGACCAAAAAAGAGCGTGCAACATTCGTTATAAATACGTTAAAAGAATACTATCCCGAAATCCCTGTTCCGCTTGATCATAAAGATGCTTACACTTTGTTGATTGCAGTTTTGCTTTCGGCACAATGCACCGATGTTCGAGTAAACCAAATTACTCCTATTCTATTTGCTAAAGCTGATAATCCTTATGACATGGTCAAACTTTCTGTCGAAGAAATCAAGGATATTATTCGTCCCTGTGGATTATCTCCTATGAAATCAAAAGGAATTTACGGATTGTCTAAAATCTTAATTGAAGAACACCAAGGTGAAGTACCACAAAGTTTTGAAGCTTTGGAAAGATTACCGGCAGTAGGCCATAAAACCGCTAGTGTAGTGATGTCACAAGCTTTTGGTGTTCCGGCTTTTCCGGTTGACACTCATATTCATCGTTTGATGTATCGTTGGAATTTGACTAGCGGTAAAAACGTTCAGCAAACAGAAAAAGATGCAAAAGCCATTTTTCCACGAGAATTGTGGAACGAATTACACTTGCAAATCATTTGGTATGGTCGCCAATATTCGCCTGCGCGTGGTTGGGATTTAGAAAAAGATATCATTACCAAAACCATTGGTAGAAAAGACGTTTTGGAAGAATACTATAAAAAAACATCCCGATAGTTTTACCGGGATGTTTTTTAATTAGCAATTGATTCGAAGTTCATGTTGCCCACTTTTATAATATTCAATGCACAAGAATATTGAAGTATTAAACGTATAGTTTCTTTTTTAGGTAACATTTTTTTTGGTGCTAATTTTCTTTTAGAGTAAAGTTTTGCCATATATAAAAATCTATTGGTTTGAGAGGTTTATATAAAAACGCAAAAAAATACTTTTTATTGTCTAAGAAGGCAAATAAATTTTATTTTTTTCAATCACCTTTCTCAGATTTGTGATAGCATAACGCATTCTTCCCAAAGTGGTATTTACGCTAACACCAGTAAAATCAGCTATTTCTTTAAAACTCATATCTAAAAAATAGCGCATCATAATCACTTCTTTTTGGTCATGAGGTAACTTTTCAATGATGGATTTGATATCAATTTCTACTTGATTTTTAATCAATCGGCGCTCAATGTTTAGGGAGTCATCAGTGATTCTGGAGAAAATTAATAACTCATCGGTATCGCGATTCAATGGCATTTTTTTATCGTTACGGAATTTGTCGATAATCAGATTACTGGCTATACGCAAAACCCAAGATAAAAACTTACCTTCTTCGTTATAGTATTTTCTTGATTTGAGTGTATGGATTACTTTGAAGAATGTTTCCTGAAAAATATCTTCAGTCACATCTCTATCCGAAACTTTGGAATAGATATACCCATAAATTTTTGATTGGTGCCTTTCGATAAGAATTGCCAACGAGTTTTCATCGCCTGCAACGTATTTATCAACTAATATAGCATCCGGAAGTTGAGATTTAGCCATAACATTACCTTTTAGTAAGGGTTAAAAAAAGAATTTTTAATCTAAAAAGTAATGGTCGTGTATAGGCAAATCGAGTTTAAGAGTTAATTATAAGCCAAATTTAACATAAAATTTATTTAAAAAACAAATAAAATCTGAAAAAAACTTAAAAAAACGATGAACTCACCAAATTATTGGTAAACTCTTATGTAATCTATTAAATATTCTTGCGGAAAGATACTATTATCAACGTCATTACCTCCAAAATTACCTCCAACAGCCACATTCACTATGAAAAAAAACGGTTGGTCAAACGGCCAAGTGTTTCCATCTTTTACTTCGGGTGCAAAGGTGTAAACCAATTGGTTATCAACAAAAAACTCAATCTTGTCTTTTGTCCATTCGATAGCATATACATGAAAACCTTCTTCTATGTTGGGAAAAGCCGTTTTTTTGGAATTAATGGTATTGCCGTGACTGTCTTGGGTGTGTAATGATGTGTAAACCATATCCGGTTCTCTACCTACATATTCCAAAATATCAATTTCGCCACATTGCGGCCAACCCACTTTACCAATATTGGAACCTAACATCCAGAAAGCAGGCCAAATGCCTTTACCGATTGGGATTTTGGCTCTGGCTTCCATTCTACCATACTGGAATTCTTTCTTGCCTGCTGTGGTAATTCTCGTTGAAGTATAATGCGTGGCTTCTTTCTCAATCTTAATAACCAAATTGCCCTCCTGAAGCGAATGATTTCTATTCGTGTAAAGTTGCTTTTCATTGTTTCCCCAACCGCAATTGTTTGGACAACCATTACCTAATTCAAAATTCCAAACGGTTTCATCTAATTGCTTTCCGTTGAAATTTTCTTCCCAAACTAGTTTTCGGGACTCATTTTGCGCCAAGCAAAAACTAAAAGACAATAAATTTAACAACAATAACTTTTTCATGTCAACAAATTACGGAATTAATTCAAAGGTACTATTTAAACGAATATCAGTGGAAGAAGAACCTATCATTAGATTAAATTCACCCGGTTCTGATTTGAATTCCAAGGCTTGATTGTAAAATGATAATTTTTCATTGTCGATGATAAACTTTAAGGTTTTGGTTTCTCCGGCATCCAATTTAATCTTTTGGAAATCTTTTAATTCAATAATTGGACGAACAACGGATCCAAATTTATCCTGAAGGTACAATTGAACCACTTCTTCTCCGGCAAACTTTCCGGAATTGCTAATAGTCATTGTCACTTCGATTGTTTCATTGCTGTTGATTTTTTGCTTTGACAACTTTAAGTCAGCGTACTTAAAAGTCGTATAACTTAGTCCGTAACCAAAAGGGAATTTAGGCGAATTTGGTAAATCTATATAAGCTGATTTGTATACTTTATCTTCATTAATTGATGGTCGTCCTGTGTTGAAATGATTATAGTAAATCGGAATTTGTCCTTCTTCTCTCGGAAAGGTCATCGGTAACTTAGCCGAAGGATTATAATCCCCAAATAAGACGTCTGCGATAGCATTTCCGGCTTCAGAACCTAACCACCAAGTATAGACAATCGTTGGCATGTTATCGGCTGTCCAATTGAAAATCAAAGGTCTGCCGGCATTGATTAGGATAACGATTGGTTTTCCTGTCTTCTGCAATTCTTTGATTAAATCTTCTTGAACTCCTGGTAAATGAATATTACTTCGGCTTTTGGCTTCACCACTCATATTCCAACGTTCACCAATACTTAAAATCACTACATCGGCTTGATTAGCCACATCAATGGCTTCTTGAAAACCGGCTTTGCTGGTATCTTCAACGCCACAACCTCTGGCGTAAAGCAATTTGGTCTTTTTGCCCACTTTATTTTGCAAACCTTCCCATTGAGAAACGATATAAGTCGAATCTACATCTTTTAAATCCACAGCCCAAAAGCCGTGATTGATACGCTTTGGTTTCACCATCGGACCAATGAAAGCTATGGTTTTAGTGTCTTTGGAAAGTGGTAAAATGCTTTTTTCGTTTTTAAGTAAAACGATACTTTTGGTTGCCATTTCTCTCGCGGCTTTTGTATGTTCCGGATTGTTTAAAGCAGCTTCTTGTCGTTCTTTATTACAGTATTTAAAAGGATCGTCGAATAAACCCAATTCGAATTTCTTGCGAAGAATACGTTTTACGGCATCATCCACAACACTCATGGGAACTTTATTTTCACTGACTAATTGTGCCAAATGATTGCGGTAAGCATTACTTTCCATATCCATGTCACTTCCGGCCAAAACAGCTTTTTCAGCAGCTTCTTTGCCATCTTGACAATAGCCGTGTGCAATCATTTCTCCGATAGAACCCCAATCGGACACCACAAATCCTTGGAAATTCCATTTGCCTTTTAAAATGTCGCGCTGAATATATTTATTTGCAGTGGCCGGAATGCCATTGATATCGTTAAATGAATTCATAAAAGTAGCCACACCGGCATCAACCGTCGCTTTAAATGGTGGCAAATAAGTTTCCCACAACATTCTGTCGCTCATGTCTACTGAATTGTAATCTCTTCCACCAGCCGCTGCGCCATAAGCTGCAAAATGTTTGGCACAAGCCATAACCGAATTTAAATCACCTAATTGATTGCCTTGAAAACCTTTTACACGAGCATAAGCAATTCGAGAACCTAAGTAAGTATCTTCACCTGCGCCTTCCATCACTCTTCCCCATCTTGGGTCACGAGAAACATCAACCATTGGCGCAAATGTCCAGTGAATTCCCGAAGCAGCAGCTTCTGTAGCGGCTATTCCGGCAGAAAGTTCCATGGCTTTTAAATCCCAACTAGCAGCTTCTGCAAGAGGCAAAGGAAATGTTGTTTTGTGTCCGTGAATGACATCCAAACCAAAAATCAATGGAATTTTCAAACGCGATTGCATGGCTAATTCTTGGTATTGACGCGTGTATTTATGACCAATAACATTCAGCATTGAACCAATCTTGCCTTCTTTGATTTCTTGCTGCTTGTTTGGATTAATAGTCAACGGTCCGGTCACAGTATTGTCTCCCGTGTATTGATTCAACTGACCAATTTTTTCTTCCAAAGTCATTTTTTTCAACAACTCTTCAACCTTTTGGTCTATGGTTTTTTGTTGGGAATATCCTAGCAGTGAAGTCGCTAAAAAGAAAGTAGCAATGATATTTTTCATTCTGTTGGTTTGGTTGGGTTTATTAATTATCTATTTAAATTCCAAATAATTGAAATTAAAATCTCCATTTTCGAAGTGAACTCTAATTTTATTTATTCCTTTTTTTAGTTTTATAGTATCCACAGAGAATGTTTTCCACTTAGAATTTCCACCCGAAGCAGGAAGCGAAATTACTTTTGAAAGTTTGGTGCCGTTATCATCCGCTAAATGGAGTTTCGCGCCTGCTTTTTCAGCTGAAAATCTTATGCTGACTTCAAGTGTTTTATCCGTATTCAAATCGAAAGTATATTGCAACCATTCGCCATCTTCTATATAACTTACGGCATACCCATTGGTAACTACATCATCACATTTTTGAATGTCAACGCCGTCGTTTCTCATTTGGTTACCACTGTTCCATTCGCTTCGTTTTCCACCATTGGAAACCCAATAATTGGCTACATCTTTGTCAAAATAAGCATGATTGATTTGGCCTAAATCATATTCTGAAGCGAATACTTTTCCGGGTAAAGTATGTTTTTTATAGATTTTTGTTTCTGTAGTTTGTATTTGTCGGAACATCGCATCTATAACATCCGGTTTTACAATAACATTTTCCATTTTGAAATTCTCAGCGATTTGCATCAAAATAGCTTGGGCTTCTTCTACTGACGGTTTGTTTTTTCCATCTTTCCAATATTGCAAAAGTCTGTCGTAACCTTCAGTTCCTTTTACAGAAGTCACTCCGGCGATATTCTCAATTTTTTTCATTGGCCAAAAAGCCCAACCAATATTATTCGATTCAATTAAACTGATAACATCTTTGAACCAAACATTAGAGTTTTCACCGGTTTCGCCTAGCCAAATCGGAACATTGTATTCTTTTCTGTAATTTACAATTTCCTGAATGGTTGCCATATCGTTATAGCTCCAATATTTATGAAAACTCAAAGCGATATTCTCATCCCATAGCGGGAACATTCCTTTGTAATTATTACCCCAACAATTGCCTTCAATGATAATCAGATGATTGGTATCGACTTCACGAATGGCTTTGGTGATTCTCATTTGCAACGCACGCAAAGGTTCGTTTTTAGTTTCGTCACAACCGTTTTTATTGGTTCCGGAAAAATTCCAATTGGGTTCATTGATAATGTCGTAACCTCCAATCCAAGGATTGTCTTTGTAGCGCTCGGCTAATTTTCTCCAAAAAGCAACCATTTTATCTTGATTGGCTGTACTTTCCCAAAGCGATGGTTTTGAAGTGTCATAATCCGAAATATTGGCATCCATTCCTTGTCCGCCCGGCGCGGCATGAAGGTCTAAAATGAGATACATTTTATTGGCTGCACACCAATTCAATAAATCATCGGTCATGGTAAATCCTTCTTCCAACCAAGTGTTTTGTCCGGCTATCGGTTCTTTTTCGATAGGTAAAGTATACAGATTGTAGTGCATTGGTAACCTGATAGAATTAAATCCCCAAGCGGCTAATGAATCTACATCGCGTTTGGTTAGTCCATTTTTTTTATAAACTTGATAGAATTCTTCCGCATTTTTTTCTCCGACTAAATCGGTTATTTTTTGTCTGATTTGGTATTGCGGCCCGGCGAAATCGGCTGTTTTTAACATATAACCTTCCTGCACCATTAATCCGCCAATTCCTAATCCTCGCAAAAGCACGTTTTTACCATTGCCATCGACAATTTTTTGTCCGTCTCTGTGTAAAAAACCTTGACCGAAAGTAGCCACCGATAGCAACAAAAAGACAACATTTATTTTCTTAAATAATAGCATTTTTTAGTAGTTAAGATTTAATAGGAAATTTGAATTTAGTAAACTAATGTCTGAATAGCATTTGGTAAAATAGTCACTTCACTGGCAGTAGTGCCGATGCATAAATTATAAGTGATTTTCAAATTACTTTGGTTCATCACAACCGTTACGACCTTTCCGTCATTATTGATAAAAGAAGTGGTCAATAACTGACTTCTACTGGCCGCGCTGCTAACTCTTTTAGCGCCTTTATCAATGAATTTTGAAAAGTGACCAATAAAATAGTAGCTAGGGGTATAAATCAATTCGCCGGTATTGGTATCACCATGTATGGGTGCAAAACAGAAATTTTTCACGTGATTTGGCCCACCATTTTGGTCAAGCAAAATATTCCAGTCGGTCCAAGCTACCGTTCCATTATTAAAATCGTTGATCATTGATTTTCCGTAACGTTGACCATTTTGCCATAATTGGTACTTATTGGCATCAAATTTTTCTACACAACCTTCGGTAAACATTAATTTTTTGGATGGATAAAGTTCGTTTACCTTACCAACATTATCATACATTTGTTCACCACCGCTCCAACTTTCGTACCAATGAAAACCTATTCCCCAAACATATTTACTGGCTTCAGGATCTTCCAAAATTGCCGTCGCTCTTTGCAACAATAAATCTCTGTTGTGATCCCAAACGGTTATTTTTTTATCACCTAAACCTGCTTTTTGCAATGTTGGTCCCAAATAATTTTTAAGAAAATCTCTTTCATCCTCAGCAGAGAAAATACAAGACTCCCAAATTTGTTTGGCCATCGGTTCGTTTTGAATGGTTAAACCCCAAACCGGAATGCCTTCATTTTGTAATGCATTGATATATTTCACGTAATAATTTGCCCAAGACTGACGGTATTCAGGTAATAATTTTCCACCGTGTAACATGTCTTTGTTATCCTTCATAAAAGCCGGTGGCGACCACGGACTGATATAAAATGAGGCTTTGTTTCCAATCATTGCCATGGCTTTTTTGATCATTGGCAATTTGAACTTTTTGTCGGGTTGAATGTCAAAAGTCTTTAACTCTTTATCGCCGTCCTGAATGTAAGTATAAGAACCTGAACTAAAATCGCAGCTGTTCATATTGGTTCTCAACAAAGTATAACCAATTCCATTCTCTTTAGAGAAATAAGCGTTTAAGAATTCTTGCTGTTTTTCGGGAGATAATTTGGCAAACACTTCCGCACTTGCATCGGTAATTGCTCCGCCAATACCAACAAATGTTTGATACGTTTTATCAGGATTTACAAAGATACAAATCTGCGTTTCCAAGGGTTGTTTCAACTCTTTAAACTGTAAATTATCCGTTTGAGTCAATTTTAAATTGGTACTGTCTGCAGTAGTGTATACAGTAACAGTTTTGTTTTTTGTTGAAAATGGTAATGGTTTTGATTTCGGCTTTTTTTGTGCAAAAGCAGAAACTGAAAGCATCAACATTACTAATATTACTTTTTTCATCTTAAGTTTTTTTGAATTTGTTACCAAACAAACGTTCCAACAGAACCAGCTTCTAACGAAACTGCAACCCATTTTGCATTGTACTTGATATTAAATACTGCCGGTGTTGCTCCGTCATTTTCAACGATTAGGACTTTTTTCCCTTCGGGTGTTTTAAAGGCAACATTGTATAAGCTTCCTGATTGTGTTGAGGCAATTCTAACTGAACCTGCCGGTACAAATTTTGAAGCATGGGCAATAATATAATAGCCTACGTTTCTCTCGTAGCTAAAATTCCCCGTTACTGTAATAGCACCTTTACAAGTGGTGCAACCGCCATTTGTATGAGGTCCGAATGTGGCGTCGTTGGCCAAATTCCACTCAAGAGCGGTTTTACTCCAGTTTCGCATTGAGCCAATAATCACATTTTTCAAATGCCATTTCAAATCTCCGTCAAAACTTCCGGTTGAGGCAGTATATTGCTCTGTGAAGTATAAATTTTTTGCTGGAAATGCATTGCGAACAGTCGTTAAAGCAGAAATATCTCCTGCATATAAATGAAAGGCAGAACCATCAATAAAAGCATTGGCTCCAGAATCTGATAATACAGTCATTGGATATTGAGGATTGTCACAATTATGATCATAGGCAACAATCTTAGTGGTAATTCCAGCAGCTTGAAATGCAGGTCCTAAATTATTTTTTATAAAAGCGGCTTGTTCTGTGGCCAACATCAATAAACTTGGATTATTTCCGGGATGTAAGGGTTCATTTTGAGGCGTTACAGCATCTATGCGAATTCCTTCTGCTTGCATTGCTTGTATATATTTTACAAAATATTGAGCATAAACACCATAATATTGCGGTAATAAACTTCCGCCTATGGAACTTCCATTGTCTTTCATCCAAACTGGTGGTGACCATGGTGTAGCCATGATTTTGATATTGGGATTGATTTGCAGAATATCTTTAAGCATTTGGATTAATTGCGCATCCGGAGCAAGACTGAAATTGGTCAGATTTACATCAGTTTGTCCGGCAGGCATATCATCATAAGTGAAAACCGTGCTGTTCAAATCAGAAGCACCAATGCTAATTCTCAAATAATTTACCGAAATGGAGTTGATGGAAGAACCAAAAAGTTCTTGTAAAAGTTCTTGCCTTTTGGAAACAGACAATTGATTCATTACCTGAACGCTTCCGCCGGTTAAAGTATAGCCAAAGCCGTCAACAGTTTGGAAAGTTTGAGTATCATTTACTTCAATATTCGGATAAACATTATTATTATTGTTGAATCCGAGTATTGCAGTTTGCTTTTCTAACTTAACTGTACCGTTGCCTTTGGTAAGCCAAAAACTGACATCATTAGTTATAGGTGTTGGATCGGGATCCGGACTTGAAGCATCCGATGATTGAGCACAACTGGTTAAAAAACCTAGGATTGAGGCAAAGAAAAAAATCTTTATTTTATTAAATTTTATCATTATTTATGGTGAAATTTTTTACTCCTTTAACTTTATGTAAGAGTTTGTTTTTTTGGGGTTAAGTATGTTTTAATAAAAACTATACTGTGAGGCAATTGGTTTCTAATTGAGACTTTGAGACTGTAAATTGTTGTTTTAAGATTGAAGTAAAATAGTCCAATACAGCTTCTATTAAACAGCTAATAGAAGCTATGAATGGACATCTAATCTAACTTAAACAAAATATTAATGATAAACATGAACATAGTCAACTTCAAGTGTGGCTGAAGTGAAATTCGGATCGACTGCGCCGCCAAAATTTCCACCCATAGCACAATTGAAAATAAAGAAAAAAGGCTTGTTGAATGGTAGATTGCTATTGTTGTTAAAGGTGTAAAACAATACGTTATCCACATAAAACTTAATGTTTGTAGCAGACCATTCACAAGAATAAATATGAAACTGAGTAGTTGCATCGCTAATGACTACACTGCCGCCATCAGCATTTCCACCTGAATGACCCGGATGGTGTAAAGTACCATAGATTCTGTTGAGATTATTACCCACATGTTCCATAATATCAATTTCACCACAACCCGGCCAAGGGTTTGTATTTATATCAGAACCTAGCATCCAAAGGGCTGGCCAAGTACCACCACCTGCAGGAAGTTTTGCTCTGATATCTACTCTTCCATATTGAAATTCATATTTGTTTTTGGTAACAATTCTGGCAGAAGTATAATTACTTCCGTTGTATGATTCTTTGATAAGCTTAATTTTTAAAACACCATTTTGAACGGTAACATTCTCAGGTCTGTTGGTATAATGTTGTAATTCATTATTACCCCAACCTCCGGCGCCGGTTTCAAAAGTCCATTTTGAACTGTCTGGTGGACCATCAGTATTAAACTCGTCACTCCAAGCCAATGTAGTTGTAACAAAAACTGTTATTACTACTGAGGTTGAAATAAATTGAGCACCATTATAAGCAGAAACATAAATTGTATAGCTATTAGTTCCTGATTGGGTGAATGTATGACTGAATACACCTGTTGTTGTGTTTATAACATCGGTACCAATTAAAATTTTATAGGATGTAGCATTATCAGCCGAAACTGTAAAATTGACGACACCACTTCCGTCTCCATTTGGATTAGAGGCGTTTGCTCCAACTATCACAGAATTAACGACTAAGTTTGTTGGCAATGTATTTTCTTCACCATCACTTCCGCCACTACTACAACTGATAAACAACAATGTAAACACAGCTAAAAGGCTAAATAAAAAACCAGTCCTTTTCAACGCAAGATTATACTTCAAAATGATACTTTTAAAAATTAATAAAAAAATGCAACTGATAAACCAACAGGAGTTAAATCAAATACAACTCCTGTTGGCTATTAATAAATTAAAGTGCTGGTATCAGTTTAAGATACCAAGCGTTTCCTGTTTCGGTACCTTGAACTCTCAAATACATATAGTTTTCTGTAATAACCATTATCTCATATTCTTTTTGCAAAGCACCATATCCGATAAATGTTGTGCTACCGGATAACATGATACTTGTTTGCGTCGAAGGTGTTTCCGCAGGGATTGATGTACTTGCAGGAATGAATGAGAACGGAGTTGTTCCACCACCATAACTATAACAACCTTCATCGCCAGAGCCAGGAATTCCCGGTATTGAGGCTAAAGAACCCGTTTTAGTAAAGGCACCATCAGGTGTTGAGGATTGAATGGTAAATGAATTGGAAGCTACCACTTTTGTAAAAGTAAAAGTAGAAGTGTAAAAACAATTACAACAAACCACTTTCTCATCAATAGCGGCAGTCCACCATACCGGAGTAACTTCTCCTAACCATGGTCCAACACCTAAATGTCCCGGAACGCTTTTATCAACTTTCCAAGTTTTAGAGGAATCATTAGTCAAATAAGTAACAATTGACGGTTCCGGAGCAAAAGTACTAATCACTTCTACTTCTGTCGTTGCAGTGGTTGAAGTTCCTCCTCTTCCATAAGCTACTACAGTAATACGGTACGTATGTAAACCAAGAGAAGTGAATTTTTTAGTGGTAGAACCTGTTGGCATACCACCTGTAATTGTACTTGGTAAACTAACATATTCAACAGCACTTGTTAAATCGGTAACATCATTGTATCCTATTTTGAATGACATAGCATCATCTGCAGTTACGGTTATGTTAACTTTTCCTGAACCATCACCATTAGGATTAGCTCCGTTTTGTCCTACAATATCGGTCTGAATAACCAAACCTGAAGGAGCAGTTAATTCTCCTAAAGAATAGTCGTCCTTTTGACATCCTGTAAAAAGAGATGCAACACAAAGGAAAACCACTGACAAATATTTAAAATTGTTTTTCATAGTATTTCTAATTTGATTGTCTAACATTATCTATATAAATAACTTCACCTACACCATCGGCGATATCGTTGTAACGGAAAACCAATTGGTTAAAAGTAGTTCCGGCAGGAATTCCAGCAGGTCCGAAATCAAATACAAGTTCTTCCCATTGGTTGGCCACTGTAGAAGCTACTTTTAAAATTTGATTAGGCACTCCATTTGATCCTTGCTCGATTTCAACATTTAACATTTTTCCAACTTCCGTTGAATACACTAAAACTTTAATTTTGTTACCGTTGTCGATGTTTATTGGAGTTCCATTAGGCGTTGCCAATGGAGTCCATGTTCCACTCCAAGAAGCGGCACCTGTTGGTTTAGTATATTTCCAAACATTGGCACTAGAATTTAAACCTCCCGGAAATGGATTAGCCACTACAGCTACTCCAACACCACCAAAAGTTCCGCCTATACCATAATTTTGTATTGGACTATCATAAGTGATTGGAAGTGTAAAGGGTGCAAAAACAGTGATTGGATAAGTTGCCGTTGTTGTAGCAGCGCCACCACTTAAAGCTGTAATTGTCATAGTGTATACACCCGGAGCATAAGTATGTGCCGGAGCTGTAAATGTTCCACCAAGTGTACCTGACATTACCGTTGGGGCTTCTCCTACTCCTCCATCTCCCCAAGTAACTAACATTCCATTGGCAAAATTAGCTGTCGCCGTTAATGTCAATGTTGTTCCTGCAAAATTTTGTGTAGCATTAATATCCGTTGGTGCAACATAAGTCATCTGTAAAGGATAGGTATTGGTGGTTTGGTTACCGGCAATATCAAAAGAGACTATAGTAACCGTGTAACTTCCTTCCGGATAACTGTGTGTAGTACTTTGTCCCGGATATAAAGTAATTTCTCCCGAACTTCCGTGACCTAGTGTAACAACTGATTTTGAAACACCTTCTCCTAAAGGAGTAATTTTAACGCGTCCTGAATTATCAGCACTTATATCAAATATTCTATCAAAATTAGCTGATCCGGCAGAATTTAACGATGATAAATCCGAATCAATTCCATCTGGAACGCTACAACTGGTAACTGCCAATAATGAGAAAATTGCAAAACTTAAAATTATTTTTTTCATAATATTTTAATAAATAGGGTTTTGAACTAATTGAGTACCTTCTAATTCTCTTGCCGGAATGGGTAGGATTTCATTTTTCCCTGCCACAAACCCTCTGCTAGCCAATACAGTTGGCGCATCACCCCAACGTACTAAATCAAACCATCGGTGTCCTTCACCTGCTAATTCTCTTCTTCTTTCGTTTTTGATAGCCGTTAAAGATACCGGAACTGATCCTAAACCAACTCTGCCTCTAACTGCATCTAATAAAGCTTGAGCTCTTGCACCAGTCGCCCCTAAAGCTTCTGCTTCCATTAGATAAGTATCCGCCAATCGGATTGCGTAAGTGTTTTGTTTGAAATTCAAAACTGCATCACCGGGACCTGAATAAACATCTGATTGTTTAGGCATGAACTTGTTAAGGAAATAGCCTGTATCTTGATAAGCACCAATGTAATCCGCATGTCCAGCTTGTTTTAGTGCTTTCAAATCTAATATTGTAGCATTAAATCTTGGATCGCCTTGCATGAAAGTATAAAAGTCTTCTGTGAAAACATTGAAACTCCATCCTGATGGAAGATCAGGAGCGAATGCTGGATTTAATCTCACATAACTTCTTGGACCTACCATTTGATTTACGGTATTTCCTTCATCTTGATTTCCTCCCCAAGTTCCCCAAGAAGAGCCTTGAGCAGAATGAGAAACTTCTAATACTGACTCAGAATTGAATCTGTTAGAAAAGTTCCACAAGTCATTGAAATTAGCTACTAAACTATAACCATATTGGCTTGTTCCTCCCGGAGTTCCGTTAACTTGAGCCAACTCAGCAGCAGCCTGAGAATTCTTACCTTGGTACAAATATACTTTACCGAGAATGGCACGTGCTGAACCTTGGGTTAAACGGCCACCATCACTGGAAACGTTTACGGTTACCGGCAAATTTGCGATAGATTCTGTGATATCTAATTCAATCTGAGCGTAAACATCAGCCGGAGCTGCTTGGGTAACTGAATAAAACTGAGATGCAGAAAGCGGTTCCAAAATCAAAGGAACATTTTTAAACATTCTCACCAAGTTGAAGTAATAGAATGCTCTTAATACTCTGGCCTCAGCGGCATATCTTGCTTTAGTAGCATCAGGCATTGGTACATTCGGTAATTTTACCAACAAAAGATTGGCTCTGTAAATTCCTCTGTAATAATCACTAAAATAACTGTCCGGTACAGTATTGGTATTGATTGTATAATTTGAAAATGATTGTATACCGGCACCATCTGATGAGTTACCACCGCCAGCATAATGATCATCTGATCCTGCATTAAACATGGTTATCATATTTTCGAAACCACCGGAATTTTTCCTCATCAAATCATATACTGAAACCAAACCACTGAAAGCTTCTGCTTCGTTTTGGTAATAATTGCTTTCAACTTCCAATCCCTTTGGATCAACCTCTAAATCTTCTGTACTACAAGAGGCAAACGTCAAGGATGCTAATGTTGCTATTGCTAAAATTTTTATGTTATTTTTCATATTTTTTTAATATTTAGAATTGTAAGTTAGCTCCAAACATGATAGAACGTGCTTGCGGATAGTATCCTCTGTCTAATCCAAAAACATCTCCTCCAATTTCAGGATCATAACCTGTGTATTTTGTCAAAGTAAATAAGTTTTCAGCTGTTACATATAAACGTACCTTTTGTAAACCTGCTTTACTAACAATTGTAGAAGGTAAAGAATAACCAAACTGAACGATTTTAAATCTTAAATAATCTCCATCCTCTAAATAAAAATCAGACATATTTGTGAAGTTTCCATTCGCATCACTGGTTGATAATCTTGGATATGAGTTTGAAGTTCCTTCACCTGTCCATCTGCTCAAAGCTTCGGTTGAGTAGTTTCCGTTAGCTACATCCAAACGACGTAAACCTTGGAAAATTTTGTTTCCTGCTGCTCCTTGAGCAAAAACCATAAAATCAAAACCTTTATAATCCAAATTTAAAGTAAATCCGAAAGTTACTTTTGGTAATGGACTTCCCAAGAATTTTTTATCATCCGCAGTTATACTTCCGTCACCATTAACATCTTTCCATCTGAAATCACCCGGAACTGCACCTGGCTGAATTAAACCTCCCGATGAGTTAGTGTAAGAATTGATTTCTTCTTGATTTTGAAAGATTCCCATAGTTTGGTATCCATAGAAAGTATTATAGGCATGACCAACTTGTGTTCTGGTCACAGCTCCCATAGATTGGAATCCAGGACCTGCATAGAAATCAACATTTGTCCCCAAATTTGTGATTTCATTTCTTACCGTTGCAAAGTTAGCATTGGCTGAAATATTGAATTCATTGATTGATTTTCTGTATCCCAATTCGAATTCAAAACCTGAATTTTCCATATCTGCAATATTTGCAAATGGTGGTGCTTCAGCACCTATATAGCCTGGAATTTGGTTGTCTCTTAAAATTCCTGATGTTTCCTTGTTATACCATTCAACAGTTAAAGTGAAATCATTTAAAATTTTGGCATCAAAACCAATGTTTGTCAAAGTAGTTTCCTCCCATTTTAAATCAGGGTTTGAAATCCTTCCCGGACTTGAACCCGGTGTTACCGCTCCAGAATTTCCGAAAGTATAGTTACGTGATCCTCCAATAAGTGCTAAATAAGAAAAATTATCAAACACATCATTACCGGTAACTCCATATCCACCTCTTATCTTCAAAGTGTTCAAGATTTTGTTTTCTTTCCAGAAATCTTCTTTAGTAAGAACCCAACCTGCTGATAAAGAAGGGAAAATTCCGTACTTATTATTGGCACCAAATTGAGAAGAACCGTCTCTTCTAATCAGTCCTGTAAACAAATATTTTTCTTTATAATCGTAAGTTAAACGGGCAAATAATGAAGAGGTTATTTTTGGGGCGACGTCATAGGCATAACCAATTTTGTTATCTTGTATTACAGTATCATCATTAAAAGATGCTTCACTAAAACTATTAGTTGATAAACCAAAATGAGTAGCACTTGTTACCTTGTAAAACTCATTGTCCTTGTAAAACCCTTGTCCCAATAATGCTGAGAAAGTATGATTATCAATCACTTTGTCATAAATAACTGTATTTTCAATATTCCAATTGAAAGCTCTGTTTTCCACTCTTGAAATGTTATTCAATGTAGTATTGTTGACTGTTGGACTCAAATAGTATAATGGTGTAAATCCTTGTCCACCCCAATAAGCAAGCTTTGCTCCCATGGCCGTTTTGAATTTTAATCCTTTCATTGGTTTCACTTCTGCGAAAACATTTCCAATAAAATCGTCTGACCAGTTGTATTGACCTTGTCTGGTTTTGGCATAAGCCAATGGATTAGTCATTTCTTGTCCAACAACAGGTGAAATTCCATAAGGATTCCCATCTGCATCTCTGATTACGTATGGATTAGTATAGGCTATTCCATTAGCTAAAATTGGATCTGTTTCAATAATAGGTGTGGTTGGATCTAAGTGAATAGCTGAACTCAAAGGTCCTCCGTATTCACTATTCGTATTTCCAATTCCAACTGATTTTTGATGAGTATAAGCAATAGTCTGACCAACAGTAAGCCAGTCTTTAACTTTATGAGTAGTATTTAAACGGATGTTTTTCTTTTGATAACTAGAAATTTCCGGCATCACAATTCCTTCCTGATTTTGAGTTCCAAAAGAAAAGTAATAATTTGACACTTCACCGCCTCCACTCAAACTTAACTCGTGTGAATAACGTCTCGCATTATCATTAAAAATAGCTTTTTGCCAATCAGTTCCTTTCCCAAGCGAACCTAAATCCGGGTAAGGAACATTTCCTGTTCCGCCACCATTTAAATAACGCTCATTCATAATAGCGCCATATTGGGTCGCATTTAACAAACTTAAAGTTCTTTCAGGAGAAGAAATACCTTCGAATCCATTATAAGATACTGTCATTTTTCCGGATTTTCCTTTTTTAGTGGTAACCAAAATTACTCCCGCTGCAGATCTGGCTCCATAAATAGCAGAAGCGGCATCTTTTAATACCTCAATCGACTCGATGTCGGATTGATTGATTGCCCCTAAAGCTCCCGGATCAACAATTACACCGTCTACTACCCAAATAGGATTGTTTCCTCCATTCAAAGTAGTAATACCTCTAACTCGAACCGTAGATCCTGCTCCTGGTTGACCTGCATTCATAGCAATAGTTACACCGGCTGTTCTTCCTTGAAGCGATTGTTCAATCCTTCCATTAGGTACTTTTTCCAAATCTTTAGCTGTTACTTTGGAGATAGCGCCTGTAACAACACTTTTCTTTTGTGTACCATACCCAACGTTGATCACAACTTCATCTAAGTTGTTGCTTTCTTCGGTAAGTTCAACTTTCATGTCACCATCAGTTATGGTAACTTCTTTAGTTGCATAGCCTATAAATGACACAACTAGTTTTGTAACATTAGCAGGGACATTAATGGAAAATTTACCATCAATATCTGTAGAAGTTTCTACCGTTGTTCCTTTAGCTGCGACATTGGCTCCCGGTAAAGGGAAGCCTCCGGAATTAACACTTCCGGTGACTGTTTTTTGAGCCTGGGCTGATACAATAAAGACAAAAAACATAGAAAATAGGAAAAGATTTTTCCTAGTTCTTTCAGAAAATAGCTTTAAATTCATAAGCGATTAATATTATATTGGTTTTGGTTAATTTTTTAAGACACTTTTTATGCCTTGTTAAGATGTTGTTAAATTATTTATTTAAAAAATACGATATGCATTATCAACCACAACAAAAAATATACATAATGAAATTTAAAGCAATCATAATTATGAATTTGACAAAACAGTCAATAAAACCGAATAAAACAAAAAGGTAACTATACAAAATAGTTCCAAAAAAAAGATTGAAAGTAGTTTACGAAAAGGTTGTTGTAAAGGTAATGTTGTGGTGTTTTAACTAAAACTTGTATAGTTATACACTTAAAATGTAGTTCGCCAACCCATCGTCATGTAATAAATTGAGTTTTTTACGCAAACGATATCGTTTTATCTCGACACTTCGAATCGAAATATTTAACATTGGCGCAATCTCTTTTGAGGATAAATTGAGCCTTAAATAAGCACATAATTTCAAATCACTAGGTGTCAAGCTCGGATGAGCGGCTTTTATCTTTTTAAGGAAGTCTTTATCTGCATTATCAAACGCTTCTTTGAAAACATTCCAAGAATCATCCTCAGTAATATTTCTGTTAATCGTTGATATCACTGACTTTATATTTCTGCCGCTATTTTCTTCTGATGATTTTTTCAAATCTTCTTTGATGATATTCAATAACTCATTTTTCTTGATTAAACTCATAGTAGATACAGCCAGTTCCCTATTTTTAGCATCAACATCCTGTGAAAGTTGCTCATTTCTGAGTTTCATTAACTGTTGCTCATTTTCTAAAGCGGCTATTTCCAACAATAAATTGTTTTCCTCAATTAATTTTTCTTCTTGTTTACGGTAGTAATTTCTATAGGCTTTGTTGATGTAATATGCCATAGTGATAAACAGTAATAAATAAACTAACCAAGCCAAATTGGTCGCATACCAAGGCTTTAAAATAGTAAACTTATATTCAACGATATTTCCGGGTAAAGAATTGGCTATCTTGGCCCTTACTTTAAAAGTATAATCTCCAGGTTCTAAATTTTTAAAATTGATGCTAGACTTGGCGCTCCATTCACTCCATTGTCCTTGCTGTCCTTCTAACATATATTGATATTCAACATCAATAAAACGGTTGTATTGCGGAACAGTGTAATTAAAAATGAGGTTGTTTTCATCATGCGATAATTCACCAACTTCTGAAATGGACAAGTTTACAAGAGGTTGGCTCAATTTATTTACACTTACCTCAGTCAGTATAATATTGTGCGTTTTGACTCTGAAATCCGAAAGGTTAATGATAAAATAACCGTCCGTTTTACCAACAAAATATTCATTATCAGATATTTGAGTGATGTTTTCATAACCAATCATCGGATTAGTTATAGAAAAAGGAATAGAGATTTTATGCTTTTTTAAGCCTTTGTCAAAATTTCCTGAAGTGAAATAATAAATGTAATTTTTAGTAAAAAACCACATTTTGTTAGACTTATCAACATTTAACTTTCCGGAAATATACTCGTTATTCTTAAGGATACTACTCAAATTATGATCCTTTTCAAAGGAACCGGTTTTAGCGTTAAGTCTAAAAATACCGCTTCTTCCTGCATAATATATAGTCCCATTATATTTGGCCAAACTGATGTGCTTGCCTTTACTCGGTGATTTTAACACCTCAAATTTCTTGGCTTTTGAAAAATCTGCATTGGCGGTAACTTTTATGATGCCTTTATATTCGTGTCCAACGTAAATCTCGTTTTTATTGTCTACTTCGAAATAGCGTGAGGAAATATCAAAACCTTCAATTTTATTGCGAAAAGCCCAACTGCCGTTTTTCTTCTCTAAAACAGAAATCCCATTATAATTCCCTTGCAACATTATATTTGGCCGATTGGGTAAACTATTGAATTTCCATGTTCCTGATTGCTTGTAAATTAAACTTATACCGGTCTGACCAATTAAGAATGTTCCTAAATCATGTCCGCAAAACAATTGATTATCATACTCAAATAGCGTCCAAACCTGACCTTTAGTTCCATTAACTAGACTGAAACCTTCATTGGTTAAAGCACTTTTGGAAAACAACCCTTGATTGGTTCCAACATAAATTTTATCTTTAAATTTAATTGAAGCATAAACAGTTCCTAAGAATCCCGAGTCGTCTTTGTAGCTTTTGATAGGAGATTGCAAGTTGATACAATCAATTCCATTGTCTAATCCTAACCATAAATTATTATCATCATCTTCATTAATCGATAAAATAGTATTGTTACTCAAACCACTGTTCTGCGTGATGTGATAGCGAGTTTTTCCTTGCTTATCAAGTATGAAAATTCCGTTTGAAATCGTCCCCAAAGCAAAACCACCATCAGACAACATTTTGGCACAAAAAATAGAATTTGGTTTTAACTCGCTCTCAGATTCAAAGTAAAAAGGTGTCAGAATCTTATCTTCCAATTTAAAAACGCCTGCTCTTTCTGTTTGAAACAACAATCCGTCTTTATGCTTGTAAACTTCAACAATCCTGTTGGTTTTAATTCTGTCATCATCACAAACCAAGACACTTTTGCCATTGACTACCTCATAAAAACCTTCTCCTACAGCCTGAAAATAAATAGAATTATTGATTTTATAACATCTGAAAATATAAGGATGATTGTCTATAAACTGAAAACTACCGTCTTTTGAATTGTAAACATAAATACGGTTAAAAGATTGAAATAAAACCCAATGATCTAAGTTGATAATGTTCCAAAAATGCTCATCTTCTATGAGTTTACTTTTAATTTTTTGACTTAATGAATTGTATTTTAAAGTACCGTTAGCTTGTCGTTTCCAAAAACCAAACTCCATATAACAACCGCTGTAAATTTTATCCCCAACCACTTTTACAGAACGTATAATTGTTTCGTTAGGAGATGGATATAGCGACCAGTTTGAACCATTGAATTCTAACAAACCTTCATTGTTGGCAAAATAAACAAACTGATTATTATCCTGCGTAACCATCCAGTTTTGATTTCCTGCACCATAAACCGTTGAGCCATATTTTACAATGGGTGGTAATTCTTGAGCTGTAAGTTGTGAAATGAACAACAATACAATTAAAATGGCATTAAAAAACGATTGGAAAAAACGCATAAACTTAGTTTGGTTGTTATGAATAGGTAAAAATATCGTTTCATTTTTAATTCATCAATATAAAAAAACAAAAAAATGTAATTCCATTGGTATCATTTCCAAGATGAGAAATGATTACCTTTGCAAACATTCCTTTTTAGCCATGAAAAGTACAGAAATTGCTACGTTAGAACCAAAGAAAAATATCCTGATTAAAGGCGCACAAATCCATAATCTAAAGAATTTGGATGTGGTCATTCCGCGCAATGAATTGGTCGTCATCACCGGACTCTCCGGGTCAGGAAAATCAAGTTTGGCTTTTGACACCTTATACGCCGAAGGACAACGTCGCTATGTAGAAAGTTTATCTTCCTACGCACGTCAATTTTTGGGTCGTTTAGACAAACCTAAAGTTGAATATATCAAAGGCATTGCTCCGGCTATTGCTATTGAACAAAAAGTAAATACAACTAATGCACGTTCAACCGTTGGCACTTCTACTGAAATCTATGATTACTTAAAATTACTTTTTGCTCGAATCGGGAAGACATTCTCCCCAATTTCAGGCAATGAAGTAAAGAAAGATACTGTTTCTGATGTCGTTATCGCGGTTAAAGAATTTGATTTAGACACCAAATGGTTGCTTCTTTCCCCTATTCATTTAGAAGAAGGAAGACAATTGGAAGACAAATTAAAAGTTTTACTTCAACAAGGTTTTGCTCGTATTTTAGTCAATAACGAAATGGTGCGTTTGGATGAAATCGACCAACATTCGCTAGACAATAAAGACATTTTACTGATCATTGACCGAATTGTATTCAATTCCGAAACTGCAGCAGATGAAGACTTCTACAATCGCTTGGCAGATGCTGTACAAACCGCTTTCTTTGAAGGCAAAGGCATTTGTTACCTACAAGAATTGGACACCAAAAAACGATTGGAATTTAGTGCCAATTTTGAATTAGACGGCATTACTTTTTTAGAGCCTAATATTCATTTATTCAGTTTCAACAATCCTTATGGCGCTTGCCCAACTTGTGAAGGTTACGGCAATATCATTGGAATAGATGAAGAATTGGTGATTCCGAATACCTCACTTTCTGTTTATGAAAATGCTGTTTATCCTTGGCGTGGCGAAAGTATGAGTTGGTATCGCGATCAATTGGTCAACAATGCTTATAAATTTGATTTCCCGATCCACAATCCTTACTTCGAGTTAACAGAAGAACAAAAAGACTTGATTTGGAAAGGCAACAAACTCTTTACGGGTTTAGATGATTTCTTTAAAGAACTCGAAGAGAAAAATTATAAAATCCAAAACCGTGTGATGCTATCTCGTTACCGCGGTAAAACCAAGTGCAACACTTGTAAAGGAAAAAGATTAAGAAAAGAAGCTAATTACATCACTGTTGGCGGCAAAACCATATCAGAATTGGTCGATATGTCGATTAAAAGATTGATTCCTTTCTTTAACGAATTAAATCTTTCAGAATATGATGCCAAAGTCGCTAAACGCCTTTTAATAGAAATCAATAACCGATTGGCTTTCTTGAGCGATGTTGGTTTGGATTACCTGACGCTAAACAGAAACTCTGCTTCACTTTCCGGCGGTGAATCACAACGCATCAATCTTGCGACTTCATTAGGGAGTAGTTTGGTAGGTTCTATGTATATTTTGGATGAACCCAGTATTGGTTTACACCCGAAAGACACTGAGAGATTAATCAAAGTGTTGAAAAATCTTCGTGATTTAGGCAATACCGTAATCGTTGTCGAACATGATGAAGATATTATGAAAGCTGCAGACAGAATTATCGATATTGGTCCGGAAGCCGGAACTTTTGGTGGTGAATTGGTTGCCGAAGGAACATTTGATGAAATATTACAAGCGGATTCTTTGACAGCTAAATATTTAAATGGACAATTGGAAATTTCAGTACCAAAAAAACGCAGAAAATCGAACAACTTTATTGAAATCAAAGGCGCAAGAGAAAACAACTTGCAAAATGTTGACGTCACTTTCCCCTTAGAAAGCCTAACGGTAATCACCGGAGTTTCCGGCAGCGGAAAAAGTACGTTAGTGAAGAAAATATTGTTTCCGGCGATGCAAAAGAAATTAGAAGGCATTGGAGATAAAGCCGGACAATTTACCGAAATGACCGGAAGCTTTTCACATATAAAACACATCGAATACGTTGACCAAAACCCTATCGGTAGAAGTTCGCGTTCGAATCCGGTGACTTATATCAAAGCTTACGACGATATCCGTGATTTGTATGCCAAAGAAAAACTATCAAAAGTGCGCGGTTATCAAGCCAAACATTTTTCTTTCAATGTTGACGGCGGAAGATGTGAAACCTGTAAAGGCGAAGGCTCTATCAATGTAGAAATGGTATTTATGGCAGATGTTTCTTTGCCTTGTGATACTTGTGGCGGAAAACGTTTTAAAAAAGAAGTGTTGGAAGTCGCTTTTGAAGGCAAAAATATTGATGACATTTTAACAATGACCATTGATGATGCGATTATGTTTTTTTCGGAAAACAAACAGACTAAAATCACTCAAAAACTACAACCGTTACAAGATGTTGGTTTGGGTTATGTACAATTAGGACAATCGTCTTCTACACTTTCAGGCGGAGAAGCGCAACGTATCAAACTGGCTTCATTCCTAGTAAAAGGCGTAACCAAAGAAAAAGCGTTATTCGTATTTGACGAACCAACAACCGGTTTGCATTTCCACGACATTAAAAAGCTTTTGGCTTCGTTTGATGCGTTGATTGAAAAAGGCCATTCGATTATCGTCATAGAGCACAATTTAGATTTAATCAAATGTGCCGATTGGATTATCGATTTAGGTCCCGAAGGTGGCGAAACTGGTGGCCAATTGTTAGCGGTCGGAACACCGGAAGAGATTGTAAAAAATAAAAAGTCAATCACGGCACAATACCTAAAAGACAAATTATAAAAAAAGCCTTCCGATGGGAAGGCTTTTTTTATTGAATAATGACTTTCTTAGTAATACGATTAGTTGCGGTTTCTAAAACGCCAAGGTAAATACCACTGCTTAAATCACTCACATCAATGGTTTCTATTAAACCGGTATCCGTAAAAAATTGGTTCAGAACTGTTTTACCATGAATGTCAATTATGGAAAAAGTATAATTGGCATCATTTAAATTCCCTTTATTGATATTGAGAATACTTTTAGAAGGGTTTGGAAAAAAACTAACCTGAGCATCTTCATTAAAATACTGATTATCTAAAGCGGAAGCATTGGCTATTGCAAAATGCATAGTGGCACCAATAGCAGCTTTTCCAACATTAAAGCAAAATTCCGGATCCATATTAGCCAAATTATCTGATGGTGTATGCGGATGAGAAGAGATATTGGTTTCATAAAAACCGGTAATGATTTCTCCATTATTCTCAAACGGAATGTAATCCGTAGCTTCGGCAAAATTAATCCAAGTATTTAGCGGAGAATATAAAGCGACACAAGTAGCCAACTCTTCAGTAATTACTGCTGATGCGGCATTATTAGCCATTGGCAAAGACTCATCAACATCACAGGTAATGGTATCATTTATTTCTCCGGCAACACCACCCACTTCATCTATGTTAAACACCACGCGAATATCCATTTTGGGAGTGGTTGCATTTACCACATTGGTTACAAAATGTTGGCTTCCTCTCAAACCATCTTCTTCACCACTAAAATTGATAAACTTTATCGAATACTCCGTTGGAATATTTTGAAGCAAACGAGCAATCTCTAATATAATAGCCGTTCCACTACCATTATCATTCGTTCCTGTACCAGAAATAGTGTCATAATGTCCGCAAACAATTACGTAAGTGTTAGGATATAAAGAGCCTACTTTGGTAAGAACAAGGTTTTTACAAGTAAATCCCGAATAAGAATAGGTATCTTCTTCCATTTGAGAAGCCGTGTAGCCGTAACTTAAGTATTGGCTTTTCAACCAATCCAACGTATTTTGTAAGGCTGCTGTTCCTCTTCGTTTCACTCCTAGATTCTGAAACTCGGTCAATCTCGCCGTTATATTAGCTTGTGTTGATTGATTAACCACTGCGTCATAACTTGGTATATATTCTTGTGAATATGCAACGGTTAGTGATAAAAATAATAATAGGATAATCTGAAATCTAAATTTCATTACAATAGTTTTTATTTTTTTAGAGGTATTATTCGATAACTATTTTCTTGGCGATTCTATTATTGGCAGTTTGCAATACTGCTAAATACATCCCTTTAGATAAACCATTCAAAGAAATACTTTCTAACAAATTAGGGTTTTTAACTTCACGGCTAAGTACAACTTTACCTTGTAAGTCAATTAAAGAAAAAGAATAATGAGTGTCGGTTAAAGTACCTAAATTGATATTCAAAATATCTTTCGCCGGACTTGGGTAAAAACTCACTTGATTATCATTGACAAACTCATCAGCGTCAAGTGTGGCTGTTGAAGCTACTGCAAAATGAAGCATCGCACCAGTAGCAGCTTTGGCTATATTATATACATATTCAGGATCCATATTGACTAACAAATCACTTGATGTATGACGGTGTGGTGTTTCATTTTTTTCAAAAAAACCGGTGATCACTTCGTTGTTTTCTTCAAACGGCATATAATCAGAAGCATAGGCATAAGACAAATGAGTATTCAAAGAAGAATAAAGTTGGGTACAAGTAATCAATTCATTGGTAATAGTATTGGAAACCGCATTATTGGAGGTTGGACTTCCGGTATCCCTTTCGCAAGTAACGGTATCATTGATCATATCAGCTCTTCCTCCTACTTCATCTATATTGAATACCAGTTTAATGTCCATTTTAGGATTAGTAGCATTGACCACTGTAGAAACAAAGTTTTGACTTCCAACCAAACCATCTTCTTCTCCACTGAAATTAATAAACTTTATAGAGTATTCTGTTGGAATATTTTGCAACAAACGAGCGACTTCAAAAATAGTAACTACACCACTTCCGTTGTCATTAGTTCCTTTTCCAGTTATGGTATCGTAATGGCCACATATAATGACAAACGTATTAGGATAAAGGGTTCCGACTTTGGTTACCACCAAATTTTTACAAGTAGTCGAACCATTGGTAAAACTGTATTCCTGCAATTGTGAAGCGGTATATCCATAACTTAAATATTCTGCTTTTAACCAGTCAAGTGTGTTTTGCAAAGAGGCAGTTCCTCTTCTTTTGACCCCAAGGCTTTCGAATTCAGTTAAATTGTCTAATACATTGGCTTCTGAAACTTGGTCAACTATAGTACCGTAATAAGGAATATAAGTTTGGCCATGACCTTTTGACAATAAAAACAAAAAGGATAATGAAAATAGTAGGTTTTTCATTGAAATTTTAATAGAATAAAGTTCTTTAGTTTACAAATTCGTCAGCAAATGTACTAATTTTTTAAACATATTCAAACGAAGAACAATAAAAGACAATGCCTTTTTCGGATTCTTAAACACCTGTAATACTGAATCTTATCTCGTCTTAACCAAACCTTAAGAATTTATTTACGGGCTTTGGCACATGTATTGGAATGTACCAAACAACAGCAATAATAACTGTTCGAAGACGCTGAAAATCGAAAGAGTAAGCAAAACTCAAATTGTATTGATTATGAAAAAAATTACCCTTTTAGTAGCTACTGTTTTACTGGTTGGAAACGTAGTGAATGCAACAGATTTAAGAACGAGATATAGCTTTGATGAGCCAATCTCATTTGTGGAAAGAGGCATTGAGTTTTTTGTTTTTCCAAATGGAGACTTTGATTTTAGTACTCGTCCACAAGACAGTCAAGGTGATTATTTTTACAAAACCGCCGGAAAAAGAGGAGCAAAAACTACTACTGCGAGAGGTCCTGTAAATTATGGAACCCGAATTGAACATGATAGTTTTGGCAGAGTAAGACGTGTTGGTAACACTTTTATCAACTACGACAGCCGAGACAGAGTAAGCCGAATTGGAACGGTTTACATGAAATACAACAGACATGCATTAACCCAAATTGGTGGATTGCAAATTGTCTATGATCGTAGAGGTGATATTGTGAAAATGTTTGGAAATGTAAAAGGTTACAGCAACCAAGGGTATGTTTACCATAGCAATAATAATTACAACAATGATTATGCTACAAACAACCCAAGAAATGATGATGATTATTACTATTACAAAGCAGATGGCACAAAAGCCAAGATTGAAGATAAAAAATAAATAGTTGTTTTGGTTAGGTTTTGATGAAGAAAATCCCGCAAAGTTTACTCGATGCGGGATTTTTGATTTATAAAAAATCGGATTGGTTAATGACCGCCTTCCGCTTGAATGTCATCTACATCAATATTTTGCTTTTTCAAAATTCCTTTTACAACAAAACCATAGTAAGCCAAATAAGCAAAACAAATTACAGGAATAAAATATGACTGGTGAATTCCGATGATATCCGAAATTTTCCCTTGTAACGGAGGAATAATTCCACCACCTAAAATCATCATTACTAAAAAAGCTGAACCCTGTGAAGTATATTTTCCCAAACCGGTAATAGCCAATGAGAAAATAGCTGGCCACATAATACTACAAAATAAACCACCGCTCATAAAAGCATAAATAGCCACTGTTCCTGTTGTGAATAAACCAATAATCATGGCAATCATTCCCATTAAACCAAAAATCATTAATGTTTTTGATGGCTTGTCTTGCCCTAAAAAGAAACCTGCAATTTGAAAAGCAACCACTGCGGCATAAGCATATAACGGTGAAACATCTTGCCCTGACAAATGATTTACATACAATACCACTCCAAAAGCTACATAAGGTATTACTATCAACAGAATTTTACGCACAGAATTGGTTGGGTTAAAAACCGAAATGGCTCCGGCCCAACGGCCAATCATCAAACTTCCCCAATACATTGAGATATATGGTGCCAATGCCGAACCTGTAATATTTCCGAAAGCAGCGGTGTCTAAAAGTTCGCCTAAATTACTTTGAATGGTTACTTCAACTCCAACATAAGTGAATATTCCCAACATCCCTAAAACCAATTGTGGGTATTTCATGGCACCCCAACCTTCCGGATTTTTTTGCGCTCTAACATTGGCAAATAACAATCCGAAAACGGTAACTAATAATGTTGCAATAGTCAAATAAAGTCCTAAATAATCTTTCTCTTTATTTTCAATAAATCGAGTGATGAAATCGGCATCTTCATATCTTGAGAAAATATATCCAAAAATAGCAACCAATACCACAGTAATAGCAATTAACGTTTTCATTGCTTTACTTGCCGGTTCAAAGGTGGAATCACTTTTTCCTGATGGCAATTTTTTAGAGAAATAGAATAAGGCAGCAGCCAATAAAAACAAACCTCCAACAAATACGTAAAGGATTTCCATTTTATCCAAGGAATCAGCTTTTTGGGCAAACTCTTCTAAATTGGCTCCCGCAATTACGCCAAATAAAGCTATAGAAACCACGATTGGACCAATAGTAGTTCCAAAAGAATTAATTCCTCCGGCCAAATTCAAACGATTAGAAGCAGTTTTAATATCTCCTAATGAGGTTGCAAAAGGTTGTGCAGAAGTTTGTTGTAGAGAAAATCCAAGAGCTACAATAAATAAAGCGCCTAGTATTAAAGCATAACTTCCCTGAGTTACCGCAAAAATCATAAATGCCGCACCAAAAGTACTTATCAATAAACCATTAATAATTCCTTTTTTGAAACCCCAAGCGTTGAGAATGTCTTTGTTCGCCATACTACTAAAAATAAAAAGCAATAATGCTCCGATATAGTACGCTCCGTAAAAAGCAAAATCTATCAACTGACTTTGAAACTGATCTAACCCAAATTTAATTTTACAGAAAGGAATAAAAACACCATTTGACGCTCCGATAAATCCCCAAAAGAAGAATACGGTAATTAAAGTGTAAAGGGCCGAATTATTGGCTTTGGTTTGTTCTGAATTCATAATTATAGTTTTTGGTTAGGTTGTTAATAGTTATTGTTTGTGTAAAAATTGAGTCGATAAATTATCAAATTCTTAAATTAAGATAAACTTGATTGGATAAATATACATTTATAAGTAAAACACTAATGATGGCGACAAAATTAGTTATTAACGAAAACGTTTTCTTAAAGTCACTTTTGCGAATATTTCAAAAAAATTACAACGTTTGCGTTGGTTGATAACTGAAAACTAATCGGCTTTTTTGATTTCGCTCTTTGGACCGATACCGTTGTTGTTGAAAGCTTCTATTTGGAAATAATACGCATCCGATTTATCCAATCCATTAAAGTAATACTCGGTCTTGCCGTAAACCATAATCGAACCATATAATTTATCCGGCGATTTCCCAAAGTAAATTACATAACCATCTGCATTTTGCTCCTGTTGCCATTTGAACCAAACGTTTCTGCGCTCGCCTTTTACTTTTTGTCCGGAACGCAAGGGTACGAATCCTTTAACTTCGCTTGGTTTTTCACTACTTCCTTTGCCAAAAACCCTAAAACCACTAATCGCAAATTTACCCGTTGGCATACCAATATTCTCCAATTTTAAATAACGTGCCGAAGCCGGAGTTTTTAATTCTATATATTCATGCGGGACATCTTTGGTGCTTTCGCTTTTATCGATTAAGATTTTCCAATTCTTACCATCGTTCGAAGTATAGATAATGTATTGGTGGCCCAATGTTGTTTCGGGTTTACCCATTAACTCGGCATCTTGATCGGCATAATTGATTTGAATCGCATGGATAATGCTTTTTTCGCCCAAATCAGAAATCAAGTATTCGCCTTTGTTAGCCGTTTTCGCTGACCAATAAGTCTTAATATCTTCATCTACCGAAAGATTCGCCTGAAAGCCACCAAGCGCTGAAGAAACCTGAACGGGTTTGTTATAATTCAGCAACATCCAACCGGCAAAGCTTTCGCTCAAATGGCCTTTATTTTCCGAAGGCAAAAACGTTGGATAATCACCATAAGCTGTGTTTGAATACAGAATATCGTCTTTATCAAATCCGGCAGGCCAAATACCCAAACGACGTTCGAAATTGTTTTTCACACAAACACCAATCGTTGAAATATGCCAATACTGATTGTTCGCATCGGTGAAAGTCGCGCCATGTCCGGCACCACGAGCAAAACCTCCGGGTTTATACGAAAAAGGATTGTGTGATTGGTATTCGAATGGTCCAAGCGGGTGATTGCCCACATACACGCCATCGGCATAGCCGCTGAATTCGGTTCCGGGCGCGCCATACTGCAAATAATATTTACCGTTGTATTTGGTCATAAAAGCACCTTCGGTAAACGGTTGCAGAAAAGTATTGTCGTTGTGCTCGCCAAAGCGTTCCCATCCGTGTTCGTCATCATTCAAAGCCAGTACCGGAATCCTATCGCCTTCCGGCTGGAAAGTTTTGCGGTTAAGTTTTATACCATATAGCGGATACAAATTACTCGAACCGTAATATTCATAGACTTCATCTTTTTCTTTGTCCCAAAAAATTTGCGGATCCCAAGCGGCGGCTTCTGATTTGTGGATTAACTCTTTCCACTCGCCTTTTTCCGGATTCGTACTCATCCAAAGCGGAAATTCTTTGCCGTGCGTTGAACCAACAACTAGCAAAGTATCGTTGACAAAAGACAACGAAGGTGCGCACAATTCGTCATAAACTTTATGCTCAGTTCGAAGGAATTTTTTAGCAATAAATTTCCAATCAGACATGTCTTTACTATGCCAGTAACCCCATTGATTGGTCGAAAAAAGATAGTATTCGCCTTTGAAAAATGTCAGTACCGGATCGGCAGTGGCACGATGTTTTCCTTGTTTGACAAAATCGGGAATTGGGCAATAACCGTAGTCAATGTTAATCGGATTGCAATACGTCTTTTGCTGGGCTATTCCATAATTTGAAATGAATAACAATATTAGTAAGGCAATCCGATGTTTCATAAAAGTGATTTTTAATTAATTGGCACCAAACTAACCGCTGTTCCGCCACCGGCAGCTAAAACTAATTTCAGCTTGGTTTTAGAAGTCACAGTCATGGTTTTGATTTCGTAGCTGATTGGGTTTTTCTCCCAATGCGCTGTTTTCCCGTCTTGGTAAATAATAGCTTTGTATTTTTTATTCGGAGAAAGAAAATCCAATTTAATTTCAGTATTTCTGGCATTTTCATCGGTGATAGCACCTAAAAACCAGTTCTCCGATTTTTTGTCTTTACGAGCAACCGTCAAATAATCTCCCGGCTCAGCTTCCAAATATTTTGATTCTTGCCAATCGGCTGCTACGTCTTTAATAAACTGAAAAGCATCCGGATATTTTTCATAGTTTTCCGGTAAGTCGGCTGCCATTTGCAACGGTGAATACAAGGTCACATATAAAGCCAATTGTTTGGCTAAAGTCGTATGAACTTGTTCTTTTTTAGTCTTGTCATAATAGCTCATTTTGATTTCAAAAATCCCCGGTGTATAATCCATTGGTCCGCCTAATAATCTGGTGAATGGCAAAATGGTTTCGTGACTTGGCGGATTTCCGTTACTCCAAGCGTTGAACTCGTTTCCACGAGCGGCTTCTGCTGCAATGTAATTCGGATACGTTCTGTGGTAACCCGTAGGACGAGAACTTTCGTGTGAATTGACCATCATTTTGTAATCGGCAAATCTTCGGGCTACAAAGTTGAAATGGTTGACCATTGTTTGTCCGTCATGAAACTCGCCACGCGGAATAATTCGACCAACATAACCTGATTTCGCCGCAGGATAACCATACTCTTTCATCAAGTTTAATGCTCTGTCCAAATGTCTTTCATAATTCGCCACCGAACCCGAAGTTTCGTGGTGCATAATCATCTTAACTCCTTTGGATTTGGCGTAAGCGTTGATTTCGGCTAAATTGTAATCAGGATAAGGTGTAGTAAAATCGAAAACATCTTCTTTCCAATTGCCAAACCAATCTTCCCAACCTACATTCCAGCCTTCCACTAAAACGCCATCAAAACCATGTTTGGCAGCAAAATCAATATATCGTTTGGTATTCGCCGTAGTTGCACCGTGTCTTCCACTGGCAATTAATTCTCTCGATTCGGTGTTCTGCGCATTTTGACTTCCGGCGTAATCCCAAGTCGATTTCCCTACGTGCATTTCCCACCAAACGCCAACGTATTTCATGGGTTTAATCCAAGAAGTATCTTCAATTTTGGAAGGTTCATTTAAGTTCAAAATCATTTTGGAACCTACAATTTCACGGGCATCATCACTTACCATAATGGTTCTCCAAGGCGAAACATAAGGTGCTTGTAAATAAGCTTTATCGCCAATAGCATTGGGAACCAAACGAGAAGTCAAAGCGTTTGTTGTTGGATTCAAATCCAAATGCATAATCGGATAATTGACAACCGCTGCTTCAAAAATATTTAAGTATAAATTATCAGCAGTTTTCATCATTAATGGCGATTGTACGACGTGTTTTCCTGCGATGGATTTTAGACCGATACCATTATTTAAATCGATTTTTTCGGTATTAACATCAGACAATAGCGTTTCATTATAAGCATATTCCTGACTGTCAAAATCACCCGGAATCCAGAACGTTTTGTGGTTTCCGGCTAAATTGAATTCTGATTTTTCATCGGATACAATGAAATAATTCAAGTTGGGTTGCTTTGGAAATTCATAGCGAAAAGCCATTCCTTCGTCATAGACTTTGAAGATAATGTTCATCTTTCTGTTAGTTCCCATTTGAGATAAACAAAACGTCAATTCGTTGTAATGATTTACGATGCTAGATTGCTCTCCCAGAACCGGTTTCCATGTTTCATTGAAAGTAGAAACTTTAACGCTATCTATTTTAAAATTGGAAGCCAAATCGGTATCGCCTTTGAGATAAACACCCAAGAGACTTTTCAAAATCACCGGTTTGTTTTTATAGGTCAACGAATAAGATGGTCTACCTTTTTCAGCTAATTTGAACTCGAGCGTAAGTTCTTTTGAAGGTGATTGTATCGTTTGCGCTTTAAGGCAAAAAGCGAACAACAGCAAAGTGATGGTAATCGAATTTTTCATAAAGTATATTTTTTGCTAAAGATAGAAATAACTTATTACTTTAAAAAAAACCCTTTAGTTGATGACCAAAGGGTTTTCCTCGAAGTAAACATAAAATTAATTAACCAAATCAAATTCTATTTTATTAATCGTATCAGAATTGGTTCCGATAAAGACTTCAAATTTTCCGGGTTCGGCCACAAATTGCAAATTAGTATTGTAGAATTTTAAATCTTCAACAGAAATTTCAAAAGTTACCATTTGCTTTTCGCCTTTTTTAAGGTTTATTTTTTGAAAACCTTTCAGCTCTTTAACCGGTCTGGTCACCGAACCAACTATGTCTCTGATATACAATTGTACCACTTCCTTGCCATCAAAATCTCCGGTATTGGTAATATCTACAGTAGCTTTAATAGTTTCATTGAAAGACATTTTAGTCGAAGAAAGACTCAAATTAGCATAGTTAAAAGTCGTGTAACTCAATCCGAAACCGAATGGAAATAATGGCTCATTTCTTTCATCGATATAATTCGACTTAAATTTTTCGAAGATTCCTTCTTTGTTACCTAAAGGTCTTCCTGTATTTTTTGCCGCATAATAAATGGGCACTTGTCCAACACTTCTTGGGAAAGTCGCTGTTAATTTTCCGGATGGATTTTCGTTTCCGAATAATACATCGGCTATAGCATAACCGGCTTCACTTCCGGCAAACCAAACATTTAAAATAGCCGGAACAGTTTTATTTTCCTCTGTTATCACCAATGGTCGACCATCGAATAAAACTAAAACTACCGGTTTTCCTGTTTTTAATAAGGCTTGTAACAAATCCTTTTGCGCTTGTGGAATCTCCAAATTAGTACGACTACTGGATTCACCACTCATTTCAGCCGATTCTCCTAATGCGGCAACAATCACATCTGATTGGTTGGCGATTTTCAAAGCTTCGAAAAGTAATTCTTCATTCGTTCTTTGGTCTCTGTGTAGCGTTTTGCCAAACATGGTAGCTCTTTCTTCCAAAGCCGCATCATAATCAAGATTACTACCTTTAGCGTATAATATTTTGGCAGAAACTCCAACCACAGATTGAATTCCGGAGATTAATGAAACCGAATTTTCCTGTTTGGTCGCCACACTCCAAGTTCCTGCCATATTTTCTTTGGCATCCGCCAATGGACCGATAACGCCAATCGTGCCTGATTTTTTTAGCGGTAAAGTTTGGTTTTCATTTTTAAGCAAAACCAAAGACTCAGCGGCAATTTTTCGGGCTTCACTTCTGTGAGTTGAAGTGAAAATTTCTGTTTTGGCACGATTAGCGTCACAGTATTTGTAGGGATCGTGAAACAATCCTAAATCATATTTGGCATTCAAAATCAATCGAACTGCATTGTTGATTTGTTGCATAGTCACTTTGCCTTCGTCTAATGATTTTTTTAATGTCAGTAAAAAACCTTCGCCAACCATATCCATTTCCACTCCGGCGTTTAAGGCTAAAGCAGAAACGGTTTGTAAATCACCCATACCGTGTTCGGTCATTTCGTTGATTCCGGTATAATCGGTTACTACGAAACCTTTGAAACCCCAATCTTTTCGGAGTAAATCAGTTAGTAACCATTTATTCCCAGTTGCCGGAATTCCGTCTATTTCATTAAACGACGCCATTACGGAAGCTGTTCCGGCATCGACGGCGGCTTTGTAAGGTGGTAAATAATCATTGTACATTCTGATTTTACTCATATCTACCGTGTTGTAATCTCTTCCGCCTTCGGGCGCACCATACAAGGCAAAGTGTTTTACACAGGATAAAATAGTATTGTTTTTACTCAAATCGTCACCTTGATAGCCGGTTACCATCGCTTTGGCAATTTGGCTTCCCAAATATGGATCTTCTCCTGAACCTTCGGAAACTCTTCCCCAGCGCGGATCGCGGGAAATATCTACCATTGGGGAAAACGTCCAGTTGATTCCATCAGCACTGGCTTCTTGAGCGGCAATTTGGGCACTTCTTTTAATTAGATTCATATCCCAAGTACACGATAATCCAAGCGGAATTGGGAATGTAGTTTCGTATCCGTGAATGACGTCCATTCCGAAAAGCAACGGAATTTTTAATCGACTTTTTTCTACGGCAATTTTTTGAACTTCTTTTATCTTTTGAACAGATTTAATGTTGAATAATCCGCCTACTTTACCTTCTTCTATTTTTTTGGCGATGTTAGAACTATTGGCTTGACCGGTTGTTATATCTCCGGAAGTAGGAAGGTTTAACTGTCCAATTTTTTCTTCGAAAGTCATTTTGGACAATAAGTCGGAAACGAATATTTCTTTAGGCGCAATAGCAATAGCCGTCTTGTTCTTTTTAGCTTTTTGGGCCGAGACAATACATGCTATCAGTAATAAGATTATGGTGTATTTAACTTTCATTTTTGATTGATTGATTGATTGATATTGTTATTTTTTAATCTGTTGTAACATCCATTCGTAGATTTCCGGATTATCATAAACCCTGCTCCAACTGTCGTGATTAGCATCGTCGAAAATGGTTAATTTGACATTGGCATTACAAGCTTTTAGTCTTTTATAAATTACGGACGAATAATTCACATCAACAACATCATCCAAAAGACCGTGAAAAATCCAAGTAGGTATTGCAGCTATTTTACAATCTTCAATTAATGGAACTCTGTCAACAAATCCTGCAATTGGAACTATAGCCGCAAACATATCCGGGTGTGCTATGGCTAAATTCCATGTTCCCCAGCCACCCATGCTTAGACCGGTTAGGTAAATTCTGTTGGCATCAACATTGTTCTCTTGGCTTACTTTTAGAATCAATTGGTATAAAGATTCTGATTCCCAATATGTATTTTCAGGACATTGAGGGGCCAAAATATAGGCGTAGAGTTCGTGATGCTTTACATATTTTAACGGACCATGTATTTTTACTTTTTCTAAATCGGTTCCCTTTTCACCGGAACCGTGTAAAAAAACAATTAATGGTTTTTTAGTTTTTATATTTTGTGGTTTGCGCAATAAATAACCATAAGAATAAGTGTTTGTTATCTGCGTCGAAAAACTTCCTTGTGTTTCTTGTGCTAAGCCACTTAAACCAAATCCAAAACAACACCACAGTATCACTATTTTAAAAGAACGCATCATTTTAGAATCCGTGTTGAGTAGAAGTAAATCCTAAGTTTTGTAATCCGGTTTGCACTTCAGGCGCTTGCATGAATAAGTTCCAAAGAAAACCTGTTCTGTAATTTTCTATCATAGGAACAATAGTCCCTTGATCGATGGCTAAGTAACGTTTAGTAACCCAATCATGATGAGGCGAAAACGCATCATACGGACCGGCAACACCAATCAATCTTTCTTTCCAATCGGCATTCTCATAAAAAAAACGCAAGGCTTTCATGGATTCTATCGGTGTAAACGGAAAATCAGACAAGGCTGCAGTTGGTGAAATCACGCCTCGGTCATTATTAGGTTGGTGTGCTGAATAGCCTGTTGAACCATTAGCATTTCTGGAATAACTTGCCGTTAAACCCCAACAATCTTCACTGTAACCATTCCATGCTAATGGATTAGCCACACAATAAGCATACATAATTTTGGCATGATTTTGAGTTAGCGTCCAATAATTTGCATATTGATCAGACAAACCTCTTGGATCTAAACCCAAATAAGAATAATGCGACCAAAACATTGGGCCAACCGTTGAAGTACCGTTATAATTAAATACTTTCGGAATATTAAAACTTGTTCCTGGGCTAACAATACTTCCGTTTCTTGACCAACCTTGATGATAAGCTTCAGAAGGAATAGGATGTGTTGGTGAAGAAGCACCCATGATATAGGTAATCAAACATTCATTATAACCTTCCAATTTGAGATTCATCAGCCATTCATTATCAGGTGACCAATGCCAATACATCACATTTTCTCCTTTAGTATACCAATCCCAATCTACACCTTTCCACAAGTTATCAGCTTTTAAAGCTAAGGCTTGCTCTTCGGCTGTACCATTTTTAAAATACTCTCTGACACAAATTAGTCCTTGACAGAGAAAAGAAGTTTCTACGATATCGCCACCATTATCATCGTTTCCAAAAGGAACTACATTTCCGTTAGTTCCGTTTAACCAATGTGGCCATGCTCCGTGGAACCGATCTGCATTTTCAAGAAATGTTAACGCTGTTGTTAACCTTGAAACTGCTTCACCTCTAGGAACAAATCCACGTTCAACACCTACTAGAATGGTCATTAATCCAAATCCTGAACCACCTGTGGTCACAAGATTTGCATCAACACTGACTTCATCAGTATGATATCTTTCTCTGGCTAGTTTTGAATTGGTTTCTGCATAGTCCCAAAAGTATTTCAAAGCATCCTTTTGAGCTAAATCCAATAATTGTTCATCTGTCAATTGTTGCTCCTCTGAAGGATTATCATTCGATTGGTTGGAACACGAACAAGAAATAAGAAAGAATTGTAAAACTATTAACTTAACTAAGTTTCTCATGATGGAGATTTGTGACTTATTTTTTGAAAAAATTAAAGAAAAACCTAATAGGTTTGTAATACCTATTAGGTTTATTTGCATTTAAAAGAAGATTATCTTCCAGCTAATTCAAGCTCGTATAAAGAGTTGATATCTGCTGCCGATAATGCTTTTTTCCAAACACGTATTTCATCAATTTGACCGTTCATAGGTCGTTGCCAAGAATCAGGCGTTCCGAAAGCAACTGATCCAAATGTTCCGATAACTGGTCTAGCCGGTGTAAAGAAACTTAAAGGTAAAGCAGTTCCACCATTTCTAGATTCCCAAACTGGGTTAGAAATTTTTTGACCATTAGCATATACTTTAAATAACGCTGTTGTTGCATCCCAAGTGATTACATAATGAGCCCAAACATTGGCAAATTTTGCTGCATGAGCAACGTGACCAGCTGCAATGTCATCAACACTTGGATTAGCTGAATTGATAATGTCTTGGAAGTTGGCACTTCCATCACCATTTTTGATAACTGCTAAACCTTTGATCACAAGTGTATCACTAGCCACTGTTCTCCAACCGGTTTCAGACATTAAGTTAAAATTTCCAGCCCATTCGTTTGGACGTGTCAAAGAAAATAACATCGTTGGATGTCCGTCTGTTCCTCCATTGTTTGTGATTTTAGCCCATAAACTTATAGACATACTTGCTGAAGTTGTAGCCAAAGATGTAATTTCAGGATAAGCTAAATATCCATTGGTAAGAACCAAACCGTCACCTTTAACGGCGTCACCGGTATAAGTTGCTCCTACTGTTGCAGAAGGAGATGTATTGGAAATACTCTCTTTCCCGTTGCCATTTAAAGGCCAATAGGCAACCAAATCAGTCTCGCCTACTTGTCCTGCATTGTCATAACCTCCGATTGGTGGTAATGAACTATCACTATCACTGCTACAACTTGTTAATGAGCCAAATGCAATGGTTAGAGCAAATGCTGAAATAAAAATTTTGTTTGTTTTCATAATAAAAAAATGGTTTAAGTTAAATTAATTTTAATACCCCGGATTTTGAGTTAGTAAGCCTCCGCTTGTAATTATTTGATTTTGTGGAATTGGAAACAATTCATGGGTTCCAACGATAAATGTTTTGCCATCCGCAGCCATAGCTGCTTGTGCTTGACCGGTTCTGATTAAATCAAACCAACGGTCGTGTTCCATTGCCATCTCAGCTCTTCGTTCCTTTAAAATTGAGATTAGTGTAACCGAACTTAATGTCCCTAAACCTGCTCTTGTTCTTAAATCGTTAATCCTGTCTGTTGCCTCTGAATTCAACCCTAGATGAAAAGCCGCTTCTGCACGAATTAACAATAGGTCACTGTATTTTAAAATTCTCAGATTTTTAGCTGTTTGGGTTCGGTCTCCATTCCAAGATTCTGCGATGCTACTTTGATAGGATTTATAATTGTATCTAGGATTAGTCCACGTTGTTGGCGCAACAAATCCATCCCAAAGCACTGAAGGAACAAAAATGATTGAACTACCTCTTCTAACATCGCCGGGTTCAAAAGAGTTGGCTAGCGATAATGATGGTGTATTGAAACCCCAACCTAAATCAGGAGTTCCTCTTGGTCCTTGAACATTGGTGTAATCTTGTAAACCTTTAGTTAATGTGGCCTGTACTTCGTAAATTGACTCAGAACCATTTTCGCCTATTTCTTTCCAAACATCAGCATAATTAGTCAGCAAACCGTATTGTGCAGAACTCATTACGTTACCACACATATCATAGGATTGTTGCCATTTTTCTTGATACAAATAAGCTTTAGCCAATAAAGTCTGTGCTGCTCCTTTCGAAGCTCTTCCTTTATCATTGGGTGCGTATGCCCCTTTCAAAGGCAATTTATCGATAGCATCTAACAAATCAGTTTCTATTTGAGCATAGGTTTCTGCTTTTGATTTTCTAACATATACCACTTCATTAATTTGAGCAGTATCATTAATATCGATTTTTGTAATTACCAATGGTACACCACCAAAACAACGAACCAAATCAAAATAGCACAATGCTCTGAGGAATTTCACCTCACCTATCAATCTGTTCTTGAGGCTTTCTTCGATAGACAATTGCTCTAAATAAAACAAAGCATTATTGGCACGATATATTCCATCATAACGACCTATCCAAACATCATTAAATGAAATATCTGTAGGTCCAAAAGCCAAATTATCTAATCTTCCTTTATCTACACCGGTATCTGTAAGTGTGGAGCCCTTATCAGCATCATCAGAAACAATACTGGTAATTCCTATCCAAGAAAAAGCATACATATTGTAATCTAATTGCTTGTTGTAAACCCCGTTAACCAGTTGAACGGCATTATTAGGATCGTTAAGAAAATCAATCTCTGTAAGAGCATTACTGGGTTCAACATTCAAATCGTCTTCACACGAAAAGAAAATCAAAGAAGAGAATAGCAGTATTGCTGTTTTAAATTTTATGTTACACATCATTTTCATAGTATTTTAAAGACTTATGTTAAGACCAAACAAAAATGTTTTATTCGTTGGATAAGCATCCAACTCAATTCCGGCACCTCCAAGTGGATTAGCATTATCACCTCCAACAACTTCAGGTGAATATCCAGTGTACTTGGTAAATACAAAAGGATTAACAGCAGTGATATAGACTCTTACTTTCTCAATTTTGTTATAAAATTTTGGGATTGTATAACCAATGGTAATATTATTTATTCTCAAAAAAGAACCGTCTTCTATAAAATAAGTTGAAGGTCTTGGAGTTTCATTGTAGGGCTTTGGATTAGTTGTATTCGGGGTTGATGGTGTCCAAAAACTATCTAAATAACTGTATTCAATATTCTCTCCACCAAAGCGTTGCGCTTTTTTACCATTATAAACCTTATTGCCGCCAACACCATAAGTATCCACAGAAAAATCAAAATTTCTATAACTTCCACCTAAACTTAATCCGTAGGTGTAAGTTGGCAAATAAGAACCAGCAATAACCCTTTCATCGCTGTATATGAAAGCCCCGTCACCATTAATACCGAGCACATCATACACATAAAAACTACCCAGAGGTTGTCCGACTAATACTTGTTTAGTGTATTCGCCATTTCCTAAACCACCACCTATTAATCTTGAAAAATAGGCGTTATCGACTTTGGTCAATTCGTTTTTGTTATGGGAAAAATTTCCGGCAACCCAATATTTCAGATTGTCATTAATTTCAGCATCCCATCGCAAAGAAAGTTCTACTCCTTTATTATTAACTTCTCCTGTATTTACAGTCACTTCTCCCGGAGATAAAACAGGAGGAAGTGATACCGGAAGTATAACGTCTGAAGATGTTCTGTCATAAACATCAACAGAACCGGAAAGTCTGTTATTTAACACTTTAAAATCAAGTCCAAAATCAAATTCTTTCATGGTTTCCCATGTAAGGTTTGGATCTACTTGATAAGGCTGATTGCTTCCCGGAAAAATAGTTTGGCTATCTCCAAAAGCATAGTTGTAACCTGCAGCAAAAACAGGAATATTCAAGGCATTTAAGGAATTGGCATTCCCTACTTCTCCATAACCTGCTCGGAGTTTAAGATAATTAACAAACTTTATTTTTTCTAAAAAAGTCTCATTAGAAATAACCCATCCTGCAGAAACTGCCGGAAAGTAACCCCATTTTTTAACATCTTGAAAAGAACTGATTCCTTCTCTTCTGATAGAAGCGGATAACAAATATTTATCATCAAACTCATATTCCGCTCTTCCAAAATAAGCTATTGAAACAATTGGAGTTGAATGATTATTGGAAACCACACTTCCTGGTGGTGCGTCGGCATTAAAAGAAGCCAAATCTAAATACCAGTAATTGGAACTTTCAGGAACATTAAAGCGAGTTCCGGATAAATATTCACCATTATTTTTAGTAGTTCTAGACATCCCTGCAATCAGGGTAAAATCATGCTTATTAAATGATTTTTTATAGGTTAGATAATTATCCCAATTCCACATATAATCATCGCTTTTGTACTGTTGAAGTGTATTGTATTTTATTGGGTTATCTCCAAAACTATCTTCATAATCTTGCAATGTTTGTGTCGCATTTTGTGATAAATAAATATCGGCGTTTGATGAAAAATTATAGCCTTTATTCAAAGTGTATGTTGCTCCAAAATTGGAAGTATATTTTAATTCCTTCAACAAAGCAATTTCCGCGGCTACAGAACCTGACATCACAATATTTTTACTTCTTTCATTGAAGTAAGTTAGTTGGGCTACCGGGTTGGCCACATTATTAAAACGATCATTTCCATTGATATCTATAAGTCCGGTGGCAGGATTACGCAATGGTACGCCCCATCTTCCATTTGGAAAATACACCGGAACAATTGGAGATTGCTTGTAAGCATTAGTAAAAGCACTAACCGGTTTAGGAGTATTGTTTGCTATAGCTAGATTAAAGTTTTGGGAAATCTTAAGTCTGTCGTCAAATATTTTGAATTCGTTTCTTGAATTGATATTGTTCCGTTCGTATTCTGTTCCTATTAGAATACCTTTTTCTTTATAATTTGTAGCCCCAAAATAGTAACTGGCATTTTCATTACCTCCTGAGAAAGAAACATAATTACTTATTACTTCACCTGTATTGGTAATTTCATCTAACCAATCTGTATTATAAGGTTGATCAAAACTATAATAGGTTGAAGAACCTGCTGCCACATTATTGTAATACGCAAAGCGATACGAGTCGGCCATTTCAACTTTCTTTTGAATGAATTTTTGACCGTAATAAGAATCATAATTTACCCTTATTTTACCTTTTTTTCCTTTTTTTGTAGTAACAATAACAGCTCCATTGGCAGCTTTTTGACCATATATGGCTAAGGAAGAAGCATCTTTTAAAATATCTATGGTAGCAATTTCATTTGGATTCAATCCGTTTAATCCGGTAGCTTCCACACCATCAATTAAATACAAAGGATCTCTACCGCCTAAAACTGTTCCCAAACCCCTAATGCGTATAGAAGGATTAGCACCTGGTTCATCATTAGTGACAATGTTAACACCGGCTGCTTTACCTTGTATAGCTTGAATAGCAGATTGTGAAGGTGTTTTAACTATATCAGTAGCCTTTATTTGTGCAACGGAACCGGTGATTGAACCCGACTTTTTAGTTCCGTAACCTATCACAACAACTTCTGTTAATAACTGGTTACTTTCTTTTAAAGTAATGACCATATTTGACTGGGCATTTCGCGTAAGAGTTTCATAGCCTATCATAGAAAAAACTAATACATCGCCCGCTACAGCTTGGATGGCAAAGTTGCCATCATAATCAGTGGTGCTATTGATATTTTTGTCTTTTGCAATAATATTGACTCCCGGAAGTGGTAAGCCATTTTCATCAACTACTTTACCATTTAGTTCTTGAGCATAAGAAAAACAACTAATCGTAAGCAATAAAAAATAAGATAGGAAAATTTTCATTTGAGTAATGTGATTTTGTTTTAGCTAATGTACTAAACTAAAACGTTATAGTAACGCGATTACACTTACTACATTACCACATCATTTTCAGAAATAAAAAAAATAATAAATTGACTTACAGCTATTTAAAATCAATTTATATGACAAAAAACTCATCGGCAGTTATTGGAAATGATGAGTAATTGATGAGTTAATAATTAATAAAATACTAAGAATAAAATTATAGTATTGACAATAAAAAGTAAAAAATTATGAGTTAATCATAATTTTTGACAAACTGTCATCTGAAGTTAATCCTAGCTTTTTTCTTAATCGGTAGCGATGCAGTTCAACTCCTCTAAATGAAATATTCATTAACGGAGCTATTTCTTTAGAAGAAAGATTCATTTTTAAGTAAATACAAAGCTTAATATCCTTAGAAGTTAAGACCGGATATTTTTTTGATAAACGCTGTACAAATTCTTCGTTACTTTGAAGCAAATTCTTTTCAAAACTCTCCCATTCATTTTTATTAATGGCATTTATTTTAATCGCTTTTTTGATACTGCTTTTTAAATTGCCTAAATCATTCTCAGATTCTAAAGCCTTTTGAATACTTTCTATCATTTCGGATTGTTTCGCAATAGATAATGATTTTCCGGCTACTTCAGAAGCTTTTGCCTGGATTTGAACTTCCAATATGTGTTTTTCATATTCTTGAGACTTCAATTTGTTTTGGGCATCCATCTCTAGTTTTAGAATTTCTTTCTGGTGTTTAAGTTCTTCTTCTTTTAGTTTTAATTTCTCTATGTATCTTATTTTATTCCACTTATAGTACAAATAAAATGCCGCAAAAATAATCGCTGCATAAATCAAAATCATCCAAAACGAGAAATACCAAGGCATGGCAACGCTAAAGTTAAACGAGGCCAACTCTTTGTAATTATCTCCATCATTATAATAAATGGCAACGTCATGACTTCCACTGGAGAGGTTGTTTAATACAATATTGGAATCTTTAAGAGGAAAATACCTTTTACCATCATCTAGTGTATAAAACAATTCTTGTTTGTTGTAACCGTAATATTCCGAAATAATATCTATACCAATTGATTTGTTGTACCCTATTGTAGATGACTTTTCCACAAAAACTCCATCAACAAATGCTTCTAACTTAACGCTTTTGTCATTTGGTTTTGGTTTAGTCTTCTGTAATTTAAAAGCAAAAAAACCATCATCTAAATTCAATAAATATTCACCATTATTCTTAAATACTTTGGTATCCTGATTGATGATTTTACCTTCATAATATTTTTCCGGAATAAGATTCCAAACAAATTTATCGTTCACTCTATTAATTAAAAAAAGTGATTTGTCCTTTAAAACGATAAAGTTTTCGTCATCAATCGGAATGAGTTCCGATATATTTGAAAATGATTTATTGAAATAAACATTGATTTCTAAAGTATCGGAAATCGCATTGTAAGCATACCATTTAGAATTAATGTAAAACAACACTTCATTATTAAAATTGACCATTTTAACACCATAATCGTTAAGAATTTTATTTTTCTGAGTGATATTTTCAACCTTTTTTACAACATAATTTTCGTCAAAAAGGATTCTGTACAAACTTCTGTAATTGTCAACGGCCCAAAGTTCATTTGGCTTGTTCTGAATGATGTTTTTAATTGGCTTGGTCAGATTTGAAAAATATTTGAAAGTTTTAAAATCTGTCGGATTCTCATAAATAACAATGCCCGAATAATTAGCCAGAAAAAAATTGTTGTGGTAATTGCTTTTCAAAAATTTCCATCCACCGCTGACTTCATTCGACTTTTGCAACGTATTGTTTTCATAAATATAAGTTCCGTCGTTGTGACCAATAAGGTATTTGTTTTCAACTTGGAGTATATCCCAAACTTGTCCTTGAGATTGGGGCAATAAGGTCAAAATTTTATCCTGATACTTAAAAACTCCGTGATTAGAACCTAACAACAATCCGCCTTCTTTCAATGGTGCCAAAGTATAAACAGAGCCTAGAATTCCGGTGTTGTCGGAAAATATCCGATAAGGCGAATTGATTTCAATGTGCGAAATTCCGTTATCTAAACCAAGCCACAAATCATTTTCTTTGTCCAAACCAATACTTAAAATGGAATTGTTCTTCAGAGCATTTTTTCGGCAAACATTATTATAACTATTGTTGGCCAAATCTATAATGTAAACCCCTTGAAAAGCCGTTCCAATAATTAATTTGCTATTCGAAATTACCTTAGCCGTAATGATGATTTCCTTCTTTAGTAATTCGTTCAACGGATGCGACCATGGTTTTAAACCATTGCTGTCTTCAATGTAAACACCACTTTTTTGAGTAAAAAAGTACATTTTCCCACTGGCTTTATCAATGGCATGAATGATATTGTCTTCGAGTAAATTCCATTTCTCAATCTTTTTGAAATCGTTATTCTCAAAAAGAAAAACACCGTCTTTAACCGATGCTGCGTAGATTTTATTGTCAACCAAAAAACAATACGACACCTGAAAAGGAATCCTGATTTTTCTAATCTTATTGTTCTCTAAAACATATAATTCATTAAAAGACTGAAAGTATATCTTATTCTCATGCTTAAAAATCTTCCAAATCTCTTCATTGATTGACGAACCGGTAAAGTAATTTTTGTTTTTGGAAAGTGAAGTGTATTTTAGTATTCCATTCTGTCTTTTCCAGTAACCAAATTCATTATAAGAACCTGAATAAATTTTATCGCCATCCGAAAAAACAGATCTTATAATGGTTTTGTTGGGCAAACTGTATTTCTCCCAACGAACACCGTTGAAACGAAGCAAGTAATGATTATTGGCAAAATAGAAAGCATTATCATTGCCTTGTGTTACGCTCCAAACTTGGTTGTCGCCGTTGTAATTGCTTTTGGTAAAGTTTTCCACAAAAGGAAGCAACTCCTGCGCATGAGTAAATGAACAGAGTAGAAAAAAGAAAAAGGCGATTTTGTTTTTCACTTTTGGTAGATTATTACCCAAAAATAAAAAAACTTATGCCTTTTGATACCAAGCCCGAATTAATTTCCGTCAACGAAGTCTTGAAGGTAAGCAAATCGAGGTGTTAATTTGCCGTTTTCGGTGATTTTAGCGCGTTGTAAAATACCATCTTTGTCTCCGTTAAAGAAAGCCGGAATCACGTGTTCCATAAACATTTCGCCAAAACCTTCGCTGGCATCTTTGGGCAATTCGCAAGGTAAATTATCTACAGACATCACCATAATTGAACCCGGATGAGTAAAGGGAACTTCTTTATTTTCGAAAGGTAAATAACCAAAAAACGGTTCGGCAATCGTTGAAGCTTTTACAGTACAGGCAATCGGTCCGTCAACATCACAAGAAATATCGGCAACAACTTTTATTTTGCAATCAGCCGCTTTGAGCATTTCTTGGGTTAAAATATCCGGTGCGTTATTCCCATGAAAATGTCCGGCCATAAAAATATCGGCTACTTTGGTAAAACGCTCAAAATCGGAGGTGTATTCTTGTGGATTTTTATAGAAATCGTTATTGTCCAATACTTTTCCGTCCAAACGTTTGTTATAATCTAAAACATCGATTTGGGTATAAACGGGCTGTGAGTATACTTTACTTAAAAAATCTTCAACTGATACTTGTTTGATTTTTATCCCATCCAAAATTTCTTTGGCACCCATTCCCACTTTTCCGTGACCGGTTAAGACAATTTTGATATTGGGTAAGGTTTGTCTTTTTAAACGAACGATTAAATCATCTTTACCGGTTAGTATTTCTGCTTTGGGTAAAGTAAACAACTCATATTTAATGCCGAATGCTCTAAAACCATTATAAGCACCAACAATCCCGGCATAACGTCCGAAACCGATTAATCTTCTGTTATTGGCATCAACAATAGTTTCATGGTCATAAAGCTCAATATTCTTGTCTAAAATAGCTTGTAGCAATTTTCGATTGTGTGCTTGCTTTTTAATCGTATGCGAAAAGAAAAAATACTTTTTATTCGGAATCAAATAATCAACCGGTATTTCCTTTACACCAAAGAATACATCGCAATCTGAAATATCATCTGAAACTTCAATGCCGTTCTTTTTATATTCCTCGTCATTAAAAACCCTGATGTCAGAGCTTTCTACTTTGACAATTGCTTCCGGATGCTCGGTCTTTAATCTCACCAATTCCTCAGGCGTAAATACAACTCTTCTATCAGGCGGATTTTTTCTCTCTTTAATTATTCCGAATTTCATGCTCTCGATTTTTGTGCCTCAAAAGTAGTTGTAACGAAAACGTTTTCAAAACTTTTTTGGAAAAATATAAATTGTGAAAAACCTGTTGAAAGCTTTGCAAAATATTAACTATCCACCTTACTTGAATAATTATATTTGTGATTCCATAAGTCTTAAAAATGAAAATTAAAAAATCCCACTATATATTCCTTTTTTGTTCCTCTTTACTTATAACTGCTTTCTGTTTTGTTCCTACTTCCTGTTCAAAACAAGAAAAGGCAGAAGAAAGTATTATTAAAATTAACGAAAACGGAATTCCTGTAATGCAACCTTTGCTAGAAGAATTACCAAAACTTTCCAAAGCATTTCTTGAGGATAAAAAATATGGTACTTCGCGTTTCTTTGAAAAAACTTGGTCTGAAAAGAATGACAACGTTAGTTTTTTGGTAGCCAAAAATGGCCAAATCATCTATGAAAACTACATGGGTTATGCCAATAAACGGACGGATGAAAAAATAACCAAAGACACACCATTGCATATCGCTTCGGTAAGTAAGGTCTTGACTGCAACCGCTATTTTGATGTTGATTGATGCCAAAAAAATTAAACTCGACCAAAAAGCGGCTACTTTAATTGAGGATTTTCCTTATCCTGATGTGACGGTTCAAACGCTTTTAAACCACAGAAGCGGTATGAAAAATTATGCTTATTTCACTTATGAAAATAACAATTGGGATAAGAAAAAAATCCTAACCAATGAAGATATAGTCAAAGTAATGGTCGAAAAAGAAATCCCTTTAGAAACCAAAACCGATACTCGTTTTAGCTATTGTAATACTAATTATGCCATGTTGGCGCTAATCATTGAAAAAGCAACCGGATTGAAATATCCAGAAGCCATGAAAGAAATGATTTTCACACCATTAGGCATGACCAATACTTTTGTTTGTGATTTCGAAAAGGACAGAGAAATCATCGTTCCTTCCTACAAAGGCAATAATATGGAAATCGGAACCGATTATTTAGACGGAATTTATGGTGATAAAAACATTTACTCAACACCAAGGGACATATTGAAGTTTGATACCGCGCGCTTCGCACCTTTTTTCCTCAATGCTGATTTATTAAAAAAGGTTTATAAAGGTTACAGCTATGAAAGTAAAGGTTTAAGAAATTATGGGCTAGGAATTAGAATGGTTGAATATGAAAAAGGGGAACCGTTCTATTTTCACAATGGTTGGTGGCACGGCAACACCTCTTCTTTCATCAATTTGAGAAAAGAAAAAGTAACCATCATCACACTTTCCAATAAGTTTACCAAAAAAACATATCAATCTAAAAAATTGGCCGCACTTTTTGGTGATTATCCATTTAAATTGAATGATGATAATGACGAATAATTAACTACTTTTGTGGTCTGATTTTTGCTAATCAGAATAAAAACTGGGGTCGACTGGTTTTGACAGCAAGTCGAATTGAACAGTAAGCACGTCGAGCATGGTACCTTTTGCTCGTAAATCCAAGGGTATAAACACATAAACGGCGAAAATAACTACGCTTTAGCTGCATAATCTGAATTAAAGTAAGATTTGCCAAGTCTCGATAAGATCGGGAAGCTGGATTCTCCTCAGAAGCCCTGGTTTATGGCGTCTGACTCAGGGGAACCGTAAATGTAAACCTAGGTAAGGTAATGTTCTGAATCCTTTCTGACACTGATAGAGCTAAGCATTAGGCCGCTGTCTTTGGCATAGCCTACTGTCGAAAACCCAATCAAAGACTAAACGTGTAGAAAGCTCTTTAGTTGCTTGTTTGGACCCGAGTTCGATTCTCGGCGACTCCACAGAAACTACTTTGTTTTAGTTCAAAAGCCTGTAAATCGTATGATTTACAGGCTTTTCTGTTTTTACTACTATTCAAATTATTCATCAAATCACAAAATAAAGGTGGCCAATTCGGTTACCCGAAAAATTTCAAAATCAGGGTAACCGAATTCTTTGTCAGCACCAGTATAATAAGGTGTTCATAGAATGAACATCTTGCAGATAAAACGGATAAACATTAATTTGAATAACTAAAAAAGGTCACCAAAATGAAACACAAACTATCAACGCTCTTTTACATTAAGAGTTCAAAATCAGCTAAAAATGGTTTAATACCTATCTATTTAAGAGTAACCATTAATGGAGTGCGTATTGAATTCAGCACTTCAAAATTTATCGAGTCGTCTAAATGGAATTCGATTTCAGGAAGATTAAAAGGAAACTCAGAAGAAACTAGGTCATTAAATAGCTATCTCGATATTTTAAAATGCAAAGTTAATGAGGTCGAAAAGGATATGGTAAACAACAATATTGAAATCGATGCACGTTCGTTTAAAAACAAATTTTTAGGAGTCGAAGAAAAGCAAAGAATGCTGATAACAATATTTGAAAATCACAACAACAACATGAAAGATTTGGTTGGAAAAGATTTTGCAAATAATACATACAAGAGATACCTTACCTCATTAAGTCATACAAAAGAATTCTTGAAGTATAAATACAATCTCAATGATATCTCTATAATAAATATAGACTTAGCCTTTATTAATGACTATGATTTTTACCTAAGAAGTATAAAAAAATGCAACAATAACTCGACAATTAAATATATTCGAAACTTTGGCAAAATAGTAAAACAATGTTGTGCAAACGGATGGCTAGATAAAGACCCCTTTGCAAACTATAGAGGGAAAGTTAAACATATAGAGCGCATCTATTTAAATGAAGTAGACATTCAAAGTCTTATAACTAAAAATTTAAAATCTGAAAGACTTTCATTAGTACGTGATATATTCCTTTTTAGCTGTTTTACTGGATTAGCCTATATTGACGTTAGAAATTTGACAAAGTTTCATATAAGTATTGGCATAGATGGTGAAAAATGGATTTTCACTCATCGTCAGAAAACAGAAAGTGCTTCAAAAATTCCTATTCTACCGGTCACGCAAATAATTATTGATAAATATGAAAACCATCCGACTTGTCTAAATGAAAACCGTCTTTTACCAATCCTCTCCAATCAAAAAATGAATGCTTATCTAAAAGAAATAGCCGATTTATGCGAAATCGAAAAGGACCTAACATTTCACATTGCCAGACATACCTTTGCAACAACAGTAACACTATCAAATGGAGTTCCTATTGAAAGTGTCAGCAAAATGCTAGGACATAAAGATCTCAGAACAACTCAACATTATGCAAAAATATTGGATAGAAAAGTCAGCGATGATATGGCAATTCTAAAACAAAAACTATCAACTAAAATAATGGCTCAAAGCTCATAAATCAATTATATATTAATGCCTCTATAAAAAGGCAAAAAATTACGTATAAATACGAATTGAATTAGATTGATAAAATTCTTTAATTGCATAATAAATACCTCAAATTCAAATTGATACAATTATAACAATTTAAAAAAAACAATTATAATTAACTCTAATCAAATTAAAACCAATGGACACACCAACAAAAGATAGAATTGCAAAACTACATCCATCAGTAAGAAATGAAGTAACCTCAATCATTCAAGAATGTGACACAGCACTAACAGGTAGAGCAAAAGTAAGAGTAACCCAAGGTTTAAGAACATTTGCTGAGCAAGATGCACTTTATCAACAAGGCCGAACCACAATAGGCCAAAAAGTAACAAATGCCAAAGCCGGGCAATCCATACACAATTATGGCTTTGCCATAGACATTTGCCTAATCATTGACGGCAAAATGGCATCTTGGGAAACCACCAAAGATTGGGACAATGACCAAATAGCTGATTGGTACGAATGTGTAAAAATATTTGCAAAATACGGTTGGGAATGGGGCGGTAATTGGAAAACATTCAAAGACTTGCCACATTTCGACAAACGTGGTTTCAATAAATGGCAAGCACTTGCAAAATTAAAACTTGATAAAAATGGTTATGTAATTTTGTTATAAAATATTGCTTATTCAATTCGTAGAATCTTTTAATTGAAAAAGATTAAGAATATAAATTTCACATAAAAACCCCTATTAAATTCCCGAATCACACACTATACTGTTTGATTCGGGAATTCTTCTTCTATAGTTTTGCTGCTTTATTCCTTCTCTGCATGCAAAACCAATCCTACCAACAACGGATGAAAAATATTTATCAGATGCTATTCGAATTAGCAACTGGTAATTTGGCATATAGGATAGAACCAACAGAGAAGAATGACGAATTAGATGAACTAAGCAGCGTACTCAATATCTTAGGGCTAACTATTCAAAACACGATTGCAAAATCAGGTCACGTTATCCCCTACTACAATTACCAAAGCGTTCTCCAAAATACATTTATGCTGAGCAAAGACTATAATATCAAAAGCTTTAATGCATCAGTCATTTCAAACTTCGGTTACAGTCCAGACGCTCTAAACGATATGAAGTTTGACAAAATAATAGCTCCTCAATCATACGATATTTGGCAAAACATAAAACTGGAAATTATAAATAATGAAGAGTATTTCCACACTATCCAATTAGTTTTAGTAACCGGCAATAAAAAGCTGCTCCCATTTCACTTTACAATTTCTAAATTACTTCATAGTGATGATATTCTGATTACTTCAGTTACAACAGTACTTCAGAACTCACTCGCTGATAGCTTTAGTTCAGGAAATATAATTCCACGTCCAAAAGACTCAACTATCATACAAAGCGTTTACAACTACATTATAAACAATCTCGAAGAACCACTTCCTTCAGTTAAAGCTTTAGCAAAAATGTTTGGCTCAAACGAATTCAAATTAAAAGTAGGATTCCGACACTTTTTCAATACAAGTATTTACCAGCTCTACAATGAAGAACGCCTCAAAAAAGCACACAAGCTAATTCAACAAACGGACTTATCCTTAAAAGAAATTGCCTTTATGAGTGGTTTCAACTCTTACCTCAACTTTTACAAAGCTTTCTGTAAATCGTCAGCAAAAAGTG
>NZ_DLGY01000013.1:0-56139 GCF_002482945.1 Flavobacterium sp. UBA7682
AGGGATAAGGGATAAGGGATAAGAGAATTACGAATTTTAGAAGAGACAACAACATATAACTTACAACATACAACACCCGAGGCATTTGATATTAAGAAAAATTAATAATCGGAGCGCAGCGAAATAATACAACAAAAAAAATGTCCGAACTGTCAGTCAACCATTTACTAGGGATTAAATACCTGCAAAAGCAAGACATCGACTTGATTTTTGAAACGGCAGATCATTTCAAAGAAGTGATTAACCGCCCGATTAAGAAAGTGCCTTCGCTGCGCGACATTACCATTGCCAATATCTTTTTTGAGAACAGTACGCGTACGAAACTCTCTTTCGAATTGGCACAAAAAAGACTGTCAGCCGATGTAATTAGTTTCTCGGCGGCGCAATCTTCGGTCAAAAAAGGCGAAACACTGATTGATACCGTAAATAACATTCTGTCGATGAAAGTCGATATGGTCGTGATGCGTCATGCCAATCCGGGTGCGGCTTACTTCTTATCACAAAATGTAAAAGCCAGCATCATCAACGCCGGAGACGGAGCGCATGAGCATCCAACACAAGGTTTACTCGATAGTTATTCTATCAGAGAAAGACTGGGCGAAGTAGGAGGAAAGAAGGTAGTCATTGTAGGCGATATTTTGCACTCAAGAGTCGCTTTGTCTAACATCTACGCTTTGCAAATGCAAGGTGCCGAAGTCAAAGTATGTGGCCCAAAAACACTCATCCCGAAATACATCGAAAGCCTTGGCGTAACCGTTGAACCGAATTTGCGAAAAGCACTAGAATGGTGCGATGTAGCCAATATGCTTCGCGTACAAAACGAACGAATGGATGTGAATTATTTCCCATCGACCAGAGAATACGCACAGCAATACGGATTAGACAAAGCATTATTGGATTCACTCCAGAAAGAAATCATCATCATGCATCCCGGACCAATCAACCGTGGTGTTGAAATCACTTCAGACGTAGCCGATTCTCAGCAATCGGTTATCTTAGACCAAGTGGAGAATGGCGTTGCCATACGAATGGCCGTAATTTATCTGTTAGCTTCTAAAATACAGCAATAAAAAAAGCCTCGATATTTCGAGGCTTTTTTGTTATTCTATTTTCAAATTTCTAAGTTGTTTCAGCTTGTCTTTCAACGTGGCCAACTCTTCTTTTTTGAAGTCGATGTTTTTCATTACTTCTTTTACCATCGGATTATCTGCTTTCGCTTTGGCAAAGAATTGGATGTTGTTCTCCAATTGGAAAATTTCTCCTTGTACTTCGTCAATTTTACGCATCACGAATATCTTTTCGTTGTCTAATTTGCGAGTGTCTGAATTGGCTAAATGGTCTAACTTATTGGCATAACGCGCCATTTCGTTGTCTTTCTTGCTCAAGCTTAACTTCTCGAATAAAGCATCCAGTATTTTATTGAATTTCCCTTCAATATGACGACGCGCAAAAGGCACTTTACCATAGCTTTTCCAAGTTTCAATGTGTGCTTTGATGGCATCTAAATCGGTTTTGTGTTCCCCAACCAATTCAAAAGCTCTCAAGGTTTCTAGGTAGGCTTTTTTCTTTTCAAAAGCTTCTACTTCTTCTTCATTTACCTCAGATTTCTGCTCTTTCAATTTCTCGAAATACTCATTACAAGCGGCTCTGAATTCTGTCCAAAGTTTGTCCGAGAACTTTCTCGGCACATGACCAATGGTTTTCCACTCTTCCTGAATTTGTTTCATCAATGGCGTTGTGGCAGCAAAATCAGTACTTTCTTTTAGCTCATTGGCTTTGGCCACTAACGCTTGTTTTTTAGAAAGGTTATCGTTTTGGTCTTTTTTAATGTCTTTGTAGAAAGAGTTTTTCAATACATTAAAACTTCTTACTGCATTTTTGAAAGCGGTCCAAGTGTCTTCATTGACTTCAGAAGGCACTTTTCCGGCCGCGAAGAATTGATTTCTCAAAGCTTCTACTTTTTCAATTTGGCCTAACCAAGCCGCATGAGAGTTTACTTTTTCTTGCGCCAACACTTCAATTTGTGCGATGATTTCTTTCTTCTTCTCTAAATTGGCCGTTTCACCTTCGCGTAGTTTTTCGTATAAACTTTCGCGTTTGTCGTGCATTTGTTTGGTCAATTCACTAAAGCGATTCCAAATTTCCTCACGTTGCTCGCGAGAAACCGGACCGATATCTTCTTTCCAAATGCGGTGTAAATCTTGTAGTTCACGGAAGGCTTTGTTGATGTCTTCTTCGTGAACCAATTCTTCTACACGCGCTATGATTTTTAGTTTTTGTTCTAAATTGTGTTTGAAATCTAAGTCACGTGCCTCACGGTCTAAGTGCAGAATGTCATAGAAATTCTCCAAGTGAAAGTGGTAATTGTTCCAAACGTGGTTGTACTTGTCTTTCGGAATAGCTCCGGCTACTTTCCAACGATCGCGGATGTCGTTAAATTTCTTCAACGTTACTGGGATACTTTCCTGACTGTGGATTAAGTTTTTAAGTTCCTCTACAATGGCCATTCTGTTTTCTAAATTGGCTTGTAGGTTGTTTTGTAAACTTTTAAAATGCGTATTTTTCTTGTCTCGGTATTGCGAGTACAATTGGTCAAATTTAACTTTTAAAGGAAAATGATAATGGAAATCTTCTGTAGTATCCGGATTTTCAGCGTGGAATTCGTCTTTTTTCTCTTCTATAAAATGGTGGTATTTTGACAAGAAAGATTTTTTCAATTCTTCCACATGGTCTTTAACCGACATCACTTTTTCTACTACGACTAGATTACCCAATTCATCCACCAATTGCTCCATGGATAAAGTTTCATAATCCAGCATTGGAATATCGTGACGTTCTTTTAACGATTCGTCTTCACCTTCTTCAGCATTCACTTCCTGAATAGCATTCATGGCAACATCACTAGCAGTTTGCACCGCCTGTTCGCTTACGCTCGAGTCATCGGCTACTTCTTCAGCAGTCAATTCAACAACAGTATTTGGAGTTTCTTCTGAAACCACTTCTACAGTTTCTTCAACCAATGCTTCTTTTTCAGTGGCAACTTCAATTTCGTCCTCAGTAAGTTCTTCGGTTAAAACCGCTGCTTCGGTCTCAGTTTCTTCTGTTATTTCTTCGACAACATCACTTACGGCTTCAACAGTTTGCTCCGCTTCAGCTTCAACTTCAGTTTCTTCTGCTTGGATTTCTTCAGTTATTTCAGCTTCAACAGTATTACTGCTAACTTCCAACTCCGGACTTTCATCTTGAGCTGTAGTTTCCTGATTTTCAGTAGTGGTCACTTCCGGTGATTCGTTTACTACATTTCCATCTGCCTCTTGCAGGTTATCATTCTTTTCTTCTAACATTTTGAATAAATGTTTAAGGGTTACACATTATGAGGGCGAAAGATAGTAAAGATGCGTTAAAGTTCAAAGAAAATCGGCGTTTTCTATGCTTTATAGTATTGATTATTTTTATTGGGCAAAGGCGAAAACAAAAAAAAACGCTGTTGGATTCAACAGCGTTTGTCTTAATAATTTACTTTTAATTTAGTTTACCAAAACTTTCTTGGTCACTGAATCATTGTTGCTTGACAGTTTTATAAAGTAAAATCCTTTAGGCAAATTACCGATGGTATAGGTATTGTTTTCTAAAGTTGGTCTTTTAATTTGTTGTAAAATTTGACCGTTAATGGTGATGATTTCAATATCATCAAGCGCAATTTCAGTTGAAATAGTTACAATGCCATTGTTTGATGGATTCGGATAAAGGGAAACGGCATTTAAGCTTTCAAATGTGGAAGTTCCCAAAGGCAATCCCCAAACGGTAGTTACATAAGTGTTGTTGTCAATGTATGGATTTCTGTTGCTTTGACGTGCGTAAATAGCATTGTTTCTGTCGATTTCTCTTTGGCTTACAGGATCTTGCTGATTCCATGTCAATAAAATGTTTAGGAATGTTGGCGAGAATGATTGTCCGGTTGAACCATCAAACATAACCTTAGATAATGAATTGGAAGTTGAATAAAAACTAGCCAATTGGTCTTCATATCTTGTAACAAAGTAAAGTAACATTCTGGCAATATCACCTTTGAATTCGTCTATTGGTTCAAATACTGTTGAAGTAAATCCGGCAGAATAGCCTGAGTTTAGATTCAAGCCTCTTTTAGAGCCATTAGAATAGGTGTTGGTCGCATTGTTAACTCTTCCAAACGGAAAATCACCTCTTTGAGCATTCACGTGTTTATCCGAAGGAATAACAAAATGGGCGTCAGAATACATTGGGGTAACACCGTTTCCAAAATAGGATTGCGGTACCAAGTGCTCTCTGTTATAACGTTCACATTCATTATTTCCTAATGTACCATCGTCTTGTAAACCGCCACCGTACACAAACTCACATTCGCTTCCGGTTGGGTTTTCAGTATACATGTCTAACATTGTATCATTGTTCTCATAATACATATCAATGTCAGAAGTTAAATAGGTTGTATATAAACCCGAGTAAGTTCTGTCGTTGTGGCCATTGATGATATTGAACAATTGCGTTTTAAGCGTGTAACCTGTTCCGGTAGCCGTATTGTAATATCCCGGTGGAATGGCATTAACCGATTGGGTTTGTTGCGCAAAACCAACAAGTGTAAGACTAAAAAATAAAAGGGTAAAGATTTTCTTCATTTGTTTTTTTATATTTCTTTTCGTTCTAATAAGGCCATGTAAAAACCATCGAATCCGGTTTCTTGTGCCAAAATCTTAGTATCTTTTACAAAGGTAAATGATTTCCCAATCTCGGTAGTTAAGAAATGTTTAATTTGTTCCTGATTTTCAGACGGTAGGACTGAGCAAGTAGCATAAACCAATTTGCCGCCGGGTTTCACAATTTTAGAATAATTTTCTAAAACTTCAGCTTGTACTTTTCTGATGTTATCGATGAATTCAGGTTGGAGCTTCCATTTGGCATCAGGATTTCTTTTTAAAACACCCAATCCACTACAAGGTGCGTCAATCAAAACTCTGTCTGCTTTCTCGTGAAGTTTTTTAATCACTTTAGTCGAATCGATAATTCGGTATTCTATATTGAAAGCGCCGTTTCTTTTGGCTCTTAATTTTAATTGCTTGAGTTTACTTTCATACAAGTCCATGGCAATTAATTGCCCTTTGTTTTGCATTAAAGAAGCCATGTGCAGTGTTTTTCCGCCAGCGCCGGCACAAGTATCAACAACTCTCATTCCCGGTTGTACGTCAAGGAAAGCAGCGACCAATTGCGAAGAAGCGTCTTGTACTTCGAAGAAACCTTCTTTGAAAGCATCCGTTAAAAATACGTTGGCTCTTTCTTTTAGGACTAAAGCATCTGGTTGGTCTTTTAGGAATTCCGTTTCGATGTTTAAATCCATTAAAATGGCCCGAAGTTTTTCTTTGGTTGTTTTTAGAGTATTTACCCTAAGTATAACTTGGGCTTGCTTGTTTTGAGCTGCAATTTCTTTGGTCCAAATGTCTTCGCCTAATTCTTTTACACCGAGTTCATCCATCCAATCCGGAATAGATTCGCGCATTTTTCTGATTTTGGATAATTCATCAAAGCGGCCTTTGATTTTGCGTTCGGGCGTACCTTCTAATTGTCTCCAATCGGGAATAGGGTAACCGCGTAAAACTGCCCAAACGGCAAATAATCGCCATAATTGGTCACGGTCAAAAGGTTCTTTTACGTCGGCAATTTCCATGTAGAGTCTTTTCCAACGTACGATTTCGTAGATGGTTTCGGCCACAAATTTACGGTCGGAACTTCCCCAACGTTTGTCTTTTTTTAAGGCACGAGCCACCACTTTATCGGCATATTCCCCTTCGTTGAAAATGGCATTTAAAGAGTCAATCGTGGTATAAACTAAATTTCGATGTAATCGCATGTTGTAAAAAAATAAGCGTGCAAAGATATTCCTTTTTTGTTATGTAATGTTAAAATTAACAGGTTTAAAAAGGAATACGTTTGTTAAAATACAACAAGTAGGTGATGCGTCTAATAATATTGGCTACAATTCAGGGCAATCTCTTTCAATTCTGCGCATTTCAATTTTTTCCGGCGCGTGAATGACCAGTGGGAATTGTTCAATTTTCACCGAACTACTGTCTAAACCAAATCCTTTTTCTTCAGACAAACTGAGTTTTTTCATAAGGAAATAGGTATTCATAACTATTTTTTCGAAGAAAGTTAAATCGCTGTCGTTGGATAAGAATTTTTCAGAAAGCACAAACTTGAAATCACCTATGATGTTGTTTTTGTTCAAAGATTCATATCTACTGGTGATATCTACTTCGCCACGTACCACCATTTCTTTGATAACCTGTTTGAACATTAAATTAATCTTAGTTGGTTCACGGAAACCAAGGTAGAAATCAATTCTGTAGATGTCATCTTTGATAATTTCGGTAACTTTGTATTCTTTTTTGTAGGGTTCGCTTAAGATATTAACGTGAATAAACCAATACAAATCGGCTCTTTTAGGACGTTTTTGAAGGATGGAGTACATTACTTTTTCTTCAATTTCGTCACTTCGGTTCGAATTGGTCATGTAAACCAAATGCGTAGCATATTTTGGAATCGAAAGATCAACACTCAATTCGGCTAAAACCTTTTTGTAGTTTTCAATTTTAACGATTTTAGTGTAGTTTTTACTAATTTGTTTTGCCAAATACCAAGTCGCCATAACACCAATTAAAGCAGAAGCAATTATTAAGGTTACAAATCCACCATGGATGAATTTTGGAAGAATGGCGGCCAAGAAACTGAATTCAATTATGAGATAAGCTGTAATAATGGCACCAATGATGTACCATTTTACCCTTTTCATAATTAAATAAAAATTCAATAAAATGGTGGTCATGATCATGCAAAGTACGATAGCTAGACCATAGGCATGTTCCATTGCGCTTGATTTTTCAAAGTACCAAACGATGCCAATACAACCTAAAAGCAATAACCAATTGATGGAAGGAATGTACAATTGTCCTTTTAATTCCGTAGGATATTTGATTTTTACTTTTGGCCAGAAATTCAATCTCATGGCTTCATTAATTAAGGTAAATGAACCACTGATTAAAGCTTGAGAAGCAATAACTGCAGCTAGTGTCGCAATTACTACTCCGATAGGTTGGAACCAGTCTGCCATAATGAGATAAAATGGATTTCCGTCTTTTCCGCCTAATTGTTCTAATGTTTGGCCTTCATGGCTAATTAAATAGGCACCTTGGCCAAAATAATTCAGCAATAACATGGTTTTTACAAAAATCCAACTGATGCGAATGTTTTTTCGTCCGCAATGTCCCATATCCGAATACAATGCCTCAGCTCCTGTAGTACAAAGGAATACAGCTCCCAAAACAAAAAAGCCTTCAGGATGAATTTGAAGTAATTCATAAGCATAATAAGGATTTATTGCATTGAAAACAGAAAAGTCATTCATGATTTGTAATGCTCCTAAAATGCCCAACATCGAAAACCAAATCAGCATCATTGGGGCAAAAAACTTCCCTACTAATTTGGAACCAAATTGTTGTATGGTAAACAACACAAACAAAATACAAATTACAATAATTTGAATGGTTTGGGTTTCCATTTCATAAAAAGTATTGATACCTTCTACTGCAGCCGAAACAGAAATTGGCGGCGTAATGATACCGTCAGCCAATAGCGCACTACCACCAATAATCGCCGGAACAATAAGCCATTTAATTTTGGTTCTCTTAACCAACGCAAACAAAGCAAAAATCCCACCTTCACCATGGTTATCGGCACTTAGGGTTATGATTACGTATTTTATGGTGGTTTGTAGTGTTAGCGTCCAAAATACACAAGATATTCCACCGAGAACAATGTCTCTTGAAATTTCATGAACGCCAAGGATAGCTTTCATTACATAGAGCGGCGAAGTACCGATGTCTCCATAAATTATTCCTAATGCTACTAATAATCCGCCAACGGATAATTTGCTATGAAGACTACTATTATGCGAACTCATAATGAAAAGTTAAAGACTGCAAATTTATATTTTTTTGAATTACCTGATTGAGGAATACCCAATTATTTTTAAAAACAAAAGACATCGCCTAAACGATGTCTTTTTTCAACAACAAAACTATATATAAAACTTAACTTCTTCTGTTTCCTTTTGAACCGCTGTCACTTCTTTGTGAATTGCTTCTTTGACCAGACATTTCTCTTTGTCCGCCTGAGTTTCCTCTCGGGCTCGACATTTGTCTTTGGCTACCAGAATTAGCTCTTTGGCTTGACATTTCTCTTGGAGCACTGCTTCTAGGCGATTCATAACTCCTGTTATTTCCGTTTGAAGTCACTGCTCTTGGTGATTCGGAACTTCTGCTGCTACCATTTGAACTTACCGCTCTTGGAGACTCACTTCTTTGATTTGAATTTACTCTCGGTGAAGCTTCTTGTGTTCTCACTGTTCTTGGCGACTCATTGCTTCTAGTGTTGCCATTAGAAGTTACAACTCTTGGAGATTCATTTCTTTGATTTGAATTTACTCTAGGCGATGCTTCTTGCGTTCTCACCGTTCTTGGTGACTCAATACTCCTCGTGTTACCATTGGAAGTTATCGCTCTAGATGATTCACTTCTTGTATTAGTATTTCCTCTTGGGGAAACTACTGTATTACTATTGTTTCTGGTATTATTAGCCAATTCTCTATTGCCAACTGTTCTCGTGTTTCTGTTTTGGTCTAATTCACGACGGTTGGTATAACCGGTATTTCTAACTTGGAAAGAACGATTTGGATAACGTACTTCATAACCATTTCCTCTTCTTCCGCCTCTGTAATAGCTATTATAAGCCACTTGACATCTTCTGTTATTTACGTAATTATAGTGGTGGTGTAAGTTGATATGGATACCAATATGACTTCTGTATCTGAATATTGGAAACGGAGTCCAAGCATAATAGTAACTTGGATAATAGCCCCAATACCATGAAGAATAATAAGGTCTGTAATTACCAACCCAAAAAGAAGTATAGATTACAGGTGTATAAGAATAAACCGGTTCGTAAATATAATTTGGGCCATACATGTATACGTCCCCAACTACTTGTACTTGAACACGATTGTCTCGGTCACGTTGAACTTCAACTGTAGCTACATCTTGAAAAGTATCGCGGCCTAAAACCGATTGAATTACAATTAAGTGGGCGTTGCCTTCAACCGTTTCAATTACACGCAAATAATCAACTTGATTGTCTTCGTTTAAATCCAAATTGGAAATTTGAATTTTTGGGTCATTTAATCTTCTTTCAAAATCGGCTAAATCTCTGGAATCTCCAAAAATAGAAGCTACCGCTTTTAAATCAAGATTATCACTGATTTCAGAATTATAGGCTGAAACCGTAGTTCTGTCTTGCGCAAAAACCGCAGTGATGCTCAACAAAGACAAAACGGACAAGGTTATAATTTTAGTTTTCATAATATAATGTTTTAATATGGAATAGTTTTGAAAGCCAATATCCAATTACTGTGCCATAGAAATTCTTGAAGTTTTTTTAACTAATTATTAACTGGCTTAAAATTTGTATATTCGTTTAAAATCCTAGTGTTTACTATGAAAAAGTCATTTTGTATATCGTTATTTTTTTTTCTTTTTATACTTTCCAAAGTAAATTCACAAACGTTTCAATCGGTTACTATCGATACTATTTTGAATGATAAAATTAGTATCAGGGCGATAACAATTATTGAGGATAAAGTATATTTCTCCGGTGATAAAAGTAGAATTGGTTATGTTCAAACGCCTAAAAGAGAAGGAGAAATTGATAAAACAATTGTTACCGACACTTTGCAATATGAATACAGAAGTTTGGCGACTAATGGTAAATATTTCTTTGCTTTGTCTATCGGAAATCCGGCCAAATTGTACAAGTTTTCAAAGAATTTAATGGATAAAACGCTTGTTTATCAGGAAAAAAACGAAAGAGTTTTCTACGACAGTATGCAATTTTGGAATGAAAATGAAGGTATTGCTATAGGTGATCCAACGGCTGATTGTTTGTCGGTTATTATCACTCGTGATGGTGGCAATACTTGGAGGAAAACAGATTGTGAAAACTTGCCTTTAATAGTAGATGGTGAAGCAGCATTCGCAGCCAGTAACACCAATATTGTTCTAAAAGGGAATAACGTTTGGATAGTTTCCGGCGGAAAGAAATCCAGGGTTTTTCATTCTCCTAATAAAGGCAAAACGTGGCAAGTGTATGAAACACCAATCGTACAAGGCGAAGCTATGACCGGAATTTTCACCGCTGATTTCTATGATGAAAAGATTGGATTTATCGCCGGGGGCAATTATGAAAAACCAACCCAAAACTTTCAAAACAAAGCAATCACCACAGATGGTGGAAAAACTTGGAGTTTGATAGGTGAAAACATGGGTTTTGGGTATGCTTCATGTGTGCAATTTGTACCAAAATCAAATGGAAAAGGAATCGTTTCAGTAGGCGCAAGCGGTTTGTATTATTCTGCCGATAGCGGAAATAGTTGGAAACAATTCTCAACTGATACAACTTTATACACCATAAGATTTCTTGATGAAGACACCGCTTTTGCAGCCGGAAAGAACAAAATTATCAAAATTGAGTTCAAAAAATAAGAGCGCCATTTGACTCTCTTTGCTTTTATCTTCTAGGTCTTTTGTCGCGGTATTGTTGTAATAATTTCCGATTGAAACCTTCTTCTGCTTTTTTGAGTTTCAAAATTTTCACGGAGGAAATTACGCCTTTCAAACTCGCTACAAATTTTTTCTTTGCTTGATGCAATTCCTCTTCAGTGCTTTCCATTTGTCCCAAGAGTGTTGAAGCTTCTTTTTCAGATAAATTGTCAAATGATTCATCATCAATTCGATCCATATAGCCTTTTAGTTTTTGCTTTCTGATTTCGTGTTGCTTTTCTTCAAAAGCATTATATAATGGCCAGAACTTAGCTGCTTCATCCGGTGTTAAAGACAATTCATTGGTGATGTAAGCCACTTTCATGGATTTAATTTGTTCTTTCTTTTCTTTCAATAAACGACCGCCTTGAGCAAAGGAGTTTATCGAAAAAAGCATAAGTATTGCGATAAGTATATTGTTGATTTTCATATCTTTAGTCTATAAGGTATTGTTCTAAATCGGCGTTGTTTAATAGTATTTCTTCCATAGCTTCATCTTGAAGATTTAACTCTAGCTTCATTTTATCTAAATCTTCTTTGTCCAAAAAATTCGCAATTTCATCATTAGATATCGTTGTATGATTGTTAAGGTAATCTTCTAAAGCAATGGCATCAATTTCTTCAGGTGAAGTTTTGAAAGTATTAAAAACAGGTATGGACAACATCATTACTACAACTGCCGCAGCAGTATAATACCAAGTTTTTTTTCTGCTAAAAATTGAAATCACTTTCGGTTTTTCAGATGGAAGTTGTCTTAGTATTTTAGCGTTAAACGAATCGAAGTAACCTTCAGGCGTAGTAAATCCTGAGGTGATTTTAGGTTCGTTATCGAGTTTAAATGGTTTCATAATCGTTTGACAAAGTTAAGAGGATAAGGTTTAATTGGTATTCATAAAATCTTCAATTTTTTTCACAGCATGATGGTAAGATGCTTTCAAAGCACCAACCGACGTACCTAAAATCTCCGACATTTCTTCGTATTTTATTTCTTCGTAATACCTCATTTTAAAAACCAATTGCTGCTTTTCGGGCAACAAAATGATGGCTTTTTGAAGCTTGATCTGGATTTCATTTCCATCAAAATAATCATCAGCTTTTAAATTTTCGACTATTTTGGTTTGCATGGCTTCGCTGGTTGTTCCGTTGCGTTTGGCCTTTAGATTGATGAAAGTAATTGCTTCGTTGGTTGCAATTCGGTACATCCAAGAGAACAATTTACTATCGCCTTTGAAATTTTTCAAATGCTGAAAGACTTTGACAAAAGTATTTTGCAACACATCATCGGCATCATCATGGTTTAAAACAATATTGCGAATATGACTGTACAATGGCCTTTGGTAATCCCGCAAGAGTTTTTGAAACGCAACATTCTGCGTTTTAGGATCTAATAATTCCCGAATAAAATCCTTTTCTTCTTGCAAAGCAATAATTTAACTGTTGGAATAAAGATAATCGAAAAGGTTTAATCCAACCCGAAAATTATGGTGTTTCTGTCGGACTAGTTGTTGTTTCTGCTGGTTCTGCAGCCGGAGTTGTGGGCAAAACAAAAGTCGGTTCCGCCACCGGAGTTTTTGGGAACACCGGAATATGAATTTCTGTTACCCATTTCGACGGTTGTTTGATGTCGTCAATAGTTTTGGTGTAAACCTCCGTATATTTTCCGGCGAAGTTTTCTTGGAAGTCATTGTCTGCAATGTGCTTTCTGGCTTTTGTCCAAGCTTCTTGTGTATGCGAATAATCTCCGGTCAAAGTCGTTTTCAAACAAGTAAACGGTACAATTTCGCCCGATGTAACATCACTTCCCGAAGTCACAAATACTTGTTTTGTGGTTGGTACACAAACAGAAAAAGTTACGATATCATTTGCCACATCATAGCGTTCATATTGCACAAAAGGTTTTCCGGCCATCGCCAATTGGTTCTTCTTAAAGAAATGAACCATTTTCGGCATAATGATTTTGATGTTTTTTGATAGGCTTTTAATTTTACAGGAAACGGTTTGCTTTAGGCAAAAACCTGAACTACGTTGTACAATGCCATTGACTTTGATGGAATAGGTTTTCATTTCGTAATCCAAAGTCTTATCGAGATTTCTCAAACTCTTTTCAAAAGCATCGGTCAAAATATTTGACATTCCGCCATCGAAAAACGTATTGATTTTGGTCAACAAATCCATTTTACCTTTACTGTGAATGGTTACTTTGGTACCACCGACAGTGTCTTTAAATTTCATGTGAATGGTTGCAGTCGTACCGTTGAAATTCCCTTTTTGGACCAAACTGTCATTTTCCTTAACAAAATAAGTTTTGATAAAACCTTCATCGCCATCTTTTTGCCAAGAAAAATTAGCACCTGCGCCCATGGTTTTGGCAGGATAGTTAAAAGTAATGTCATGATTTTTGGTCATCCAAGAACCAAAGGTTTCCCAGTTTTTATAATCATTGACATAATCAAAAACAATACTTTTCGGACTGTGAATGACCATACTTTTGGATACTTCAAAATCGCCTTTTTGCGTTGCTACATAAACAGTAACGCCTACAAAAGCTAATAATACTAGTAGGAATATATATTTTAGAATTCTCATCAGTCGATTTTTAGGTGACACAAAGTTAAGATAAAACATTTAACTTTTGATATTTACAGATTGAGTATATTTGTTAGTAATCAAAGCATCATTTATGAAAACCAAAAGCGAACTTCGAGGCATTTTATTCAGGCATTTAGACGGTATTACAACAGTTCCGGTTGCCTATTCACTTTATAAAAAAGGAGTACTGGATTATATTTTGCAGGAGCAAAAAGTTTTATTGGAAGAGTTGGTACAAAAATTCAACGCCAATGATGGTTATTTGAATGTTGCACTTCGCGTATTGGTTTCACAAGGTTGGTTAAGTCAAAGTTTTGACAATCAAAATAGTGAAATCATTTTTAGTGTAAACGATAATAGCGAACTGGCTTTTTTATTGGTTTCCAATTATGAAGGTGTTTTCGAGTTACTGCAATTTACAGAACATTTTCATCCGCGAAAATTTGAAGTAGAACCGTTTGAAATGCTCAATGATTTGTTCCAAAAATACAAGACGAACTTTGGCATAAAATTGTCAGAAGATGAAAAAGTGCGTTCCATTCAAGAGCAAGTTTTATATCATATTGAAGGGAATTTGGTTGGGCCGACCATCGTAATGCTTGGCATGACCGGAATGTTTCATAAGTATTTCATGGAAACCTCTTTCCGTCCGGAAGAGTTTCACAAAAAGCCGGAATGTTTTGCGGTAATTTTAGATTTTCTAGCGCATTTGGATTGGTTTATCAAAAAAGGCGATCACTACCAATTCACTGAAACCGGTTTGTTTTATGCCAAAAGAGCCGCAGCTTATGGTGTAACGGTTTCTTATATTCCGACGTTGCGCAAAATGGAGGAATTGCTTTTTGGCAACGCTTCGATTTTGCGAAATGTAGGCGAACACGAAGCTGAGTTGCATGTCGATCGGGAAATGAATGTTTGGGGAAGTGGCGGCGCACATGCGGAATATTTCAAAATTGTAGACGAAATCATCATCGAATTATTCAATCGACCGATAGCTGAGCAACCTCAAGGCATTCTTGATATGGGTTGTGGCAACGGCGCTTTTTTGGAACATATTTTTGATGTGATTGAACGCCAAACGAAAAGAGGCAAAATGCTCGATGACCATCCGCTGTTTTTGGTTGGTGTCGATTATAATGAAGCCGCTTTGAAAGTCACTCGTGCCAATTTAATCAAAGCCGATATTTGGGCCAAAGTGATTTGGGGCGATATTGGTCGCCCACAATTATTAGCCGATACTTTAACAGAAGATTACAACATCGATTTAAAAGAATTGCTCAACGTGAGAACTTTTCTCGATCATAACCGCATTTGGGAAGAGCCAAAAAGCAAAACACCTAACCGAGTTAGCACATCAACCGGAGCGTTTGCCCATCGAGGAAAAAGAATCAGTAATAATGATGTCGAAGATAATTTATTGGAACACTTATTAAAATGGTCGCCGTTTGTGCATAAGTTTGGTTTACTAATAATCGAATTACATACGATTCCGCCTGAATTGACTGCAGAAAATATCGGAAGAACTGCCGCAACGGCTTACGATGCGACACATGGTTTTTCAGATCAATATATTGTAGAGATTGACGTTTTGCACAAAATTGCAGCTGAAGCCGGATTGTTTTCGGATGATAAAGTATTTACCCGATTCCCGAATTCTGATTTGGCAACGGTTAGTGTGAATCTTTTTAAAGGAAAAATTGCTTAATGTTTCATAAACATTTTTATCACAAACAACATAGCGATAAAAAGTAAAAATGCGATGAGGATTTTATAACTTCCTTTATAGACCTTGCTGTGTAAGGCTTTGTCTTTACCATAAGCATAAAAAGCAGCGATTACAAAAGCAACAAAAAACAGAGCGGCGAAAATCCATTGACCAGTTGTGAACATTTATTTAAAATTTTCAACAAAAATACTCAAATGTATTGTAATGTTATAACTTGCAGTATCAATTAATTTAGTTAAAAATGCAAAAACAAATCAACGCAGTAAAAGAATTTCATACCGCCTTCGGATTGGGTGTAAGCCACGAAATGAAAGGCCATTTGGGCGAACAAAAGAACATGTTGCGCTTCAATTTGATGAAAGAAGAAAACGAAGAATACCTCGAAGCGGTTCAAAATAATGATTTAACTGAAATTGCGGATGCTTTAGGCGATATGCTTTACATTTTGTGCGGAACCATTTTAGAACACGGCCTGCAACACAAAATAGAAGAGGTCTTTGACGAAATCCAACGCAGTAATATGAGCAAATTAGGAGAAGACGGTAAACCAATTTATCGTGAAGACGGCAAAGTGATGAAAGGTCCGAATTATTTCAAACCGAGTTTTGAAGAGATTTTAAAGTAGTCTCAGTTGGCAGTATTCATTTTTTAATATTATTTTCTATTAGTTAGTGTAAACTTTTTTTGTCAGTAGCTATCTTTAATAATTTGCTACAAGAATAATTAATACAGTTATAAAAGTTCCAATACTAATAAGAAATGAACAAATTGAAATTATTCTATACAGTTTTAGATAAAAACTATTGTTGTTGTTTAAAAACATTTTATCAATAGTTTTTTGTTTCAAGCCAAAAGCTTTCTTGTAAACACCTTTAATGTAATCTATCGAATATTCATATTCAATTTTTGCCCGTTTGGCGAGGTTTATATATTCTGCTTTTAAATAATTTAAATAGTATTCTTTTTGTTCTTCGTTAACTGCATCTTTATGAAGTTCAATTATATCTGAATAACTATGACCAAAATCGTTTTCAATTTTTTGATTAATTTGATGTATATTCATTGTTGAATCTAATTCATTAATCTCCAATCTCATCATTTCGTCTTTTGTAAAAGCTCCTTCTAAATAAAATAACGTCTGTTGATACTTAGTTAAAAAAAGCAATGCAAAAATTCGATAGATAATCCCAAAGATAATTGAAGAACAAAGCAATATTAAAACAGATTTGATAATATAGCAATTGAATAATTGATTGACGTTTAAAATATTAGATATTAGTAACGTTGTGCCCACAATTGAAAATCCAATTATCCAAACTAATATTTGATCTTGTTGAGTAAAATTAAATTTAAAGTTTTCTGATGATTTTTTTAATGATTGTAACGCAATTTCTGTTACAACATCAAATGGTCTCTTTTTCATATACGAGTATTTTTTAAATTAAAAACAAATATACAATAAAAGATATAGATTTGTTGGTTTTAATAGAAAAAAACTATAGTAGGAAAAATAATAAAAAGCGCCAAGTTTCCTCGGAGCTATTTTTCTGCGAACTGCGACTGTAAACTATTACAAACACAAATCAAACATTTACCTTAATTATGAATTGCATCACAACAATGGTGTTCCATAAAACTTTCAGTTTCTTCGTGCCAAGGGAAAGCGGCGTTGTATTTGTTGTTTTCCCAATAGAACGCTTTGCGGGTTTTGGGTTCGTTGCCTTCTTCGTTCATCGTTTCTGAATTGTACATTCTGCCGTTAGCAATGGTATAACGTAGTGTAGCCGAGTTTTGAATATCGTCTAAAGGATTTTTGTCTAAGACTAGAATATCCGCCAATTTACCTTTTTCAATGGAACCAATGTCTTTTCCGGCACCGATATAATTGGCCGCATTGATGGTAGCGGTTTTCAAAGTTTCCAGATTGCTCATGCCACCTTGGTTAATGCTCCACAATTCCCAATGTGCGCCTAAACCTTGTAATTGTCCGTGAGCGCCCATATTTACTTTTACACCGCTATCCGCTAGTTTTTTAGCTGTTTTTGAAGTTAGGATATGGTCGTTTTCATATTCTTCATCCGGCGCCATCGTGCGGAAACGAGAGCGTGAATCAATGATACTTCTTGGCGTAAATTGCAATAGTTTTTTGTTTTCATACACATTGGTTTTTTGGTACCAATAATATTCAGCATTCAATCCGCCATAATTGACAATCAGCGTAGGCGTATAACCAACACTACTTTTGCCCCAAAGTTCCAAAACATCTTTATAGACCGGTGTTACCGGAATATTGTGCTCCACGCCGGTATGTCCGTCAATCACCATCGTCATGTTGTGGAAGAAATTAGAACCGCCTTCAGGAACTACGTTTATCCCTTCTTCACGAGCCGCTTGCAACACTTGTTGGCGTTGGTCACGACGCGGTTGGTTATAACTTTTCACCGATAACGCGCCAAAAGCTTTCGTGCGTTTGATAGACGAACGAGCATCATCAAGATTATTGACTAAGGCTTTAAAATCGCCATCAGCACCATAAAGGATAAAACCGGTGGAGTAAATTCGAGGACCAACCATCGCACCACTTTTTACCATTTCTGAAAGTGTAAATATCGACTCTGTATTCGATGATGGATCATGCGAAGTCGTTACACCAAAAGCCAAATTAGCATAAAACTGCCAGTTTTGTTGGGTTGTCAATCCGTATCTGAAAGCGCCAACGTGTGCGTGTGCATCGACCATTCCGGGCATTAAGGTTTTTCCGCTTAAGTCATATACACGAGCATCGGCAGGAACGGAAACGTCATTAGCATTTCCTACGGATTCTATACGGTTTTGGTTAATGATTATCGTACCTTTTTCAATTACTTTATCGCCCTCCATCGTAATGATTCGAGCATTGGTTAAGGCAATTTTACCTTTTGGTTTGTCTACTTTAGAAGTTAAACCAATTTTGATTGCGTTATCCGTTGGTTTCTCCACTTTTTCAGGCGAACCAGGCAAGAAAGTAAATCGGTCTTTTAATTCGTTTACAAAATAACTGTCGCCTAAGGTCCACATTATTTTTTGACTGTTGGTGGCCCAATGCAAATTGATTCCCGCATCTTTCGTCAATTCTGAAACAGGAACAACAGTGGATTTATTGTCCAAATCAATTTCCTGACCGTTCATGTTTAAAGGTGCCACATAGGCTTTGTGCAAATGCATAAAAGCAATCCATTGGTTATCCGGACTCGGAACCAAACGATTAGCATATTTTGATTTGATGTGTGTTCTTTCGTCATTTCCGGTCAAATCCACGCTTTTCAATTCTTTGGTCAAACTACCAAAAAATACACCGCCGGTTTGGTAAAAAATACGATTTCCATCTTTCGTAAATAAAGGATACTGACCGTTTTCGGTAATAAATTTAGTTGTTCCACCTGTGACGCTAATGGTATAAATTCCCGCTTTTTTAGAAAAAGCCATTCCTTGGTCGAGGTTGCCCGCTTCTTTTCTGTAAACAATAGTTTTTCCGTCAGGCGATAGGGAAGGTGTTCTGAAAATGCCTTTCTCCGAGCTTAACTTCACCGAATTTTTCCCATCTAAACCTACTTTTCGAATGCTACCCAATTCGGTATCATTCCAAGTCACATAAATAACATTTTTGCTGTCTGCAGTGAAAGTTGGTTCGGCTTCAAAGTCGGCGCCGTTGGTTAATCGTTTTGGCGTTCCGTTGGGTAATGCTTTTGTCCAAATGTACCCCAAAGCTCTAAAGGCTAGGGTCTTTCCATCAGGCGAAGTTACCGCATCGCGTATCATTTTTACGGTAAAATCATTGTCTGAAATCAGCGTATTGAAATGCACGCGGTCTGCCACGTCAATAGCTACATCTGCTGTAAACGGAATATTAGTAGCGGTTGATGTTTTGGTGTTGATTTTATTGATTTTTCCGCCAAACCAAATCACGATATCTTCATTATTTGGTAACCAGTTAAAGTTAGGATAAACCCCAAACAATGCCCAAGCGGTTTGTTGGTCTTTGTCGAGTTTGTCAAAAACCGGCCATTCTTCACCTGTTTCTAAATCGTGTAAATATAAAACCGTACTCGTTCCGACTCTTTTGATATAAGCCAATTTTTTTCCGTCAGGAGACACTTGCGGACGAGCTGCGCCACCCGGTCCGCCGGTGATGGTTTCGAGTTTTCCGGTTTCAAATTCGTAACGTTTGATGACATAGATTTCATTGTGCGGATCTTTGTTGTATTGGAAAAAACCGCCGGGATACATGTCTTCACTAAAGTACATGTATTTTCCATCTCTTGAAATATTGGGTTCGTTTACGTCTTGTTGGTCATTTTTGCGTTTGGTCAATTGTACGCCGCTTCCGCCACTGATATGGTATTGCCACATTTCTCCGGCACCGGCAGAGCGTTGTGAAGTAAAATTCTTTCTGCCCACAATATAATTCCCGTCAGGCATCCAAGCCGGATTGCTCATTAATCGGAAATCTTCTTTAGAAACCTGTTGGGCATTGGTACCATCGGCATTCATCACCCAAAGGTTATCGCCGCCACCGGCATCGCTGGTAAAAGCAATTTTTTTTCCGTCCGGACTAAAACGCGGTTGGATTTCGAAAGGAATTCCGGAGCGCAACACTTTGGCTTTGCCACCTGAAATTGGTAGGCTATAAATATCACCTAGCATATCGAAAACAATAGTCGTTCCGTCAGGGCTGACATCTAAGTTCATCCAAGTGCCTTCGGAAGTAGTGAAGTTTTGGGTTTTATAGTTAAAACTGTCACCGGGTTTGGCAACATCCCATTTGGGTGTTTCTTTATCTGTTTTTGCTGTTTCTTGAGCGTTGGTAATATTGAAAGTTAGGGCAACGAGTAAAAAAGAGAGTTTTTTATACATTGTAAAAAGTTTGAATGTTATAGTGTTGATAAAAGTAACAAAAAAAGAGGGATAAGTTAAAAGGGAAAAGGGATAAGTTTTGTGGTTTGGAATTGCTTGCGGGACATTGAGCTTTTACAATTTTAAGAATTGGAGTTTCTAACAATGCTACATATGAATACAAATAATAATTTACTCTTGCGAACTTATATTCTCAATTTTAACCAAATTAACCAAATCTCTCAGCATAAAACAATCCCCACTAATAGCTAATTTTACGCTGTCTTCATGGTTTTTTTACTCACAGGAAGATGTTAAGGGTTGTGGCAAATTTTTTATTTAAAGTAAAATAGTCACAAATCTGTGACAGAAAATCAAAATTAAATCAAATGGTCACAAAAACTGTGGCAAAATTTTTGTGTAGGTAAAAATGGTCACACAAAATTGCAATGATGAAAAAAAAATCAGGCATCAGTAAGATACTAGGCGTTACCCACAATGACATGGCTATGTTATTAAATATCAGTCGCAGTCAATGGTCTATGTATGAATCAGGAAAAAGAGATTTGCCGCTATCAAGCAAGTTGCTACTGACGGAAATACTGACTTATGTCAAAACGCCTTCAGCCAAGTCCCAAAATCAAATGCTTCATATAACCAAACAAGACTCATTAATGAAAGCGTCAATACAACGCCAGTTGCAGGAAAACGAATTCCAACAATTGCTTGCTGCCAGACAAACAGTTATTTTGGAACAAAAACAGGAAAAAAGTGTAAGGAAGTTGCTTTTGGTTTCCTATTTATCCAATAATGACCATAAGAACAATGACTTACTCAAAGTCATGGAAGCTAAAGCGATTAAGCAATTAGAAAATAGCAGTCAGCTTCTTATTCTGCAACACAAAATCAAACAGGCTACACTTCAACTCGAACATGAAATGTTGTTGAAGGCTTTAAAAGAAGAACACTGACGACAAGAGGTTAAATAATTCAGTTTCCTTATCTCTTTTTACTTACGCTTTCTTATTCAACTTACTATTCTTATACCCATAAATAAAATAAAAGACCAGTCCGATAAGCAACCAAATCCCAAACCATTGCCAGTTAGAAACTGCCATTCCTGTTAGTAAATAACAACAAGAGATAAGTCCGAGTAACGGAATTAGAGACAAATTTTTAAGGAATGCCAATACCGCCATAACGACACACAATATTACAAAGACAACCATTGGGGCATTTTTAGCAAAAAAGTTGTCAGAATAACTAAAAGTACTTGGGAAGAAAGTAGGCAAGAAGTATTGAACCGCTCCAAAAGCACCCAAACAGATTAATGGAAATAGGTACTTAGAATTGATATACGGAATTCGGAATTTGCCTTTAGTCGCACGTTCTGCTAATTCGGCTTCGCTTTGCGGAGACAACATCAGTACACCACCACAAACTAAGACGAAAGCGAATAAAGTTCCGATACTGGTAAAATCTAATACAAAGTTTTCATCCGTGAAGAATATCGGAATTCCAACGACTAATCCGGTTACTATAGTAGCAAATCCGGGTGTTTTATGTTTGGGATGAATTTCTGCAAATTTCTTTGGCATTAATCCGTCACGACTCATCGTCATCCAAATACGCGGTTGTCCCATTTGGAATACCAGTAATACACTGGTCATCGCTACGACAGCTGCAATAGACACTATGAACAACATCCATTTTACCCCTTTTAAAGCAAAGATTTCAGCCAATGGATCGCTTACGCCAAGTAAGTCGTATTTCACCATTCCGGTTAAAACTAAAGCTAAAATAATATAGACAATAGTACAAATCACTAACGAATAAATCATACCTCGAGGCAAATCGCGTTGTGGGTTTTTGCTTTCTTCCGCTAAAGTAGACACCGCATCAAATCCTATATAGGCAAAGAAAACAGCAGAAACGCCGGCCATTACACCGCCAAAACCATTCGGCATAAATGGTGTCCAATTGTCTATATCAACATAGGTAGCTCCAACAATAATCACTAAAACAATAATCGCTAATTTGATGTAAACCATTATGTTACTAAAGTTTCTGGATTCTTTAGTGCCTTTGTAAACCAAATAAGTAATTAAGACATTAATCAGAACAGCCGGTAAATCAAAGATGATTCTCAATCCGCCAATAATTGGTGCATTGTTCCAAGCATTCAATCCTTCTCCGGTTTTGCTAGCCTCAAAAGCAGCGTGTGCCGATTTGTAGTTGATGGTTAACCATTCTGGTAAATGAAGGTGAAAACTTTCGAGTAAATTGGTAAAATAACCACTCCAAGAAAACGCGATATAGATGTTACCGATGGAATATTCCATAATCAAAGCCCAACCGATTATCCAAGCAAATAATTCCCCAAAGGAAACATAAGCATAAGTATAAGCACTACCCGAAACCGGAACGCGAGAAGCAAATTCGGCATAACACATGGCAGTAAAACCACAAGCGATGGCACAAATAATGTAAAGAAAAACCACGCCGGGACCGCCTGAAAAACAAGCATTACCGATAGCGCTAAATGTTCCGCCACCAATAATGGCTGCTATTCCGAAGAACGTTAAATCTTTTACAGTGAGTACTCTATTTAAGCCGGAATGCTCTCCGTCACCACCTTCTTTAAGAATTACAGAAGTTGATTTTTTTCGGAACAGATTGGATAATAACATGGTTTTCTGGTTGGTTATGTTAACAAAAAAACAAATATAAGATAAGATAACAAAAATCATGTTTTTAATCTTATTTTTTAAATAAGTTTGATTAGGATTTGGGCAAAGTCAAAAACTATAATCCAATAGGAAAATACAATTAGAAGGTGCTTTTTTTAAACCAATTAACGAAGTACTTTTGCACCACGAAAAAATAACATTTAAACCATACACATTATGTCATTAGTAGGAAAAAAATTCCCAAGTATTACAGTAGATGCCATCTCTCACATGGGAGACAATTTAAGAATCAATGTGCTTGAAGAAGCTACAAAAAACAACAAGAAAGTACTTTTATTTTGGTACCCAAAAGATTTTACTTTCGTTTGTCCAACAGAATTACACGCTTTTCAAAATGCTTTGAGTGATTTTGAGAGCAGAAACACTATCGTAATCGGTGCTTCTTGTGATACCAATGAAGTGCACTTCGCTTGGTTGAATACGCCAAAAAACAACGGTGGAATTGAAGGTGTAACTTATCCTTTAATTGCTGATACAACCAGAAATTTATCGGCTGCGTTGGATATTTTAGATGCAGAATGGGTTTATGATGCAGAATTGAATGACGAAATTTTAGAAGGGTCCAACGTGACTTTCAGAGCGACTTATTTGATTGATGAAACCGGTAAAATTTTCCACGAAAGTGTAAACGATATGCCATTAGGAAGAAACGTAAATGAGTATTTGAGATTGATCGATGCTTACACGCACGTACAAACTAAAGGTGAAGTTTGTCCGGCCAACTGGGAAGAAGGTAAAGAAGCAATGAACGCTGATAGATTAAGCACTGCTGCTTATTTAGCACAAAACTAATAAGCCATGTTAATCGAATTAAACGAAGATACTTTGCAAAATTTGGTCGACACCAATGAGAAAGTAGTGGTTCAATATTCGGCTTCTTGGTGTGGGAACTGTCGTATCATGAAACCAAAATTCAAACTATTGGCTTCACAAAATGAAGGAATGACTTTTGTTTTGGTCGATGCAGAGAATTCTCCTGAATCTAGAAAATTAGCTAATGTGTCTAACTTGCCAACCTTTGCCACTTTCGTAAATGGTAAATTGGTGAACCAAACACAAACCAATAAAGCGGAAGTTTTAGCCGAATTAGTAACCGAAATTGTATAATAGATTTTAGACTGACTTAGACAATTTAGAGGTTGACCATCTAAGATGTCTAATAATCTAAGATGTCTAATAATCTAACAATCTAAAAAAAATGAAACTACCTGTTATCAAACATTTGACTCAATTTATTGAGGACAATGACCAAGATTATTTGATAGAAACTATTGAAGTATTAGAAGCCTTAACCGAAGTTCCTTCGTTGAAAGATGAAGAATTGGATGTGATTGGCGAATTAATCTCCAATATGTATGGTGCGCTTGAAGTGCATAAAATGGTCAAAGACGGCAAAGACAAAAAAGAAGCCCTCAATGATTTTATGAAACGCGTCTTAGGCTCCATTGATAAATAACAAAAACGTCCCGATAATCGGGACGTTTTTTTATGGTGTGAAAACTGATTTGTAATTGTTCCAATAGCGATAAATTAAAAATAGATTGCCTAAGAAAAGTAAGGCCGCAATCCATAAAGTTTCCGGTGACATAAAATAATTGATTAGTAAAATATTCAAGGTTACCGGTAAAATAACAATATTGGCTAAAGTAACATACCGACCTATAACATACGAAATGCCACATAACAATTCAACCGCTTTGGCCAAAGGGATTAAATAGGTAGAAGCCACTAAACCGGTATTAAATGCTTTGAAATTTCCGGTGGCTTCTGTTTCGGGAGCTAATTTCAGGAAGAAACTAATTGAGGCAAACAGTAAAAATAATCCAATAAGGATTCGAATAATAATGGTAGCGATTTTCATGATGATTGAATTTAATTGATTGTTCTATCAAAGTTAAACAAAAAAAGTAAAGATTTTTACGAAAGCTACTTATTTCATTATCAGTTATATTGCGTTAGTTTTGCCACGGTTTTTTGAAGTTACTCAGATTGCCGGTTTTTATAAACGAAACATTATTTTTTGTTGTAATTTTGATTTCTTTAAAAAGCACTCCTTGAGAACCATTATTTCTAAAAAAATTGTCCAAACCGATACTTTCAAAAACCAATTATTGGCTTGGTCGCAACAATTCAGTCAAGTAGTTTTTTTGGATTCCAATGCCTATCAACAAAAGTATTCTAGTTATGACTGTGTTGTAGCTCTTGATGCTTTTACATCCATAAAAACAGACTATCACAATGCTTTTGAAGATTTAAAACAGTACCAACAACAAACCAAAGATTGGCTTTTCGGCTATTTGTCTTATGACCTGAAAAATGATACTGAAGTCTTAGAATCTAACAATTTTGACGGTTTAGATTTTCCCGATTTGTTTTTCTTCCAACCTAAGAAATTATTTTTGCTCAAAGGAGATCAATTGGAGATTCATTATTTGCGAATGTGTGATGATGAAATAGATTCTGATTTAGAAGAAATAAACAAGTGTTCAGTGTTCAGTGCTGAGTGTTCAGAAATTAGTTTGAAACACAGAATTTCCAAAGAAAACTACCTTGCCAAAGTCACCGAAATGCTCAACCACATTCACCGCGGGGATATTTATGAAGCGAATTTTTGCATAGAGTTTTATGCAGAAAAAGCCAAAATTAACCCTTTAGAAATTTACCAAAAACTCAACAGCATTTCAAAACCGCCATTTGCTGCTTATTTTAAAAACAACCATCAGTATTTGCTTTGCGCTTCGCCTGAACGCTATTTGAGAAAAGAAAGAAACAAAGTTATTTCCCAGCCGATAAAAGGTACGGCCAAGCGTTATACCGACGAAGTTTCAGACCAAAAAGCAAAAACCGATTTAGCCGAAAATCCAAAGGAACGATCGGAAAATATCATGATTGTCGATTTAGTCCGAAACGATTTGTCGCATACGGCTACTAAAGGTTCTGTTGAAGTAGAAGAACTTTGCGGGATTTATTCTTTTGAGCAAGTCCATCAAATGATTTCAACAGTAGTTTCGACCGTGGAGGATTCGATTTCGCCTGTAGAAATTCTGCGAACAACTTTCCCTATGGGAAGCATGACCGGCGCACCCAAAATTTCCGCTATGAAAATCATTGAAGATTTGGAAGATACCAAACGAGGTTTGTACAGCGGCGCCGTTGGTTATTTTACACCAAACAATGATTTCGATTTCAATGTTGTCATTCGAAGTATTTTATACAATACCCAAAACGAGTATTTGTCTTTTTCTGTTGGAAGCGCTATTACGTCACAAGCTATTCCTGAGTTAGAATATGAAGAGTGTTTGTTGAAAGCGAAAGCCATGTTCGAAGTGTTGAAATATTAGGGATTAGCGAAAAGGGATAAGTTAAAAGTTTTAAATGTAGAGATATGACAAGTTATAGAGATTTGATCGTTTGGCAAAAATCAATGAGTTTGGTAACGCTGATTTATAAATTAGTTCTTCAGTTACCTGAAAATGAAAAATACGGATTGACCTCTCAAATAAAAAGAAGTGCTATTTCGATTCCTTCTAATATTGCGGAAGGTTATGGAAGGAATTATAGAAAAGATTATTCGAGATTTTTACAAATTGCCCGAGGTTCATTATTTGAAAATCAAACTCAGTTGGAAATTGCAGTTAATTTAGATTTTATAAAAGCTGATGATTTAGAAGAAATTAAAGAGCTATCAATTGAAGTCGAAAAAATGTTAAATTCGTTAATTAAAAAGCTAGAGGAATAACTTATCCCTTTTCCCTAATCCCTTTTGACTTAAAATATGTTTGAGCAATTCCAAAATCACATCAATGAAAATCTTTCTTTTTTAAAAGGGAAAAAGTTGCTATTGGCTACGAGCGGCGGTGTTGACAGCATGGTTTTGTTGAATTTGTGTTACCAATTAAAATTAGATTTTGCCGTTGCGCATTGTAATTTTCAATTGCGCGAAAGCGAAAGCGATGAAGACGAGGACTTCGTCAAAAATCAAATCTCAATATTGTCACATCGAGCGCAGTCGAGATGCCAAATTCCAATATTCATTCAAAGATTCGACACCAAGGCTTTTGCCGAACAAAATAAACTTTCCATTCAAGTTGTCGCACGAAACCTTCGTTATGAGTGGTTTTATACGCTTTTGGCAAAACATAATTTTGATTACGTCTTAACGGCACATCATCTCGATGACAGTTTGGAAACCTTTTTAATCAACTTTACGCGTGGTTCAGGTTTAGACGGTTTGACCGGCATTCCTGAGCAAAATGATAAGATTGTTCGACCGTTATTAGCCTTTTCCAGAAAGGAAATTGAAGCTTTCGCCAAAGAAAATCAAATCACTTGGCGTGAAGACAGCAGTAACGCTTCGGATAAATATTTGCGAAACAAATTGCGTCACGACGTGATTCCGATACTGAAAGAACTGAACCCGAGTTTGCTGTCGTCTTTTGAAAATACGATTAGTCATTTGAAACAAAGTCAATCTTTGGCTCAAGATGCGGCTAAAAATTTGTATCAAAAAGTAGTCACTGAAGAAGAACACCATACGGTTATCGACTTACCCAAGTTGCTCAAATACCGAAATTATAAAGCCTATTTGTTCGATTGGCTTCAACCTTTTGGCTTTGCCGATTGGATTTCGGTTTATGATCTAATCAATGCGCAATCGGGAAAGCAAGTCTTGTCTGAAACCCATATACTATTGAAAAACAGAGATTCCTTATTGTTATTTCCAAAACAAAATATTGTAAGTGATGAAGTGTTTTGGGTGCAGAAAGAACAATCCGAAGTTAAAATTCCCTTAAAACTTGACTTTTGTAACGTAAGTGACATTTCACTTCAATCAACTAATACTATCTTTGTCGATGAAGATTTGTTGCAGTTTCCTTTGACCATTCGCCGTTGGCAAGAAGGTGATTTTTTTCAACCTTTTGGGATGACCGGGAAAAAGAAATTGAGCAAGTATTTCAAAGATGAAAAGTTCTCTTTATTGGAAAAAAGCAATGTTTGGCTACTCTGTTCCGATGATAAAATTGTTTGGATAGTAGGGAAAAGACAAGATGAACGGTTCAAGGTAACAGCAACAACAACTAAAATTTTAAAAATCAATTACACCAACTAATGAAGAAAGCACTATTTTTTCTTTTCAGTTTTTTGGCTTTCGCCAATATAAATGCCCAAATCGTTAATCCGGTAAAGTGGACGACTAAAGTCGAAAAAATCAGCGATACCGAATTCAATTTGGTGATGGAAGGGAAAATCGAAGACAACTGGCATGTTTATTCTCAATTTACGCCTGAAAACGGACCATTAGCGGCCGAATTCAAATTCAAAGAAGTTAAAGGAAACTATGAGTTGGTGGGCAAAGTCAAAGAAAGTCCCTATAAAAAGCAATACAACGATGTTTTTGAAGTTGACGAATATTATTTTGAAAAGAACGTAACTTTTACCCAAAAAGTAAAGATAACCAATCCGAATCTGAAGACTATAAGAGCCACGATTGATTACCAAGTGTGTAAAGAGGTTTGTATCAATCAGGATAATACTTTTACATTTCCATTACCAAAGATTTCCATAACCAATCCGAAAGTGGTTGTTACAGTTGACACTATAAAAGATGATACAGTTCAAGCAGTAAAAGAAGCCGATAAACCAACTGCTGTGGCAAAAGTGGCTGAACCAAAAAAAGAAGAAGATAGAGGTTTGTTGACGATTTTTTTCTTGGCCTTTTTAGGCGGATTTGCGGCTTTATTAACACCATGTGTTTTTCCAATGATTCCAATGACGGTGAGCTTTTTTACCAAGCAAAGTAAAAATCCCGGGCAAGGCAAACGCAACGCCATTTTATATGGACTTTCCATTATCGCCATTTATGTGGTTTTAGGATTAGCGATAACGGCTATTTTTGGTGCCGATGCTTTGAATGCATTATCTACGAATCCTTGGTTTAACTTGTTTTTCTTTTTATTGTTAGTGGTTTTTGCAGTGTCATTTTTAGGTGCTTTTGAAATCATGTTGCCGAATTCTTGGGCCAATAAGGTGGATAAACAAGCTGATAGAGGTGGTATTATCGGGATATTATTCATGGCTTTGGCCTTAGCTATCGTTTCCTTTTCTTGTACCGGACCAATTGTTGGAACGCTATTGGTAGAATCAGCGACCAAAGGTGGCATTGCGCCAATTGTCGGAATGCTTGGTTTTTCGTCGGCATTAGCCTTGCCGTTTATGTTGTTTGCGATGTTCCCGAGTTGGTTAAATTCATTGCCAAAATCAGGTGGTTGGTTGAATACCGTTAAAGTTTCACTAGGTTTTTTAGAATTGGCTTTAGCCTTTAAATTTTTATCCAATGCGGATTTAGTATTACAATTGCATTTATTAGAAAGAGAAGTTTTCTTGGCCATTTGGATTGCCGTATTTGGCGTTTGGGCTTTGTATTTGTTAGGTAAAATTACCACGCCACATGACAGTCCGTTATCACACATTTCGGTAGGAAGATTGTCTTTAGGGTTATTGGTTTTAGCATTTACCGTTTATATGATTCCGGGATTGTTTGGCGCACCGTTAAAATTAATTAGTGCTTTTCCGCCACCACAAACGTATAGCGAAAGTCCGCGAGGATTTTTTGGTAACACATCAACCTCAAAAGAAACTTTACCCGATGGCGCCAAATTAGGAGAACACGACATAATTACCTTTACCGATTATGAAAAAGGGTTGGCCTACGCCAAAGAAGTCAATAAACCTGTCATGATTGATTTTACAGGTCATGCTTGCGTCAATTGTCGTAAGATGGAAATCAATGTCTGGTCAGACGAAAAGGTGTTGAATATTTTGAAAAATGACGTAGTGTTAATTTCTTTGTATGTAGATGAAAATATCGATTTGCCTAAAAATGAGCAGTTCATCTCTAAATCAACCGGTTCAGAAATTGTAACTGTTGGTGACAAATGGACTGATTTTATGATAACTAAATATAAAACCAACACGCAGCCGCTCTATGTTTTAATCGATTTAGAAGAACAAAACTTAAACAATCCGATTAGTTATACTCCAAATATCAACGAATATCTGGCTTGGCTTAAAGATGGTGTTTCTAAATTTAAATAGTATAATGAATCCTGATGAAAATCAGGATTTTTTTATTTCCTTATTTTTCTGACGCAACCAAACTAGATTTTTTATATCTTCATTGTAAACAAAACCTATCCTTTATGAAAAAAATCCATTCCCTACTGTGTTTACTACTTTTGTTAGTGGTGTTTTCAAGTTGTGAGTCTAACGACGATAACAACAATTCAAGTCCGAATGATGAGACTTTCACTCAAAACTTTGGCAATTCAGTCAATCGTGATTTTATAGGTCAAGTAGTCGATAGTGATAATAATCCAATACAAGGCGTAACCATCAAAATTGGTTCTTCAACGACACAGACCGATGTTAACGGTGTTTTCATAATCAATGGTGCTGAGGTCTATCAGCGTTTTGCTTACATCACCGCTAAAAAAACCGGCTACCTTGACGGTTCACGTTCTATGGTTCCTACAAGCGGTAAAAACAATGTGAAAATTATGTTGTTGCCCTTTGCGCCTCTCGAAACTATCCAATCAGGACAGACTAGCGAAGTGTCTATATATTCGGGAACCAAAGTGGTATTTGATGGTGCTTTTCAAGACGAAAACGGTGCAGATTACAATGGTCCGGTTAGCGTATCGATGTTTCATTTAACACCCTCTGATGAAAACATCAGTAAGTTGATGCCGGGTATGTTATACGCACAAACCGAAACCAATGAGCAAGCCATTTTAGAAACTTTTGGAATGATTAATGTAGAATTGCGTGGCAGTGCCGGACAAAAATTAAACATTAAAGAAGGTCACACGGCTGAAATTACTTTACGAATCGATGACAGTCAAATTGCAACTGCGCCGAATACCATTCCGTTATGGCATTTTGATGAAACAAAAGGTTATTGGAAACAAGACGGTGAAGCCACAAAAGTCGGCAACAAATACGTCGGCGAAGTATCTCATTTCTCTTGGTGGAATTGTGATGCCCAATTTCCAACAGTTACTTTAACACTCACTGTAGTTGATGGCAATGGCAACGGAATTTCAAATGTTGGCGTTGGATTAATTGCCAATGGCAATACATGGCCGGTAATGGGTTATACAGATATTGATGGTCAAGTTTCAGGATTAATTCCTGCGAATCAAACTTTAGTTTTAAATGTTTATCCGGATTATTTCAGTTGTAATTCTAGTAATATTATTTACACCACTTCCATCGGTCCATTTACTGCCAATACTACTTTACCGAATATTGTTATTAACAATTCGCCTACTAATTTGAGTTCAACGGTAGTAGGTAATTTATTGAAATGTAATAATACCAATGTAACTAATGGTTATGTAATATTAAGCAGAGCAGGAGGATATTCAGTATCGCCGGTGACCAATGGCGCTTTTAGTTTCAATGAAATTTATTGTCCAAGTAATACACAATTTACCTTGAAAGGATTTGATATGGATAACTTGCAAGTAACAGATTCTATTGCTTATAATTTTACGGCGCCAATCACTAACATTGGTAATCTTCAGGCTTGTACCGCAGTGGATGAATTTATTTCTTATCAAATTGATGGTGGTACTTCGGTTTTTTTAATCCAGCAAGTAAACGGTGGATCTGAAGGCAATATCACAAATCCTAATGGTTTATATCTTAACGCTTCCAATGGTAACGGAAGTTTATACATTTGGGGGAATACCGATATTCCAGGTGTGTATACAACAGCTCAGTTTTCAATAGAAGGAAATGGCGTTGGGTACATTGGTTCTGGTACTACAAACACCGTTCAATTCAATCTCAATCAGGCAGGCCCTATTGGTCAATATATTGATTTGACTTTTAGCGGAACCTATCAAGATAGTCAAGTCGCAGGTGTAACACACACTATAACCGGGGTTGCCCACGTAATAAGAGATAACTAATGAAAAATATTAGTCTATAAAAAAAGCCTTCTCAATTGAGAAGGCTTTTTTTGTTATCCTAAAACTTGACTGACTTCACTTTTCAGAAACGCCAAGGCTACATTGGTAGCGACTTCATCTTGAAGCAAGTTACTCAGTATTTTTTCTCTTAATTTGTCTGCATCTGTAACCGAAGTATCAGCGGTTGTTTTTCTGATGTTTTGAATGATGGTATTTTTGGCGGTCATGACCATGGTCCAACATTCATCGGTAATGTAAATTTGTTGGGTTAAATTGTGCTCAAATTCTTGTTCGATATGGTGTATCAACAAATTTTGATAAGCGGCTTTATCATCATTCATCGGCGCAACTCTAATCAACAACTTCGCCGGATTGATGCGTTCTAAAAACAAAGCCATTCGCTCATAAGCTTGCAAACGCAAAGGCAAAGCTTGTTTCTGATTCTCTTTTTGGGCTAACCAACGACGCGTATGCTGTTGGTCTTTGAAATAACTGTTAAATAAATAATAAGCCACACCGCCCGTAATTAGGGATGGAATGGCGTACATCATCAATTCTAAAATTTTATCTGCATTCATAAGTTATATCGACTAAAAATTGTTGACAAATATAATAGAAATACCCTTAAATCTCTATTGCAATTCAGGTTTAGTAACGCTAAATTTGTCCATTACAATTTTTTACCTTAGTGCCTCAGAACCTTAGCAACTTAGTTTCTTAAAATGCAACAATACATTTCCCAACTCAACGAAGCCCAACAAGCTCCGGTTTTCCAAAAGGATGGCCCAATGATTATCATTGCCGGCGCCGGTTCTGGAAAAACGCGTGTGTTGACCGTTCGTATTTCGTATCTGATGAGTTTGGGTGTCGATGCGTTTAATATTTTGGCATTAACGTTTACCAACAAAGCCGCACGCGAAATGAAAAAGCGTATTTCGGATATTGTGGGAACCAATGAAGCTAAGAATCTTTGGATGGGAACATTCCACTCCGTATTTGCTAAGATTTTGCGAATAGAAGCGGAGAAGTTAGGTTATCCGTCGAACTTTACGATTTATGATACACAAGATAGTGTTCGATTGATTTCGGCGATTATCAAGGAAAACCAACTGGACAAAGACATCTACAAACCCAAACAAGTTTACAGTAGAATTTCTTCCTATAAAAATTCGCTGATAACTGTAAAAGCGTATTTCAACAATCCCGAATTGATGGAAGCCGATGCCATGAGCAAAAAGCCACGCATGGGTGAGATTTATCAACAATATGTAGAGCGTTGTTTCAAAAGCGGCGCGATGGATTTTGATGATTTATTGTTAAAAACGAATGAATTGTTAAATCGTTTTCCGGATGTTTTGGCCAAATACCAAGATAGATTCCGTTACATTTTAGTAGATGAGTACCAAGACACCAACCATTCACAGTACTTAATTGTTCGTGCTTTATCAGATAGATTCCAAAATATTTGCGTCGTTGGCGATGATGCGCAAAGTATTTATGCCTTTCGTGGTGCCAATATCAATAACATTCTGAACTTCCAAAAGGATTATGAGAACGTGCAAACCTATCGTTTGGAGCAAAATTATCGTTCGACCAAGAACATAGTAGAAGCCGCCAATTCGATTATCGATAAGAATAAAACCAAGTTGGATAAAATCGTTTGGACAGCGAACGATTTTGGTCCCAAAATAAAAGTCCATAGAAGCATTACCGACGGAGAAGAAGGCCGTTTTGTTGCCGGAGAAATCTTTGAGCAAAAAATGCGCAACCAAATGATGAACGGACAGTTTGCTATTTTGTATCGTACCAATGCTCAATCTCGCGCGATGGAAGATGCGTTGCGCAAGCGCGATATTCCGTACCGAATTTATGGCGGTTTGTCTTTCTACCAAAGAAAAGAAATCAAAGACGTCTTGTGTTATTTGCGATTGGTTATCAATCCGAAAGACGAAGAAGCTTTGGTACGCGTCATCAATTATCCGGCAAGAGGTATTGGTGATACGACTGTAGAAAAACTGACTGTAGCTGCCAATCATTACAAACGTTCCATATTTGAAGTGATGGAACACATTGATAAAATTGATTTAAAACTCAATTCAGGAACCAAACAAAAAATTGAGGACTTTGTCACGATGATTAAAAGTTTTCAAGTGATTAACGAACAGCAAGACGCTTTTGTGTTGACCGAACATGTGGCCAAAAAAACCGGTTTGGTGCAAGAACTCAAAAAAGACGCCACGCCCGAAGGTATTGCTCGTATCGAAAACATCGAAACTTTAATGGGCGGTATCAAAGATTTTATCGAAGGTCAAAGAGAAATTGACGGCGCTCGTGGTGCTTTATCTGAATTTTTAGAAGATGTAGCTTTGGCTACTGATTTAGACAATGACACCGGCGATGACGACCGAGTAGCTTTGATGACGATTCACTTGGCAAAAGGTTTGGAGTTTCCGTATGTATTTGTCGTAGGCATGGAAGAGGATTTATTTCCGAGTGCGATGAGTATGAATACGCGTAGCGAACTCGAAGAAGAACGCCGTTTGTTTTATGTAGCGTTAACGCGTGCCGAACATCAAGCGTATCTGACTTATGCCCAATCGCGTTACCGTTGGGGAAAACTGACCGATGCCGAACCTTCGCGTTTTATTGAAGAAATCAAAGATGAGTATATAGAATACATCAATCCGATGGATACCGGCGGTTATCGTTATAAACCAACGATTGATTTGGATATTTTTGGCGATATAGATAAATCGAAATTGCGTTTGGCAAAACCGGTAACCGGAACGCCACCAAAAACTTATGGAGAAGAAACTTCTTCTTCGGTAAATATTCGTAAATTGAAACCTGTATCAAGCAATGCACCAAGCAATCCCAATTTATTCGACAGCAAATTGACCATTGGCAACAAAGTAATGCACGAACGTTTTGGTAAAGGTGAAATTGTAAACTTAGAAGGTATTGGTGCCGACAGAAAAGCGGAAATCAAGTTTGAAGTGGGCGGCATTAAGAAGTTGTTGCTGCGGTTTGCGAAACTAGATGTGATTGGATAGCATTAAGCTTTAGGCAATAAGCCATAAGCAATTAGTGTAAATAATTTAATGCCTATAGCATAAAGCTTAAGGCTTAAAGCATAAAAAAAATGGCCGAATTCATTAAAATTTACGAAGACAAACCCAACGAAGCCGCTATCAAAAAAGTGGTTGAGGTTTTGCGCAATGGAGGTTTAGTGATTTATCCAACTGATACCGTTTATGGTTTGGGTTGTGATATTACCAATACAAAAGCTTTGGAACGCATTGCCAAAATAAAAGGGATTAAATTGGAGAAAGCCAATTTCTCTTTCGTTTGCAGTGATTTAAGCAATTTGTCAGATTATGTAAAGCAGATTGATACTTCGACTTTTAAAATCCTTAAAAGAGCACTTCCCGGACCTTATACCTTTATTTTACCGGGAAATAATGATTTACCCAGAGAATTTCGAAAAAAGAAAACTGTTGGTATTCGTGTTCCCGACAATAATATCGCTTTAGAGATTGTAAAAATGCTGGGCAATCCAATTGTTTCGACCTCGATTCATGATGATGATGAAGTATTAGAATATTCTACTGATCCGGAACTGATTTTTGAGAAATGGCAAAACAGAGTAGATATGGTTATTGATGGTGGTTATGGAGATAACGTTGGTTCTACCATAATTGATTTGTCAGGATATGAACCGGTTGTACTTCGTGAAGGCAAAGGTAATCCTGATATCTTTTAGTATTCAGTCTCAGTTTTCAGTAACCCTATAAATAAAAAACGTCTCGATTTCTCGGGACGTTTTTTTATCTGAACACTGTTCACTGAATACGGAACACTATTTTTTCTGATTCTTCATTTCTTTCTCAATCATATCATAGAACTCATCAATTTTAGGAAGTACTACAATACGCGTTCTTCTGTTTTTAGAACGATTGTCAGCCGAAGTATTGTCTACCAACGGAATGTATTCTCCACGACCGGCAGCAATTAACTGAGAAGGTTTTACACCCAATTCTTTAGTTAAAACTCTGATGATAGCGGTTGAACGTTTCACACTCAAATCCCAGTTGTCAAGCAAAACGGCATTTCCTGTAAACGGAACGTTATCGGTGTGACCTTCAACCATACATTCGAACGTAGGCTTGTCATTGATTACTTTAGCTACTTTGGCTAAGACCTCTTTAGCTCTGTCGCTTACTACATAGCTTCCGCTTTTGAATAATAATTTGTCTGCGATAGAAATGAAAACCACTCCTTTTTCTACGTTTACTTCAATATCCGGATCAGAAATACCTACCGAACTTTTCAAGCTGGTAACCAATGCCAAGGTAACGCTGTCTTTTCTGGTCAATGCGTCTTGTAAACGGGTAATTTTAAGGTCTTTTTCTCTTAAACTTTCAAGCGATTTCTCTAGGTTTTGTGCACCTTTTGAAGTCAACATGGTCAACTCTTTTGAATTATTGATTAAATCTGAGTTGTTTTGTTTCAGATAATCATTTTGTTTTGACAAAGCGTCTTTTTCAGAAAGACACATGTTCAATTTAACGGTTGTTGAATTTAATAAGTCTTGACATTCCTTATTTTGTGCTTCTAGTGCAGCAATTTTTTTCTTAGTTCCACACGAAGTCAACGTTAAGGCAGCTAATGAAAGGGCAAAAATTACTTTTTTCATAGGTGTTTTGATTAAAATTTTAACAAAAATACGATTATTTTAAATGTGAAGAGTTTTAGGGAATGATAAACTCTTGTTAAAATCATTTCTCAAAAACGGTGCCGCTCTTGATAAAATACTTGTAAACAATACTCTTGGTTTGATAGTAGTTTTCGGAATTTGTTTTACTGCGCTTTTTTAAGTTTCTGTTTATCAAATGATAAAATTCAAAATGTGCTTTGATGATGGCCCAACAATGAATAAATTTTCCTTTTAAAATAAATTGGATTCCGGCCAAACCATCCAAACAAAGCCGGGTGAAAATGATGGAAAACAGTTTGTTTTGAGGTAAATTTTTGGTCAACATCATTAAGGAGTTTCTGAAGTTCAAGAATGTTTTTCTCGGATTGCTTTCGTTTAAAGTCGCGCCACCAACATGATAAACCACAGACTTCGAAGTGTATTTGGCTTTAAAACCCAAATTGAAAGCGCGCCAACACAAATCAATTTCTTCCTGATGCGCAAAGAAATCACCGTCAAAACCGTTTAAGGTTCGGTAAATGTCTTTTCGAATAAACAAACATGCACCGCTAGCCCAAAAAATGTTTCTTTCGTCATCGTATTGACCGTTGTCTTTTTCGATGGTTTCAAAAATACGACCACGGCAATAAGGATAACCAAATTGGTCTACAAAACCTCCGGCAGCTCCCGCATATTCAAAATATGCTTTGTTTTTGTAATCTAAAATTTTAGGCTGAATGATGCCGGTATTAGGTTCATTATCAAAGATAGTTAAAATAGGAGCGAGCCAATTTTCAGTGACTTCGATATCTGAATTGACTAAGGCATAATAGTCTTCTTCTACTTGTTCTAAAGCCACATTATAGCCATTGGCAAAGCCAAAATTATCTTCGTTTTGAATGATAGAAACTTGAGGAAATTGTGTTTTAATCACTTCAATTGAATTATCAGTTGAAGCATTGTCGGCGACATATATTTTGGCTTCATTAGAAAAAGCTACTATTGAAGGCAAGAATTGCTCCAGCAATTGGGCTCCATTCCAGTTCAATATGACTACAGCTATTCTTTTGTCTTTCATCTCTGGTCTATTCATCTCTTATTTAAAATCAGGCAACTCTTTCAAAAAAACATATTGCTCTTTCTCAAAGTCCATTTGACAAAAGTAATGATTTAGTCCGTTGGTTACCATCAAGTATTTTGCATTGAGTTTGAGGTTGTAACGCGCAATTTGATCAAAGGTATTTTGAGTGATGTTAACCTCTGGTGCTTTGCATTCAATTAGTAAAAAAATTTCACCATTAGGCTGAAAAACAACTATATCATAGCGTTTGTTTATATCATTGATTTTGATTAATTTTTCAACGTTGAGGTATGATTTCGGATAATTTTTCTCTTGTAATAAAAACTGAACGGTGTGCTGGCGAACCCATTCTTCGGGTGTGAGGATGATAAACTTTTTCCTGATATCATCAAAAATGGACACTTTATTTTCACTATTTTTGAAGCGAAACGAATAAGCAGGAAAGTTGAGGTTTTGCATATAGCAAATATATAAATTTAGACAATAGACAAAGAGACCGAAGACGATAGACTAGCCAAACAGTCTTTATCTATCCGTCAATTATCTGTTCGTCATCTTTTATCAAAATAACACAATGGACGAAGTACTTAAAATTATCAACGATATAAAAGCCGGAAAAGTAAAACCTATCTATTTTTTGATGGGAGAAGAGCCTTATTATATCGATAGAATTACCGAATATTTGGAGCACAATCTTTTAACCGAAGAGGAGAAAGGCTTTAACCAAATGGTATTATACGGTCGTGATACAACCATTGATGATATTGTTTCCAATGCCAAGCGCTATCCGATGATGGCGGAACGCCAAGTCGTGATTGTAAAAGAAGCACAAGATTTGGCCAAAACCATTGACAAACTAGAATCTTATGCCGAAAATCCACAACCTACGACGGTTTTGGTGATGGCTTATAAATACAAAACTCTCGACAAACGAAAAAAAATCACCAAGACTTTAGACAAACACGGCTTAGTTTATGAGAGCAAAAAAATGTATGAAAACCAAGTAGGTCAATGGATTACACGTGTTTTACAAGGAAAGGGTTATACCATTGAACCCAAAGCGAATGCGATGTTGGTCGCGTTTTTAGGCAATGATTTAAGCAGAATTGCTAATGAATTAACCAAGCTTGAAATTATTTTGCCAAAAGGCAGTGCGATTACACCACATCATATTGAAGAAAATATAGGCTTTAGCAAAGATTTCAATGTATTCGAATTTCGAAAAGCTATTGGGGAAGGTAATCAATTAAAAGCGTATCAGATAGCCCATTATTTTGCCCAAAACCAAAAGGATAATCCTATGGTTGTTGTAAATGCTCAGGTGTTTTCTTTTTTCTCTTCTTTATTACAATACCACGGTTTAAAAGATAAATCACCTTCTAATGTAGCAAAAATATTGAAAGTCAATCCCTATTTTGTTAATGATTACATTGGTGCTGCCAAGAATTATCCTATGCGAAAAGTAAGCGGCATTGTGGCTACTTTACGCGATATTGATGTCAAGGGAAAAGGCGTTGGCGCTGCCAATCTTGAGGATGCTGATTTGTATAAAGAAATGCTCACCAGTATATTCAGGTAGATTGCATCTTTTAAAAATTACTATCTTTATCAGTCTAATATTATTCTGATGAAAAAATTATTACTCTTTGCGTCATTTTTAATTACTCCCATTTTATTTTCCCAAGAAACTTATATCCATTGTGGCAAACTTATCGATACTCGAAACGGTAAGGTGTTAACGAATAAAACGATTGTCGTTACAGGAAAAAGTATTAAAAGTATTGATGATGGTTTTTTGAATACAACAGATTCAACTATAAAAGTTATCGATTTGAAAAGTAAAACGGTAATGCCGGGATGGATTGATATGCACGTGCATTTAGAAAGCGAAACCAGTCCAACGGCTTATTTGGAAGAATTCACTCTTAATGACGCCGATGTAGCTTATAATGCTGAAGTGCTTGCTAAAACTACACTAATGGCTGGATTCACAACGGTTAGGGATTTAGGCGGAAGCGGTGTCAATGTGTCTTTGAGAAATGCAATCAGAAGCGGTAAAATAGTTGGGCCAAGAGTATTTACTGCCGAAAAATCTTTGGCTTCAACCGGTGGACATGCTGATCCAACGAGTGGTTACCGAAAAGATTTAATGGGCAATCCCGGTCCAAAAGAAGGTGTGGTGAATAGTGTTGAAGATGCTAAACAAGCGGTGCGTCAACGTTATAAAAATGGTGCCGATTGGATTAAAATTACAGCTACAGGAGGTGTTTTAAGTATGGCCAAGAGCGGTTCGAATCCGCAATTTACTGAAGAAGAAATTGCTGCAATAGTCAGTACAGCCAAAGACTATAATATGAAAGTAGCGGCTCATGCCCATGGTGATGAAGGAATGCAACGTGCAGTAAGAGCCGGTGTAAAAACTATAGAGCATGGTACGGAAATGAGCGATGCTACCATGGATTTAATGATAAAAAACAACGCCTATTTAGTACCAACTATAACAGCAGGAAAAACAGTAGCTGAAAATGCTTTGAAAGCTGATTATTATCCGGCTATTATAGTTCCTAAAGCTTTAGCCATTGGACCAAAAATCCAAGCAACCTTTGGTAAGGCATATAAAAGAGGCGTGCCCATCGCTTTTGGTACCGATGCAGGTGTTTTTGAACACGGGCTAAATGCCAAAGAATTTATTTACATGGTTGAAGCCGGAATGCCAATAATGAAAGCCATTCAATCGGCAACGATTACCAATGCATTTTTATTGGATATGGACAAGCAAATCGGTAGTATAGAACCGGGTTTTCTAGCCGATATTATTGCAACTGAACTTGACCCAACACAAGATGTCAATACGGTGTTGAAGGTGATTTTTGTAATGAAAGAAGGTGTAATTTACAAAGGTAATTAGTCAAAAGGAAAAAGGGATAAGGGAAAAGCATGATTTGCTATTATAAAGTAATTTTGCGGTTTACTTTTCTTATCCCTTTTCCCTAATCCCTTTTAACTGATAATTCATAACTTTTCACTAAATTTGCTCTCCTAAAAATAAACACCACAGATATGGCAATGAATAAAAATACAGTCTTAGGCTGGGCCACTTTTATAATGATAATTATGGGATTGTTACTAATTGCTTTAGGCGCATTTCGTTATGATGATACAGCCGGTTGGGGATTTGGGGCTGTAGGTGTTGGTTTTTTAGCCAATGCTTGGGTTTTCAGTTCACTAAAAGGAAGGGTATAAATCTAAATAATCTAAAAATCTAATATTCTAACAATCAAATTATAAAATATGTCAGATGATAAGAAAGTGATTTTCTCAATGCAACGTTTGAGTAAATCATATCAAGGAAGTGATAAACAAGTATTAAAAAACATCTATTTGAGTTTTTTCTATGGTGCCAAAATCGGTATTCTAGGTCTTAATGGTTCCGGAAAATCTTCGTTATTAAAAATCATAGCCGGAGTAGATAAAAACTACCAAGGGGATGTCGTTTTTCAACCGGGTTATACCGTAGGTTATTTAGAACAAGAACCACAATTAGACGATAGCAAAACCGTTATCGAAGTCGTTCGCGAAGGCGTAGCTGAAACGATGGCAATCTTAGACGAATTCAACAAAATCAACGATATGTTTGGTTTGCCGGAAGTGTATGAAGATGCCGATAAGATGCAAAAACTGATGGACAGACAAGCGGATCTTCAGGACAAAATTGACGCTGCCGGTGCTTGGGAAATCGACAACAAATTAGAAGTTGCTATGGATGCGTTACGCACTCCTGAAAGTGATACACCAATCAAACATTTATCAGGCGGGGAGAAACGCCGTGTGGCTTTATGTCGTTTATTATTGCAACAACCTGACGTGTTATTATTAGATGAGCCAACCAACCACTTGGATGCAGAAAGCGTTCTTTGGTTAGAACAACATTTAGCACAATATGCCGGAACTGTAATCGCAGTAACGCACGACAGGTATTTCTTAGATAATGTAGCCGGCTGGATTTTGGAACTGGACAGAGGTGAAGGTATTCCTTGGAAAGGAAACTATTCTTCTTGGTTAGATCAAAAATCTAAACGTATGGAACAAGAAGAAAAAGTAGCTTCCAAACGCAGAAAAACATTAGAACGTGAGCTGGACTGGGTTCGTCAAGGTGCTAAAGGTCGTCAGACCAAACAAAAAGCACGTTTGCAGAACTATGACAAACTTTTAAACGAAGACCAAAAAGAACTCGACGAGAAATTAGAAATCTACATTCCAAATGGTCCGAGGTTAGGAACCAACGTGATTGAAGCGAAAGGTGTAGCCAAAGCTTTTGGAGACAAATTATTATACGATAATTTGAACTTTACTTTGCCACAAGCCGGAATTGTTGGAATTATTGGGCCAAATGGTGCCGGTAAATCAACTATCTTCCGTATGATTATGGGCGAAGAAAAAGTGGATTCAGGAGAGTTTTTAGTCGGCGATACCGTTAAGATAGCTTACGTTGATCAAGCGCATTCGAATATTGATGTGAATAAATCAATTTGGGAAAACTTCTGTGACGGACAAGAATTAATCATGATGGGCGGAAGACAAGTAAATTCGAGAGCTTATTTATCTCGTTTCAACTTTGGCGGAAGCGATCAAAATAAGAAAGTAGCCGCCTTATCAGGTGGTGAACGTAACCGTTTGCATTTGGCCATGACCTTAAAAGAAGAAGGAAACGTGTTGCTATTGGATGAGCCAACGAATGATTTGGACATCAATACGCTTCGGGCGCTGGAAGAAGGTTTGGAGAATTTTGCCGGTTGCGCTGTAGTAATCAGTCACGACAGATGGTTCTTGGACAGAATTTGTACACACATCTTAGCTTTTGAAGGAGATTCAGAAGTATATTATTTTGAAGGTGGTTTCTCAGAATATGAAGAGAACAAAAAGAAGCGTTTAGGTACTGATGTTACACCAAAACGAATCAAATATAGAAAGTTGATTAGAAATTAACGATAAACCTAGAAAATCCTGAGCAATCAGGATTTTTTTTTGAAAAAAACTTTATATTTGACTCTTCTAACTAACCCAATGAATAAGATTAAACTCAATAGTTTACTTTTATTTTTACTTCTTACTTTAACCAACGTTTATTCGCATGATAATAATGCGGAGAAAGAAGTAATAAAAAAACACCTCAATCAAGCGGTTGTTGATTTTAGTGATGCGAATTATGACAAAGCACTCGAATTTTCAAAACTAGCTTTGGTTAAGGCCTTTGCAATTAATGATGATTTGTTAATTGCACAATCCTACAATACCATTGGTGCTATCTTTAATGAATGTTCAGAAACTGCGAAAGCTATTGAGTTCTACAATAAAGCTTTAGTGTATGCCAAGAAACTGAACAACGATAAGCTCTTCAATTGGATTTACGGTAATTTAGGAAGTGTGTATTACTTCAGTAATATTGATGTTAACAAAGGTATTAATTACTACAAAAAATCACTTTATTATGCTGTTAAAATTAAAGATACAGATCAAATTGAGTACACCAAACTAAATTTAGCCAGCGCTTATTTTGCTATTAAAAAATATGATTTAGGAAATGAGCAAATTAATAGCATTAAGGCACAAATTCTTAGTAAAGACAATGAAGAAGCCAAAATGTCATTGCATTTGCTACTAGGGATTTATGCCAGTAATAACAATGAAAAGGAAAGAGGAGAACAACATTTTTTTACAGCGAAATCCATAGCAGAAAAAAATAAATTCGACGCTTTTTTGATTAATATTTACGAAAATCTGGTTCGCCATTATAAACTTTATAAAGACGATGCCAATGTTCAGTTGTATCAAACGAAACTAAATTCACTCAATAATATAGTCTATTCCAAAGATAAATTGGACAACCTGAAAAAGGCTGCTGCTCAAATTGAATTACAGGAATACAAGATTCATCTTGGGAAAATTGAAAAAGAAAATGAGCAACAACAGAAAACGCTGAAAGACTCTAAGCTTATCGTTATTCTTTTTATTGTAATTCTTATCATTTTATTATTGCTGTTATTGACTTTGTATAAAAATATTAAGCTTAGAGAGCAAGCCAATTTAGAATTAACTCAAGCCAATGAAGCTTTAAAATCTGCCAAAGAAAAAGCCGAAGAAGCTTCCCAACTCAAATCACAATTTGTATCAACAATTACTCATGAATTGAGAACACCGTTGTATGGCGTCATTGGTATTACCAATATTATTACCGACGAACATAAGGAATTGGCCAATAGTCCACATCTTAAATCGCTAAAATTTTCTGCCAAATATTTATTATCGTTGGTGAATGACATTCTTCAAATTAATAAAATTGAAGAGAAAAGAGTGGTTTTAGAAAGTTTGATTTTCAATCTCACAGATGAAATTACAACCATTAAAAATTCAGTGGAATACATAGCGGATAAAAATAATAATAAGTTAAGCGTTGAAATTGACACCGCTATTCCTGAGTTTTTAATTGGTGATAAACTTCGACTTTCTCAAATCATCATGAATTTGCTAAGCAACGCTTTGAAATTTACTAAAAACGGAGAAGTTACACTTATTGCTGATTTAAAGGAAGTGGTTGATAAAAAGTATTTTATCGAATTCAAAGTTAAAGATACCGGAATCGGAATTGCCAAAGAACACCAAGACAAAATCTTTGATAAGTTTGTCCAAATAGAACGCAAAGAAGAAGATTACCAAGGCACCGGACTAGGATTGTCAATTGTTTCTAGATTGGTGCAACTTTTTGATAGTGAAATTCATTTGGAAAGCGAGGAAAATGTTGGAACTACTTTTTTCTTTACCATTGGCTTAGTCTATGACGAAGAAAAATCAAGAGAGATTATCAACAACATAGAAGTTGATTTGTCTGATACGCATTTGTATAATATTTTGGTAGTAGAAGACAATAAAATCAACCAGATGGTAACCAAAAAAATTATCCAAAACAGCAATATGAGTTGTACTATCGTGGATGATGGTTACGCGGCAATAGTGGCATTGGAACGAGAAAGATTCGATTTAATTTTGATGGATATCAATATGCCTTTGATTAATGGCTTTGAAACGACTCGAAAAATCAGAGAAAAAGGGATTACTATACCGGTAATAGCTTTGACAGCTTTCGATAAACAAGAAGTTACCGAAGAAGCTATTTCAGCCGGAATGAATGATATTATGGTCAAACCATTTGAACCTTCAAAGTTGTTCCAGGTGATTTCCAATAACATTAAGAGTAGAGAAAAAGAAAGCGTTGATTAATACCAACGCTTTTTATTTTTCTTAGAAGCTTCCGATTTTCTGGAATTATTATTGGTTCCTTCGGGTTTCTTTTTATTTCGTAAATCAGGTTTCGCATCCGGATTTGGTTCTTCATCTTTCCATGGAAACGGATGGTCTTTGATGGTTTTAACATTGACTTTAATCAATTTCAAAATATCTTTCCAATACGGTTCTTCGTCTTTTCCGCAGAATGAGATTGAGATTCCGCCATTTCCGGCACGACCGGTTCTACCTATACGGTGAACGTAAGTTTCCGGAATGTTTGGCAAATCAAAGTTGATTACATAAGGTAAACTTTCAATATCAATACCACGAGCCGCAATATCAGTAGCGACCAAAACGGTAATTTCTTTGTTTTTAAAGTTGTCCAAAACCCTTTGACGAGCGGTTTGCGATTTGTCTCCGTGTATTGCCTCAGCATTTACGCCGTGCTTCTTTAAAGCTTTAACCACATTGTCAGCGCCATGTTTGGTACGAACAAAAACCAGCACATTGCTCAAATTTTCATTGCGTATCAAATGGTAAAGTAAACCACGTTTGTCTGATTTGTCAACATAATAAATCTGCTGCTCAATAATTTCCGCCGTAGAAGAAACAGGAGTCACCGAAACATATTCGGGTTTGTTTAAAAAAGTATCCGCCAATTCACGAATCGCCATGGGCATCGTTGCCGAAAACAATAAAGTTTGTCTGTTGGTTGGAACTAATTTCACAATCTTTCTAACATCATTGATAAAGCCCATGTCCAACATTAAATCGGATTCATCTAAAACCAAATAATGCAAATGGTCAAAATCGATAAAACCTTGCTTGTGTAAGTCCAATAATCTTCCCGGAGTAGCAATTAAAATATCAATGCCTTTTTTCAATTGGTCCACTTGTGGTACTTGAGAAACACCACCAAAAATGGTTAGTTGTCTCAAATTGGTGTATTTTCCATAAGTATCAAAACTTTCGCCGATTTGTACGGCTAACTCACGTGTTGGCGTCACAACCAGGCAACGAATTTGTTTTGTTTTTTTGGACGAACCTACCATTCTGTGTAGGTTGTGTATAATTGGAATCGCAAAAGCAGCTGTTTTCCCTGTGCCGGTTTGGGCACAACCTACCAAATCTTTTCCCGCTAAAATAAAAGGAATTGCTTTTTCTTGAATAGGCGTAGGGCTTGTATATCCTTCTTCAAAGACTGCTCTTTGGATACTATTGGATAATGATAAATCTTCGAATAACATAAATTAGGATTACGATTAAGTGTAAACCGCCGCAAAGATAGCATTTTATAAGTTATGAGTTATAAATTATGAGTTAGGAGTTGTTTTCTGAATTCATAACTCATAATTTATAATTCATAATTCATTAACTCAAATAAGTTCTTTTCTCGACTTAATAAAATCAGTTACCAAATAACCAATCAATTTCCCTATAAGATGGTTATTTTTTTCTTCGCCCAAATCTGGTGCACCTTCGCAAATATGGATATAACTCGCATTTTTGTTTTTTCCAAAGAAAGAAACAAATTGGCGTAATTCTTCAATCGAAAAACCGCTCATGGTCATAGCGCTACTGGCAATATTGGGTAAAGAGTCTAAATCAATTTCAATGCCGTAAGCATCGTTTTTGATGAAATCATACGCCGTGTTTAACTCTTGTTGGAAGTTTTTTAGTTGGCGTACTTTGATCTCGTCATAAGTATTGTAGTTCACGCGGTCTTCCATTTTTTTTAAAATATCAATCACGTTTTTTGAAGTGTAATTTTCGTGCAAACCAAAGATGAAGTATTTCTTCAAAAAGCCTTCTTCATACGCATAAGAAAAGCCGTTGCCGCTATGTCTTCCTTCTAAAATTCTGAAATCGGAATGGGCATCAAAATTGATAGCATTGATGGGTTTGCCCAATCCTAATGCAGTTCCTTTAATATTTCCGTAAGCATTGTTGTGTCCGCCACCAATGATAATTGGCGTTTTACCACATTTGATAATGGTAGTTACAAGATGCACCACTTCTTTATCAATTCTTTCAACGAGTGTACTTAGTAATTTTCTATCGGCGGTTATATGAAAGTCAAGATCTTTAGCTTCTTCCATTTCTGCTGATGCATCTAGTTTACCCAATACTACAATTTGGCTTCCTTTGCAAAAACGATTGTGCTGAATGTTAGCAATACTGCTAATCGCGCTTTGCCAAGCCGAAGCCGCTCCGGGACGACCAAAATTGGCACGAACGCCAACATCTTCGGGAATTCCCAACAAAACGTATTTGGCTTCGCATCTTTTTAAAAAGTCGACATAATTCTCACCTTTTGGAATAGTCAGCATTTTTTCGCCAAATTTTACTTCGCCACTTCTGTGGTTGGTAACCTTAGCCAAATCGGTAATTGTGAAAGGAATCAATCTTTCCATTTGAAGAATATTTGCTCAAAAATATAATTTAATTGCTTATTTAACGTTACTATAATAATTATTATTACTTTATATTATTACTTTTGTTAAAATTAAAACTACAATTTATGGAAAATCAAAACGGTAATTCAAAACTTAAGGCAATCGTAGCAATCTTAGCTATATTATTAGTGGGCAGTTTGGTTTATATTTTCAAATTGACTTCAGATGCGAAGGCATTGGAAACAACAGTCGTTGAAACAAAATCTGAAAAAGAAGATGTTTTAAAAGATTTGGCTGAACTAAAAGCTACTTATGATACTGCTATAGCTGAAAACACTTCTATGTCTGATGAATTAATTGCTGAAAGAGATAAAGTGGTTAAACTAATGACCGAATTAAAATCTGCCAAAGGTGATAATGCTTCTTTGAGAAAGTACAGAGACCAATTCAAACAAATGGAGCAAAAGATGAAGAATCTGATGCAAGAAGTAGAAGTTTTGAAAGCTCAAAACCAAGAATTGACAACTGATTTAGACAGTACGAAAGTTATTTTGGAAGATTCTAAAAAATACAATCAAGTATTGGTAGGACAAAATGAAGAATTAGCAAAAACGGTTGAAAAAGGTTCAAAATTGACTGTTACTAATTTGAAAACAGCGGCTTACAAACAAAGAAGTTCAGGAAAACAAATTGAAACAGATAAAGCCAGCAGAGCTGACTTGTTGCAAGTTGCCTTTACCATCGCTGAGAACAAAATTGCTAAATCAGGAGATAAAGTTTACTATGTTCAGGTGATTGATGCTAAAAACAATGTTTTAGGAGATAAAGCAACGATTTCGTTTGGTGAAGTTTCTTTGACATATAGTTTCACAACCACTGTGAAATACGAAAACAAAACGGTAGATGTAAAAGAGCAATTACCGGGTAAAGATTTTGCTAAAGGGACTTACTTTGTAAATGTATTTGACAAAGGTGAATTGGTTTCAAAAAGCAGTTTCTCTTTAAGATAAACGATAATTAATTAATAGAAATGAAAGTCCTGAGTAATCGGGACTTTTTTTATACCATTACTTTTCCGTTGAGGATGACTTGTTCAATTAGATTGCTGCCAAAGGCATACGGTAATTCATAATAGGAATTAAGTGGTTTGGTGATAATCAAATTGGCTGATTTGCCAACGGTAATACTTCCATGAGTTGATGACAATCCCATAGCGTAAGCACCATTGATAGTTGCTGCATTAATAGCTTCTTCCGGAGTCATTTTCATTTTGATACATGCCGTTGCTACTACAAAATTCATATTCCCCGAAGGTGTTGTTCCCGGATTAAAATCGGAAGCTAAAGCCAAAGGCAAACCTGCCGAAATCATTTTTCTTGCAGGAGTATAAGGAATACTGATGAAATAGGAACAGCTCGGTAAAGCAACGGCTATCGTTTCTGTGCCTTTTAAAGCTTCAATGTCTTCATCAGTTACAATTTCGAGATGATCTACCGAAAGTGCGTTATGCTTTACGCAAGCGGCAATGCCATTGATGGCGGTGAATTGGTTCACATGTATTTTTGAACGCAACCCGAATTTTTTTCCGGCTTCCATAATTCTTTCCGTTTCTTCGACGGAGAAATAACCCGTTTCCAAAAAGGCATCGATGTAATCGGCTAGTTTTTCTTCAGCAATTTTGGGTAACATTTCGTTAAGGAGCAAATCGATATAAGCCGAATGATTTTCTTTGTATTCTAATGGAAAAGCGTGCGCACCAAGAAAAGTAGCTTTGATAGCAATCGGATAGTTTTGTGCCAATTTCTTAATTACACGAAGCATTTTCAATTCACCTTCAACTGTCAAACCGTAACCCGATTTGATTTCGACCGCGCCTGTTCCTTGCTGGATGACTTCTTCTAAACGTTTTTTGGATTGGTTATAAATGTCGCCTTCTGATGTTTCGTTCAGTTTTTTGGCCGAATTCAAAATGCCGCCACCGCGATTGGCAATTTCTTCATAAGTCAGGCCGTTGATTCTGTCTACGAATTCTTGTTCGCGATTTCCGGCGTACACAATATGGGTATGACTGTCACACCAACTTGGTAACACAATTTTGCCTGTCGCATCAATTGTTTTATCAGCATTGATTTTGGGACAATCGTTCATTGACCCAAAAGCCGCAATCGTATCATTTTCTATCAAAAGAAACGCCTCTTTAATCGAAGGCAAAATGGACATTTCGCTACCGGAAACTTTATCGATGTTAGTTTCTCTAATTTGCAATAATTCTTTGATGTTGATGATTAGCGTTTGCATACAATGATTTTTGGTAAAAATACTTTGAAAAAAATAAATATGCTTAATTTTAAGCAAATTTAGAATTCGTGAGAAAAATAAAATATAAAAAGGGGAAAAAAGTTCAGCCAACATTTTTGGATTACACCGGAGTTCATAAGGAAACCAAGACCGAAATGCAGTTGTTTGTTTATGATACGGATGACTTGACGGAATATAAAGAATTTACCCAAAGCCAATTGGGGAAATGTATCGAATTGTCAAAAGTGAACTGGCTTAATATTCACGGATTGAATAATACAGACGTTATCAAATCGGTTGGTGACTTTCTGAATGTGGATAATTTCATGTTAGGTGATATTTTGAATACAACCAAGCGAACCAAACTTGATGAATATCATGACATTTTGTTTTTCAATATCAAATCGATGTTGCCTGTTGAAAATAGTGACAACATTAGTGTAGAGCAAGTTAGTTTTTTGTTGAAGAATGGTGTTTTGGTTTCGTTTCAGGAAAAGCGAAGCGATTTTTTTACTCACATTCGCGAACGTATCAGAACCCATTCGGGTATTGTTAGAGATAAAAAAGCAGATTATCTTCTGTATTTGTTATTAGATGCTATTATGGAAAACTTCTACATTACAATTGAAAATGAGGAAGACAGAGTAGAAGCGTTGATAGACATTTCAAAAACCAGTACTAATCCCGAGATTTTGGAACAAATTGAAAAGCATCGCGATAATTTTAATTTTCTGAAACGGTCTATTATTCCGCTGCGTGATTCGTTGTATTCAATCAAAAGCATGAAAGATGATAATGTTTTCAATGCGATTGAGACTGAAAATTACAGTTTCTTTTCAAGGTTGCATCAAAAGTGTTTAGAGCTTTTGGAACAAATTGAATACGACTTGACTTCATTGGAAAGTGCTTCTAGTTTTTACTTTTCGACCCAAAATCAAAAGCTGAACCAAGTGATGAAAACTTTAACTGTGGTTTCGGTATTCTTTATGCCTTTGACTTTTATTGTCGGGATTTACGGAATGAACTTTGATAACATGCCCGAACTGCATTGGAAATACGGTTATTTCTACATAGTTGGATTCATGTTCTTTTTGTTACTCGGAATGATTTATTATTTCAAAAAGAAGAAATGGTATTAACGTTTTAATTTTTGTTTCTTGAGATTGATTTTCAGATAAACCAATCCAATTATTCCGGCAATTAATGATGAAACCAGAATCATGATTTTGGAATTGTCAATGTGTTCACCGTCGGAAAAGGCGAGTAGTGTAATAAAGATGGACATGGTAAAACCAATTCCGCCCAGAAAGCTAACTCCAAAAATAGATTTCCAATTCAAGTCTTCAGGAAGTTGGCTAAACTTTAATTTTACCGCCAAAAAGCTGAACAACCATATACCAACCGGTTTTCCAACAATTAATCCCAGCGCAATGCCCAAGGTATAATTATGGCTTAAAGCATAATGCCAATCGGAATTTAAGATAATTGCAGTATTGGCTAAAGCGAACAAGGGCAAGATTAAAAAGGCTACGGGTTTATGCAGAAAATGTTGTAAAATATAGGAAGTTGATTTTTTGTTTCCGTTTCCAAAAGGAATAGCAAAAGCCAATAAAACTCCGGTAATGGTAGCATGCACACCTGAATTCAGCATAAAATACCACATCACCACACCTAAGAGTAAATAGGGAATAAGGTTGCGTACTTTCAGTCTGTTCATTACTAGTAAGATTGCAAAAATACCTAAAGAGATTAGTAAATTGCTCCAAACTAAATCTTTGGTGTAGAAAATGGCGATGATTAAAATGGCACCTAAATCATCGATAACGGCCAATGCAGTTAAAAATATTTTTAGTGAAATCGGTACTTTTTTTCCTAATAACGACAAAATCCCCAACGCAAAAGCAATATCTGTCGCCATTGGAATTCCGGCTCCCGATTGGGTATCGGTTCCATAGTTTAAGAATAAATACAATCCGGCTGGAACGATCATTCCGCCTATTGCTGCGAATATTGGAAGTAAGGCGTTTTTGAGATTAGAGAGTTCACCGGCATAAATTTCTCTTTCCAATTCTAACCCAATCAGCAAAAAGAAAATGGTCATTAGACCGTCATTAATCCAATGCTCAAAGGAATGACTTCCAATTTGCATATGCCAAATACTCAGGTATTCTTCACTCCAAATGGAATTGGTTAATAATAAAGAAAGTAGGGTACAGCCTATAAGCATAAATCCACCTGCTTTTTCACTGTCAAAGAAGTCGTTGAATAGTTTGGTAATTTTCATGTTTCAAATATAAAAAAAAGCACCCGAAAAAGGGTGCTTTAAAATATTTATAAAGTTAAAGGAATTATAAACTTGTGATGATAAATTCACTTCTTCTGTTTAGCTGATGCTCTTCTTCTGTACATTTCACATCATCAGCGCATTTGTTAACCAATTCTGTTTCACCCAGACCTTCAGAAGTTAAACGATCAGCAGCAATGCCATTTTTGATTAACCAATCTTTGGTAGATTTTGCTCTTCTGTCAGATAATTTTTTGTTATAAGGATGAGAAGCACGGCTATCGGTATGTGAACGAATATTGATTTTCATAGATGGATTTTGGTTCAATACATCTAATAATTTAGCTAAATCAACTGCAGCATCCGGACGGATATTCCATTTGTCTAAGTCGAAATAGATAATGTTAATTTTGAAACAATCCGCTAAGTCGTCACCAATTTTAACGCGACAAGTTTTGGTTTTAAGCTCGATGTTTAACTCTGTTTTTCCTGAGTCAGAACCGATGATAACCGGCACTTCTTTGGTTTCATAATCTTCAAGCGAAGCGTTTACATAGTATTTAGTACCACATTCAACGTCTAAGAATTCATATTTACCTTCAGCATCAGAAACGGTTTCTTTTAGCTTATTGAATTTTTCATCCATAAGAATCAATTTGGTATTTGGTAATACCGCTTTAGTATCTTCATCAGTAATGACTCCAAATAGAATTTGGTCACAGAAAATAGGACGAGTTTCTACAAATTTGTAAATATCATCACTTCCTTGTCCGCCATCTCTATTGGAACTCACGAAACCTTGTTTTGTTTTAGAGTTGATAATAAATCCGAAATCATCTTTAGAACTGTTTCCTTCTTCACCAATGTTTAAAGCGTCTTTAAAGTCTAAGCTACCGTCTTTAGGAACTCTGGTTACAAATACATCTAAACCACCTAATCCCGGTTGGCCATCAGAAGCAAAGTACAATTCATTGTCATCGGAAATAAAAGGATAAGTTTCTCTTCCTTCGGTATTGATTGATTTACCTAGATTTTCAGGAGTTCCTAAACTTCCATCTTCGTTGATTTTTACTCTAAAAAGATCTGATTGTCCGAAAGTTCCCGGCATATCTGAAGCAAAGTACAAAGTTTTTTCATCCGGAGATAGGGCAGGATGTGCCGCTTGATAACTATCGCTGTTGAAATTTAACGGCGTAATGTTTATCCATTTTCCTTCATCGTCAAGGTTGGCTTTATAAATTTTTAATAAAGTTACTTTATTAGCATCAAAACCTCTTCCGTCTAAGTAGTTATTTCTGGTGAAATAAACTGTTTTTCCGTCTTTGGTAAAAGCTGGAGTATCTTCATGGTATTTGGTGTTGATTTTTTTACCAAATTTATCTACTCCGGTTAATCCACCGTCTTCCCCTAAAGCGGAACTGTATAGATTAGTAAAGTACTGCCCGGTCCAAGTGTGGATTCTTTTAGAGAAATTTCCGGTATCACGAGCAGAGGTAAAAATTACCTTTGTGCCCATGTAAGCAGGTCCATAATCAGAATACTTAGAGTTGATTCCGGCATCTTCAATTTTATAGCGACCTGAATTCTTTTTGATTTCTGCTAAATAATCTCTGCCTTTAGCAAACTTCTGACCTCTAAGTGTATTACCACTTTTATCATTGAATTTAGCCATCATAGCATCTGCTTTCGGATAGTCTTTAACTGCTCTTAAAGCTTGTGCATAGCGATAATAAAATTCCGCTTCTTGATCAGGATTGGTTGCGTATAGCTCGCTATACCATTTGTTTGCTTTTTCTAAATCAGCATTGAAATAGTAGGCGTTACCAATTTTAAGTAACATATCAGGAGATTTATATCCTTTTTCATAAATGCGTTCGTAAGTCTTAATGGCATCAATGTAGGCGTATTTATCATACTCCTTATTACCTTTTACTTCTGTTTTACCAACTTGTGAATAACTGTTCACAGTAGCGAAAGTTAATAGTACTAAATATATAATTTTATTTTTCATAATCGTTGTGTTATTAGAAGAATCTAGGTGATACCAATTTACTAACTCTATTGAACAACTCAAAACGAAGGAATACCTCATGAGAACCAGAGTTATAGTTTTTCAATTGAGTAGTTTCTCTATCGTAACTGTAACCGATGAATAAACCATCAGTTACTTGAAATCCGGCTAAAGCACTTATTGCTGCATCCCAACGGTAAGCTGCGCCAAGCATTAACTTATCAAAGAATAAGAAGTTAGCAGAAGCATCAACCTGAAGCGGTGAACCGGTGACTAATTTCGTCAAGAATGCAGGTTTAAATTTAACCGAAGGAGAAATATCGAATACATAACCTCCAATAGCATAAAAATTCATTCTCTCTTGAAATACAGCTACTTCGTTGTCATTGTATTTTGAGTCTTGTAAAAAGTTAGGTACCGAAAGACCAAAGTACAATTTATCAGAGTGTAAATATACACCGGCACCGAAATTCGGAGAAAATTCATTGCTGAAATTTTGAAGATTTGGATCGCCTGCATCAGCTGGATTTAAATCATTTACGTCTAGGTTAAATAAATTACCACTGGCTTTGATACCAAAGGACAATTTGTAAGTTTCAGACGTTTGTATAGAATAAGATAAATCAGCTGAAATTGTATTGTCTCTGGTAGGACCGATTTTATCACTTACCACCGATAAACCAACACCTAAATTACTATTGTTAATTGGAGTATTAATAGAAAAAGCGTTAGTTGTTGGCGCTCCGTCTAATCCTACCCATTGGGTACGATGTAATCCGAAAATACTCATAACTCCTCTCGATCCAGCATAAGCGGGATTGATATTGATCGTGTTATACATGTATTGGGTATACTGTGCGTCTTGCTGAGCAAAACCAGTATAACACGTTAACATCAAAGCGAAAATTAAAATTTTTGTTTTCATATTTTGTTAATTTATCCTGAGGGTTTTTACGCCCTCAGGAGTTAGTAGGTTTATCTGGTTAAGTATAAATATCCGTCTTTAGTTACACTATTTCCTTCACTTGTTTTCCATTCAATGATATAAAAATAAGTTCCGGTAGGTAATTCTTCAGATCTGCTGATAGTAGTTCTACCTTCAGAGATACCTTCAAATCTTCGGGTATTATTGTCATAGTTTTTTGTTTCATAAACTAAAACTCCCCAACGGTTGTAAATTTGAACATTATTTGTCGGATAACAAGCGATGTCTTCAATATTTTCTATGTTAAAAAATTGATTGAATGAGTCACCATTTGGAGTAAAGGCATTGTGAATGATTATAGCTTCACAAGGTCCAACACCTCCAATAATTATTAGTACTTCATATCTTGTTGGACACGGACCGTCATTTATTGAATAACTGAACAGATATTCACCAGGTTCAATTCCCAATGGATTAAATGTATTATTGATAGAATCAAAACCACCAACATTATCCACATTTGTCCAAGTTCCTCCTTCAACACCTTGAGGTAATAATGAGTTTAAAGATGTATTTACATCATCACCATTACTTAATTGTACAGACGGAAGTGTGATAACTTCAGCAATTTGAGATACATATACGTTTTGAGTATAAGTTTGTGATAAGTTACCACAAGCATCAGATACAACCCATGTTCTGGTTATGGTGTACACTCCATTAACAACCTCTGATTGTGTTTCAGTAAATACTGGTGTTCCAACTTCAGAACAATTATCAGTAAATACTATATTTTGAGGTGCCGGGATATTGTCACACGTAGCATCTGCTTTTACGAGTAATGGAGTGTTTGATACAGGACCAACAGTATCAGAAACAGTTATGGTCTGAACAACAGTGGCTGTATTTCCACAAGCATCCGTTGCGGTCCAAGTTCTCACTAATTGGTAGTTAGAAGGACAGTTTCCTTGAATGGTTGTCTGACTCATAGTTACAGTAGCAGCACTACAGTTATCAATAGCAGTCAATACCGCCGGACTAGGAATGTTGTCACAAGAAGCAGTGGTGTCTGCCGGAGCTAAATCAACAAAAGTAGGATCAACAGTATCATTTACAGTTATAATTTGTGATACTGATGAAGTGTTGTCACAAGCATCAGTGAAAGTCCAAGTTCTGGTTACCGTGAATGAGTTAGCACAGTCACCTTGAGTGATTGTATCAACCCCTTGAACAGTGATAGCAACATCACAATTATCAGTAGCAGTAAGTGTAATCATTGCAGGAACATCATTCGCACAAGTTACTGTTACAGCAGCCGGAGCTTCAGGAGTTACAGGCGCAACAGTATCATTTACAGTAATAATTTGCGATACCGATGAAGTGTTGTCACAAGCATCAGTGAAAGTCCAAGTTCTGGTTACAGTAAACGAGTTAGGACATTCTCCTTGAGCAACAGTATCAACCCCTTGAGCAGTGATTGCATCGTTACAGTTATCCGTAGCAGTTAATGAAATCATTGCAGGAATATCATCCGCACAAGCTAACGTTACAGCAGCCGGAGCTTCAGGAGCAACAG
>NZ_DLGY01000036.1:0-195563 GCF_002482945.1 Flavobacterium sp. UBA7682
GAGCCCCAGTCGGGTCACAAAAAGTCGAACAGCTATTGTTTGACTTTTTTTTGTTTTAGGCCACGTGGAGAAATTGGTAGACTCGCCATCTTGAGGGGGTGGTGTCGCAAGACGTGTCAGTTCGAATCTGATCGTGGTCACATTTAAAAGAGCAAATTCTATTGGATTTGCTCTTTTTTTATAAAGTTTATTTCCAAAAAAGACATTGGTAAAGTTATTTTATTAATTTTGTTTAACTAATTCAAACAAAAGATGAACAACGTTAAAAGTGTTTTTAGTATCAAAGATTTGGAAAATCTTTCAGGAATTAAAGCTCACACAATTAGAATTTGGGAAAAAAGATATAGCATACTTGAGCCTATGCGCACCGAAACCAATATACGTCTCTACGATTTAAGCAACCTACAAAAGCTCTTAAACATAACGTTATTACACAATTACGGTTACAAAATTTCTAAAATATCAAAACTTTCAACAGAAAGAATCCCGCAATTAGTTAATGAAATCATTTCTGAAAAAAGTGCTAAACATCATGCAATTAGTTCTTTTAAAATGTCAATGATGAATTTTGATCAGGCACTTTTCTTTACTACTTACAACAAATTACTTTCAGAAAAGTCATTCAGAGAAATTTTCTATGAAGTTTTTATACCATTAATTCAGGAAATAGGCCTGCTTTGGCAAACGGATACCATCACACCAGCTCACGAACATTTTATCTCATACCTCATCAAACAAAAAATATTAACCAATACAGAAAAAGTTCAAACCCTCGAACCCACACAACCCGACAGAGTTTTTGTATTATATCTACCCATGAATGAAATCCACGAATTGGGGTTAATGTATTTGAACTATGAAATTTTAAATTTAGGTTACAAAACTGTCTATTTGGGGGAAAGCGTTCCGATTGACAGTTTAAAAGATATGAAAAAACACTTTGACAATATCACCTACTTGTGTTACATGACTGTAGAACCTAATAAATCTGAAATCAATAATTATATCAAAACCTTAAAGCAAGAAGTTTTGGACGAATCTTCCAATTTGTGGCTAATTGGCCGAATGATTGAAAATATTGATATCAAATTAATTACAGAAAAAACCACTACATTTAGTTCGATTAAAGAATTAGTTGAAAATATATAAACAAAACTTTTATTTTGTTTAACTTTTGCATACTTTTGTTAAACAAATATGAAAAAAGAAATTAAAATAATCGGTTCCGGATTTTCCTCACTTGCAGCTGCATGTTATCTTGCTCAACAAGGACATGTTATAACAGTGTACGAAAAAAACGCAACGATTGGCGGAAGAGCAAGACAATTAAAAAAAGACGGATTCACTTTCGATATTGGACCAACGTGGTATTGGATGCCCGATGTTTTCGAAAGATTCTTTGCCGACTTTGGCAAAAAACCTTCCGATTATTACGAGTTAATTAAACTTTCTCCAGCTTATCAAGTGTATTTTGGTGTTAAAGAATTTGTAACCATCGCTGATAATCTTCCGGAAATCATCACCACTTTTGAAGCAATTGAAAAAGGCAGCGGTCAAAAATTAGCTTCCTTTATGAAAGAAGCGCAGAGTAATTATAATATAGCCATCAAAGATTTGGTTTATCGCCCTGGCGTTTCCCCTATGGAATTAGTTACTTTGGAAACAGCAAAAAAAGTCAATCAATTTTTTGGCAACATCTCTAAAGACATTCGTCGCCGATTTAACAATACCAAACTAATCCAAATTCTCGAATTTCCCGTACTTTTCCTTGGAGCTAAGCCCTCTGATACGCCATCGTTTTATAGTTTTATGAACTTTGCCGATTTTGGTTTGGGCACTTGGCATCCAAAAAACGGAATGTACAGCGTGATTTTAGCTATGGAAGAATTAGCTAAAGAATTAGGCGTGGTAATTCATACCAATGCCAATATTGAAAAAATTATAGTCGAAAACGGCTCTGCTACCGCTATAAAAGTTAATGGAAAAACGGTAAAAGGAGATGTCATTTTGAGCGGTGCCGATTACCATCATACGGAGACTTTATTAGATGAAAAATACAGAGCGTATTCTGAAAAATATTGGGAAAAACGAACTTTCGCACCGTCATCACTTTTATTCTACGTTGGTTTTGACAAAAAGATTGAAAATGTAGAACATCATTCCTTATTTTTTGATGTAGATTTTGATGTACATGCAGCAGCTATTTATGACACACCACAATGGCCGAAAGAACCTTTATTTTATGCTAGTTTCCCTTCGAAAACAGATGACAATACAGCTCCCGAAGGTAACGAAGCCGGGATTTTCTTAATTCCTATTGCACCCGGACTAAAAGACACTCCCGAATTGAGAAATTTGTATTTTGAAAAAATAATTACGCGTTTCGAAAAACTGACACAACAAACTGTAAAAAACAATGTTATCTTTAAAGAATCGTTTTGCGTAAATGATTTTATAAAAGATTACAATTCGTATAAAGGGAATGCGTATGGACTTGCCAACACCTTACTGCAAACTGCTTTTTTAAGACCCAAATTGAAAAGTAAAAAGGTGAAAAATCTCTATTTTACCGGACAATTAACCGTTCCCGGACCTGGTGTTCCACCATCATTAATTTCAGGAAAACTTGTTGCCGAACTCATTCAAAAAAATCTATAAACATGAAATCAATTTTTGACACCATATCTTTCGATTGCAGTAGAAACGTGACTAAATCATACAGCACGTCTTTTTCGGCAGCCGTAAAGATGTTAGCGCCGAGCATTCGTCAGGATATTTATAATATTTATGGGTTTGTTCGCTTTGCCGATGAAATTGTAGATACTTTCCACGATTACAATAAAGAACAACTTTTTGATATGTTTGAAAAGGATTTGGCGAATGCTTTAGAGAACAAAATCAGTTTGAATCCGGTGTTGAATTCCTTTCAGCATACAGTTCATAAATACAATATTCCCCAAACCATGATTGCGGCTTTTATGAAAAGTATGAAATTGGATTTACATAAAACCGAATATAAATCCTATGATGAATACAATGAATACATTTATGGTTCAGCCGATGTGGTTGGTTTGATGTGTCTGAAAGTGTTTGTCAATGGCGATAATAAAAAGTTTACTGAATTAGAACATTCGGCTATGCGATTGGGTTCTGCTTTTCAGAAAGTGAATTTTTTGCGAGATTTGAAAGCTGATTATGAAGATTTGAATCGAACTTACTTCCCAAATACTGATTTATCAAAGTTAGATGAACATTCCAAAAATGAAATCATCAAAGAAATAGAAGCCGATTTTCAAGCGGGATTTGAAGGGATTTTGAAATTACCTTTAGAGGCTAAATTTGGCGTATATACGGCTTATGTGTATTATAAAAAATTGCTTTCTAAGTTGAAAAAAACACCTTCGATGGAAATCAAAAACACTAGAATCCGAGTACCTGATTATGAAAAATTTGGACTTTTAGCTCGATGTTATGTCAATTATCGTTTAAACTTATTATAAAATTATGCTCCTACACATTATAGTTTTTTTTGCTACATTTTGCTTCATGGAATTTATGGCTTGGTTTAGTCACAAATACATTATGCATGGTTTTCTCTGGAATTTACATGCTGATCACCACAAAAAAGACCACGATTCTTGGTTCGAGCGCAATGATGCTTTCTTTATTTTTTATGCCGTTGTTAGCATTGGCTTCTTTTTACTTTGGCAAAACAACATACTCGAAATTGGTTTAGCAATCGGACTAGGAATTTTTGCTTACGGATTAGCTTATTTTACCGTTCATGACATTTTTATTCACCAAAGGTTTAAATTGTTCCGAAATGCCAACAATCGCTATGCAAAAGCTGTTAGAAGGGCGCACAAAATGCACCACAAACATATTGGCAAAGAACATGGGGAATGTTTTGGAATGCTCATTGTTCCGTTTAAATACTTTAAAAAATAAAAAAGTCCCGAGTAAATCGGGACTTTTCGTTTTTAACTATTAACCTCAGTAAAATCATTTTTATTTTTTCATCAAAGCTTCTAAAGGCTTTAATTGGTCCATGTCAATATTGGCAGATTGCAAGATGGAAATCATATTCATAATATTATTCGGATTCATGTCATTGCCCAAAATCCTCACAACGGCAAAACCATTGTCTTTCTTTTTACCAAATAAAATAAACTCATCTATATTATCCTCGTCTCCCACAAAACTGATTGAAGCACCATCTTTACCTGAACCCACTTTCATTAGCTCCTGATACTCTTTGCCTTTTAATATTTGTGTTAGCTTTTTACTTTCAGCTTCGTATTGCGCTTTGTTCTTATCATCTAATTTGAAAGCTAAAATATTCATCTTATCAAATGATTCCAAAGCTGTTTTTTGGTCAGAAGTTAATTTAGCTTTGTCAACATTAATAATATTTGGGGATACATCAAGGGCAACAAAATCTTTGTCCTCTGACTTCTCTACAAAATACTTTTGAAGACTTGGTTCACTATTGCAACTCAGCAACAACATTGAAGCTAACATTGCGATGAAATAAATAAGTTTCATATCTTATTATTTTGCGCCTTTCGGGCCTTTTGATCCTTTAGAAGCTTTTTTTAAATCATCGCCGCCCGGTAATTTCATTTTTTCTGTCAAAACCGAAAGTTCGTTCAGATCAAAATCGCCTGTTAATGACATCAAAACAGTTTCTTCTTTGCCACTGCCTTCTACAAACATTAACAACTCTTTCACTTGTGAGTCTGTCGCACCGGATTTTACATAAATTTTTACGCTTTTCCCTTTCTCGTTGATCCGCATTAATTCTTCTAAAGCAGATGTTTTAACATATTTATCAGATACCAATTTCATCTCATCTGCTTTCTTGTCGTTGGTAGTTACAAATACTTTTAAGTTGTCTAATTTTTTAATCAAATTGACATACTGTTGGGTTTCCTTATCTTCTACTTTCATTTTGCTTAATAAAGTAAACATCTTTTTGTTGACAATTACTGTCGTAATATCGTCTTGATTGTCAAATTTATCAAAAACAGTTTGAGCAAAAATGGTACTCGTTGATAATATTACTACTAATGTTAAAATTAAATTTCTCATGATTTCTTGATTTTTTTTTATTTAAAAACTTTGTTTTTTGATTGTTCGTATTCATTTAAATATTCCATACTCTCGATGCCTTTATTTACACTTTTAGAAATCAAAGCCAAGGCTTTTTGGGTTTCTCTAAAAGCAACTTCAGGATCATCATACGTTCCTAAATCTTCTGATACAGGTTGGTTATAATGATTAAAGGTAAATAAACCCACACTCAACAAAACCGCTACAGACGCTGCAATTGATAACCAAACTACGCTTTTGCGTTTCTTAGTGTTTAACGGAATCGTTGCGATAAACTGCTCTTGTTTTGCTTGTATAGCATAACCGAATATAGGTTTGAATTGTTCCAAATGCTGCGCAACATCTGAAGAAGCAAAATAGTTTTTCAACTCTTTTTCTTCGGCTATAGTGGTTTCTGCTTCGAAGTATTTTTCTAATAATTTTTCTATGTTATCCAATGCCATAATGATGTGTTTTTATCATGTTTTCTCTTATCGCTTTTCTTGCTCTTGACAAAGCCGTGCGAATAGCCGACTCATTCATTTCTAATATCTTGCCAATTTCTTCAAACTCCATTTCTTCAATGTCACGCATTTGAACAATCAATTTTTGTTGTTCTGGCAAGTTATTCATTATTTTTTCTACCCAATTCCAAGTGTCACGATCTTCTACTTTTTGTTGTAAACCGGCTTCTCTGTCGGTGAAATTGTTGTGCACAATCTTCATATTGCTGGCGCGTTTCGACTTTAATTGATCCAAACAATAGTTTTTGGTCATTGTCATTGCGACAGCTTCAACACTTTTGTATTCATCCAGACTTTCATTTTTGTTCCATAATTTCACCAAAACTTCCTGAGTGGCATCTTCTGCTTCTTCCGTACTAACGAGCAATCGCTTCGCCATTCGAAAGACTTTATCCTTAAACGGATTCACGAGTAGCATAAACTCATTTTGGTTCATTGGAACTATCCTTGGTTAATGGTTATAGGGTCAAGACGACTCATAATTTTATTTGTTACAAACAAATTACAATTATTAATCTAAACTTAGTAAATTTACGTTTATTAAATAAAAAGCTGCTATGAAAAACTTATTGAAAACCATTTTTTTGTTATTCCTTTTTGTGCTTCCCTCGGGATGTGAAGATATGGATGACAATGCTGTTCCTAGTGAACTTGCTGTAAAAGACTTTGTTTGGAAAGGCATGAACTTATACTATCTGTGGCAAGAAGACGTCCCTGATTTAGCGGATGACCGATTTGCCAATCAAACTGATTTAAATGATTTTTTAGCAGATTTTGAAACTCCGGAAGGCTTATTTAGTGCTTTACGTGTTAACAATTCCATTGATAGATTTAGTGTAATTTACAGTGATTACGATGTTTTAGAAGGTGTTCTTTCAGGAAACACTTTGAACAATGGAATGGATTATGGTTTAAAGCACATCAATGGCACTACTAATGTATTTGGTTGGGTTAGATATATTATTCCGAATTCTGATGCTGCTACTAAAGACATTCAGCGTGGTGATGTTTTTTATGCAGTTAATGGAATTCCATTGACCGATGATAATTATCGAACACTCTTATTTAGTAGTAATGAAACCTACACGATTAACTTGGCCAGTTATAGTATAGACAGTAATGATTTTGTTACTATTACGCCTAATGGCCAATCCGTTACTTTGACCAAAACGCCATTGGCTGAGAATCCTATTTTATTAAGTACCGTAATCAATCAAGACGCACACAACATCGGATATTTGATGTACAACGGTTTTTATTCCAGTTATGAAAACCAATTGAATGCGGCGTTTGGCAATTTTCAAGCACAAAATGTAACTGATTTGGTATTAGATTTGCGCTACAATTCAGGCGGTTCTGTAAGTACAGCTACCAAATTGGCGAGTATGATTACAGGACAATTTACCGGACAACCATTTGCCAAACAACAATGGAATGCCAAAGCACAAGCCTATTTTGAAAGCAACAATCCGGGAAGTTTGATTAACAAATTCGTAGGTGGATTGAATAGCTTAAATCTGAATAAAGTTTACATTTTAACCTCTAATTCTTCGGCCTCGGCAAGTGAATTGGTGATTAATTGTTTGAAACCTTACATTAATGTGGTACAAATTGGTGACACTACTACCGGAAAAAATGTAGGTTCAGTGACTTTATATGATTCACCTACTTTTGCCAAACAAGATGTAAACCCAAGACATAAATATGCCATGCAGCCTATAGTATTGAAAATCGTGGATAAAAATGGTTCTGGCGATTATACTGCCGGAATTATCCCAACGACTTTACTACCGGAAAACTTAGGAAACTTAGGGATTTTAGGCAACGTAGACGAGCCATTATTAAATGCAGCTATCAATCAAATCATTGCTAGTGGCAAACGTTTACCGGAAGTACCAAACTTCATAGAACGCGACTTTACTGATGCCAAAGCAATTAATCCTTTGAGAAGCGAAATGTATGTGGAAAGGAAATAATAAACCCGCGTAGAAGATCAAAAACCTAACCACATGAAATTAAAAATTCTCCTTCTTTTACTCTTAATTAGCCTCTTGGGTAATGCTCAAATAGTGTCGATACCGAATGCAAATTTTAAAGCTATGCTCATATCTGCTAATTATAACAATCAAATAGCTAAAAATTTATTGGGGAATTATTTCAAAATTGATTCAAATAATGATGGTGAAATTCAAGTGAGCGAAGCTTTACAAGTAAGCTATATTTATTTAGAACCTTATAATATTGCTTCAATAGAAGGCATCAATAGCTTTACTAACTTAGTCACTTTTAATTGTACTTCAAACGGCATCGGTTTTTTAACCTTAAATGGTTTGGTAAATCTAGAATCGTTGACGGCAAACTATTGTAACCTTACCGGTTTTTCTATAACAAATTGTCCCAACCTAGAAGCGATTAACTTTAATTATAACTTTCTAACCAATGCCGATTTTAGTTCGTTCACACAATTGCAAAGTATTGGGTGCAACAACAATAATTTAACTTCTATAAATGTATCCGGATTAACCAATATGACTTCTCTGGCCTGTACATATAATCAATTAACGGCCATCGATGTTCAGGGATTAACAAATTTGAATGCTTTGCACTGTAACAACAATCAAATAACCAGTTTAAATTTAGATGGATTGCAAAATTTGCAAAGTGTACAATGTAGTTATAATGCCTTGACATCAATTTCATTAACAGGCTGCAGTTACCTACAATATATTTATGCCAGTTACAATCAATTAACTTTTGTAGATGCAAATCAGTGTACTGCTTTGCTAAACCTAAGTTTAATCAATAACACTCCATTAGAAGCCATACTTATAAAAAATGGAAGAACAGAAAATGTAGGTTTAAATGGCAACACCAACATCCGATATGTTTGCTGCGATGATTTTGAAATAAATAGCGTAACCTCTAACGTTAGTCTGTATTCTCCCAATTTTGAAATTAATACGTATTGTACTTTTGTTCCAGGAGGTACTTATTATACGATACAAGGAAATAATCGATTTGATGTCAACAATAATGGCTGTACTGTTTCAGATCCGGTGTACCCAAATTTTAAGATTAACTTCTCACTTGGAAGCATAACCAGTACATTAATACCCAACAGCACCGGAAATTATTCTATTCCGGTCGGCACAGGCACCTTTACGCTAACTCCGATTGGATATAACCCAAACTATTTTAATGTAAGTCCAACAACTGCTACGGTTACATTTCCAACTCAAGCATCGCCTGCTATAAGAAACTTTTGTATTACACCCAATGGAATCCATAAAGATGTAGAGGTTATTTTAATCCCTTTAAATTTTGCCGTTCCTGGTTTTATTGGAAATTACAAATTGGTTTACAAAAACAATGGAAATGTAACTGTCGATGGAACTATAAAATTTAATTACAATACCAATGGAATAGTTCAGAATTTAGTCTCTTCTAATCCAACGGTTTTTAGCGCAAATGCTACTGAAATCATTTGGAATTACAGCAATTTACAACCGTTTGAAACCAGAGAAATACTTTTTTCAATGCAATTGAATTCTCCTTTTCAAATACCACCCGTAAATGCCGACGATCAATTAAATTTAAATGCCGAAATTACTCCTTTGAGTGATGATGAGTTTACCCCAGATAATTATTTCTATCTCAAACAACTGGTCCGTAATTCTTTTGACCCGAATGACAAGACGTGTTTAGAAGGCTCAACAATACCGCCCGATATGGTAGGGAAATATGTTCATTATCTTATTCGTTTTGAAAATACCGGAACAGCAGAAGCTCAAAATATAGTGGTAAAAGATATTATAGACACCAACAGATTTGATGTCAATTCACTGACTCCAATAAGTGGAAGCCATTCATTTGAGACCAGAATATCAAACACCAATAGAGTAGAATTTATCTTTGAAAACATCAATCTGCCTTTTGATGATGCTACTAACGATGGCTATGTGGCTTTTAAAATTAAAACAAAACCAAATTTAGTTGTTGGAAATTCTTTTAGCAATTCAGTCAATATTTATTTTGATTATAATTTTCCCATAGTAACCAACAATTATACAACTACAATTCAAAACCCATTAGAAATTAATCAAAACGAACTTCCAAGTATAAGGTTTTATCCCAACCCGGTTAAAGATATATTACATTTCAATACAACAGAAAATGTAATGAAAATTACAGTATATGATGTTGCCGGAAGAATAGTAAGTTCTAATGCCGTTATTGAAAACAAAATAGATTTAAGTGGCTTGAAAAACGGTAATTACATACTAAAAATAGATACCGAAACCGGAACAATGCATACTAAATTGATTAAAGAATAACTTTTTCACCTCACAAAATCTTTCCACTTCAAAGCAATAAAAACAAAAAAGGCTAACCTCACAGTTAGCCTTTTCACCACAATTATATAAAGTGTATAACACTACTACAAAACAATGTTCAACCCCAACTTGAAATTTCTTCCTCGAGTGGAGTAACCGATATTTTCCACGAATTCTTCGTTTAAAATATTAGTAACCGAACCAAAAACAGTCAATCGGCTCTTGATTAATTCATATTTTGCTAAAGCATTTACCAATTGGTATGAATCCAATTTCACAATGGTAGTACCAAAAGTATTGCCATCAAAAAACGCGTCGTTTCTAGCATCAAAATATTGGTAATTTATATTGAATAAAGTTCTTGGCGTTGGTTGAAAATCAAGACCTGCATTGGCTTTGTGTTTTGGAATCAATCGATCTAATGCTTTGTCCACTTGCGTAAAAGTATAATTGGCATTAAACCTTAATTTAGAAGTCAAATCAAAAGTTACTTCGGTTTCAACTCCTTTGGCTTTGTTTTTCCCATCAATATTCACATAATAAGCTTCGAACGTATTGTTGTCAAAAAAGAAATCAAACGAATTGGTTTGATCACGATAAAAAGCCACCGCATCCAATTTCACTTTTTTATCAAACAATTGCGTTTCAAAACCTGCTTCAAGTGTTGCATTTTTTTCCGGCGTTAACTCGGCATTGCCATATTCTGAATACAATTGGTACAAACTTGGCGTAATATAAGCCGTGCTATATGAAGCCACTAATTTCAAAGGAAAGCTTGTTTTGAAATTATAAGACGGATTAAAATTGTACACAAAATTATTACCATACGCACTGTGATTGTTCAATCTCGCTCCGGCATTTATGTTCAAACCAAAATCAAAACCATACACCAAAGTCGTGTAACCGTCAAGAATGTTGAATTTTGTCGCTTTCTCATCAATAGTTGAAAACGGAGTTTGCCCCAACATATCATTAAATTGATAATTCACACCCAGAATTACGGTTAAATCTTTGCTGACATTGTATTTGTTAAAACCATCAACAACCACACTTCTCGACTCGTACAAAGAATAATCAGTTGTGCCTGAAAAAGTATTCAATTCATTATAATCACGAGCAATTCTGGTAAAACCAGAGTTGAGCACAAACTCACCTTTGTTGTATTTGAATTTCGGAGAAAAACCAAAACGAACTTGCTCTGAAGTAGTGGTATTCACATTAGTATCATTAAAACCGGTATTGTCAAAAGTTAAGTCAAAGCCATTTTTTAACTTGTCATAGTTTCCAAAGAAATCTAAAATCAATTTATCAGTCGCTTTATAACCAAACTTAGCAATCACATTTTGTCTTGAAAATCGATCATCTTCATATTTCACCGATTCGCTTGGCGAAACAATTTGAGACATATTTCCGGTTTCGGTACTGTTGAATCCGGCGAAGTAATTGACTCTTTTGTAGTTTCCGTTTACCGAAATCCCTTGGTTGAAATCTTGTCCGTTATACTTTTCATTATCAGAAGTATTATTGGAACCAATATTAAGGTAAGCATTGCCTTCAATCACTTTTTTAGTCGATTTTTTCAAAGTGATATTAATCACTCCGGTTGCGGCACCGGTTCCATAAAGTGTACTCGCCGCACCTTTCATGACCTCAATTCTTTCCACTTGTTCTACTGGAAGCAAACGCAAATCATACTCCAAACTAATACCCGAAGCATCTGTCACCGGAATTCCGTCTATCAAGATTAAAACTTGTCTGTTTTTACCACCGCGAATGTAGTACCCTAAGTTTTTCCCATTTGCCGATTGGTTTCCGTTGATTTCAACGCCGGTTACTTGGGATAAAACCGTGGCCAAACTTTGCCCAGACTTTTTCTCTAAATCCTTAGCCGAAATCACTTCTATAATTTTTCCTGATTTTTCTTGGCGCTGCGCAAATTTGGTGTCAGAAATGACCACTTCTTTCAATCGATTCACATTGGTAGAATCCTGTTCTTGCGCATAAGCACAAGTGTTTAGCAAAGCCAAAATAGCTACTGCTCTAACTGTTTTTTTCATTTTTTAATTCAACAATAATTTGATAATCTTGGGAGAAAAGCATAGAATTTACCCATACCCAAACCTTTTGTCCCGAAAGTTTGTTACTCGATGAAATAGGCAGGTCTCCTGGCTTGCGTCTTGTTGTTGACCTTCTCATCCCTATATCGGAACAATGGTGTTGTAGAGAACAACAAGCTTGATAGCTTACAGTTGCGGGAACAGCTTTAGATTTAGAATGTTAGATTTTTAGATAATTAGATTTAGATTAATTCCTAATTCGTAATTATCAATTCGTAATTCTTCACTAAATTCCCTTTTAATGCGATTTTGAAAAACAGAAATCGCAACCTTAATTCGGGTGCAAAGGTATAAGAATAAAAGAAACTTGAACAAGAAGTTGTAAAAATTATTTCTCTTTTTTCTTAGAAAACTTGATAATCAACCAAATAAATCCGACCAAAAAGTGAAGTAGAATAATACCGCCAACGAGGTACATAAAAGAATTAGAATTGTCTCTCATGACTTAATTTTTGAGATAAAAATACAATATATCATTATTTGGTTTTGTATCAAATGTTACATGAGATGTAATTGTAAGCAACAATCTTATACTTTTGCAAAAACAATTTGATGAAAACCTTTTATAAAGCCATACTGCTCATATTTATTTCTGTTTTATTTCTGCAATGCAAAAACGATTCGAAATCAGTATCGACTATTTCTCCTGAAAATACCGTCCAATATGCCAAAGGTTTTTCCATTCAAACTTATGATGGCTATTCCGTAGTAACGGTTCAAAACCCTTGGCCAAAAGCTACTAAAACCTATAAATACATTCTTAAAGAAAAAAACGGAATTGTTCCGGACAGTTTGCAACAAAACATTACCATTTCGGTTCCGATTAAAAACATCGTAGTGACTTCCACCACGCATATTCCATCATTGGAAATGTTGAATGAAGAAAATAGCTTAATTGGTTTTCCGCATTTAGATTATATCTCTTCCGAAAAAGTGAGAGCGCGAATTGATGCCGGAAAGGTCAAAGAACTCGGTAATAACCACGATTTAAATACCGAAGTCATTCTCAATTTACAACCCGATGTGATTATCGGTTACGGTATTGACAACAACAATCCGACTTTAGATAACTTACAAAAAAGTGGTTTGAAAGTCATGCTCAATGGCGATTGGAATGAAGAAACACCCTTAGGCAAAGCCGAATGGATTAAATTTTTCGGTGCGTTATACGGTAAACAAAAAGAAGCCAATAAACTCTTTACCATAATTGAAGAAGATTATCTAAAGACTATCGAGATGGCAAAAATGGCTACCACTACTCCAACTATTTTAGCCGGTGACATGTTTGAAGACCGTTGGTATTTACCCAAAGGTACTAGCTGGGGAAGTTTGTTACTCAAAGAAGCCAAAGGCCATTATTTATGGCAAGAAACCAGCGGAACCGGAAGTTTGTCTTTATCCTTTGAAACCGTTTTTGAAAAAGCTCAAAACGCTGATATTTGGATTACTTCTGGACAATTTGCTACTTTAAAAGAAATGACGGATGTTAATCCACACTACGCGCAGTTTGCCGCATTCAAAAATAAAAATGTATATTCGTTCAGTGGCAAAAAAGGAAAAACAGGCGGGATTTTGTATTATGAATTGGCACCCAACCGACCCGATATTGTGTTGAAAGACATTGTCAAAATTTTACATCCTGACTTGTTGCCAAGTTACCAACCTTTCTTTTTTGAGAAGTTAAAATAGAACCCGGATATACAGATTAAAACCAATTTGAAAACGAATAAAAAAAATAGCCTTCTCTTCACCTTTTTATCCTTGACATTGTTATTGACATTGTTATTGAACATTTCTTTTGGTCAAGTGGCAATTCCGGTGAAAGAAGTTTTCAGAAGCTTGTTTGGTGGTCAAGCCGAAAAGGAAACTTGGGAATACATCATTATGAATTTTAGATTGCCCAAAGCAATTACGGCAACATTAGTTGGTATCGGACTTTCGATTAGTGGTTTGTTAATGCAAACATTATTCAGAAATCCATTGGCCGGACCTTATGTTTTAGGTTTAAGTTCGGGTTCCAGTTTGGGCGTTGCTTTTGTAATTCTCGGCGCTGGACTTTTGCCTGCCGTTTTTTCACAATTCTTATTATCGTCATACGGCATCATTTTGGCTTCCTGTTTGGGTAGTTTATTGGTTTTACTAATGATTTTAATCGTTTCCCAACGCTTGCGCGATACGATGTCGATATTGATTGTCGGACTCATGTTCAGCAGTTTTACCGGTGCGATTGTGAGTGTATTTAGTTATTTCAGCACGGCTGAACAATTGCAGAAATACACTTTTTGGTCGATGGGAAGTATAGGCAATTTGTCTTGGCAGAATATTACCGTATTAGGCCTATCGGTATTCATGGGTTTACTATTGAGTTTACTGACTTTAAAAGCTTTAGACGCTTTATTGCTTGGAGAAAATTACGCCAAAAGCATGGGTTTAAACCTAAAAAAATCCAGATACACCATCATTTTTGCCACCAGTATTTTAGCCGGAAGTATTACCGCTTTTGCCGGTCCGATTGCTTTTGTTGGCTTGGCCGTTCCCCATTTGGCTAAACTAATCTTTCAAACCAGTAATCACAAAACCTTATTTTGGAGCACAATATTAATTGGTGCTATTATTATGTTATTTTGTGATATGATTTCTCAAATGCCGGGCTTTGATTTTACTTTACCTATCAATGCCATTACTTCAATTATTGGTGCGCCGGTGGTTATTTGGTTAATCGTCAGAAAAAAAAGCATGACCTAAATGAGTTCCTATAAAACCATATTATCAACGACCAGTTTAAGCATTGGATATCCTGCCAAAAGAGAAAATCATGTCATTGCCGAAAATTTAAATTTGAATTTGGTTGAAGGACAATTGATTTCACTCGTTGGTGCTAATGGCATTGGAAAATCTACTTTATTGCGAACGTTAACCGGCATTCAAAAGCCTTTAAAAGGTGCTGTGCTCTTGCGCGAAAAAAACATTACTGATTTTCAGGCTTTGGAATTGGCACAAAATTTAAGTTTGGTACTGACCGAGAAATTACCGCCAAGCAACCTGACTGTTTTCGAATTAATCGCTTTGGGAAGACAACCTTATACGAATTGGTTAGGAAATCTTTCAGCTGAAGATTATGAAAAAATCAACCAAGCTATTGAATTGACACACATCAAACATTTGGTAACCAAAAAACACCATGAAATCAGTGACGGTCAATTGCAAATTGTACTTATCGCACGAGCATTGGCACAAGACACGCCGCTGATTATTTTGGATGAACCAACGACGCATTTGGATTTATTGCACAAAGTTTCGGTTTTCAAACTGTTGAAAAAGTTGTCTCTGCAAACCGGTAAATGCATTTTATTTTCAACACACGATATTGATTTAGCGATTCAATTAAGTGATGAAATGATCGTCATGACGGAAGAAAACTTGGTTCAAGACCAACCTTGCAATTTGATTACAAAAGGCATTTTCAATACCCTTTTCAAAGACGATTCTATCACATTTGACGGTGAAAAAGGAAAGTTTATTATTAATTGACAATTACTTCGATGAACACAAAAACATTATTAATTGTAAATTATCCATTATCAATTGATAATTGCCTTTTAGCTTCGCCAACCACAAAAGCCACCGAATTGGCAATGTTATAACTGCGGATTAAATTCGACATCGGAATGGTCAAATGATTTTCGAATTGCGCTAAAACTTCTTGACTCAAACCAACACTTTCTTTCCCAAAAACCAACCAATCTTCCTCCTGAAATTCGGCTTCGTAGATCGATTTTGTAGCATGAGAACTCATCAAAAAAACTCTTGATTTATCAGGAATTTGTGCTATCCATTCGTTTACATTTGGATATTCTTTGACTTCTAAATGTACCCAATAATCCAAACCGGAACGCTTTAAGTTTTTATCGGTAATCTCAAAACCATAAGGCTTAATTAAATGCAAGCGGTTTTCAGTTCCAACACATAAACGACCAATATTTCCGGTGTTGTTTGGGATTTCGGGTTCGACTAAAACGATGTTAAGCATTTTCAGATTGTTAGATTATTAGACTTCTTAGATTGTTAGAGGTTGAATTTATCGACTTCTAAAACTTCTCCGGCTTTGAGTTGCAAAGATATATTCCCGACGCGAATTCTCACCAATCTTAAAGTCGGAAATCCAACGGCAGCAGTCATTTTTCGAACTTGACGGAATTTGCCTTCGGTTAGCGTTATCGAAACCCAACTGGTTGGTCCATGACGTTCCTCTCGAATTCTCCTGCCGTCGCCTATGGAATCGGGTAACTTGTTTAGGAGTTTGGCTTCGCAATTTTTAGTCGTATAACGAATGCCTTTAAAACCGATTTCTACTCCATTTTTTAATTGTTCAACCGCTTCTTGCGTAATGATGCCATCAACTTGGGCATAATATTCTTTTTCGATGGTTTGGCTTCTCACGATTTCACTCATCATTCCATCTGTAGTCAATAAAAGCAAACCTTCCGAATCTTCATCCAAACGCCCGATGGCCATGGTGCCTTCGGGGAAATTATAGAGTTCGCCGAGCAACTTTTTGTGTCGCTTTTTCTCATAAATGAATTGGCTCAAATAACCGTGTGGCTTGTGGATTAGGAAGTGTTGGTGCATTGGTTTTATTTGGAACAAAAATACATTTTTCAATTCCACCATTTCGATTTTATCCTTATTTTTACCAAAAAACATATTCTTTATAATGTCAGAATCTCTATTTATCATCCTTGCTTTTATCATCGCCTTAGCCATTGGAATTTTCTTGGGCAAAACACTTTTCGCCGCCAAATCACAATCGGATAAAGCTTCGTTGGAAGAAAAAATCAATGGTTTATTTCAACAAATTGAGCAACTGAAAAATCAAGTCAACCAAACGGTTCAGGAGCGCGAAAACATTCGCACCGAAAAAGAGGCGTTGGCGATTCAATTGTCCAAAAAAGAAACCGATTTTGAGAATCTTTGGGAACGCAACAAAGAGCAAAAAGACGAGGTTGAAAAACTACAGGAAAAATTTACCAAAGAATTTGAAAATTTGGCCAACAAAATTTTAGAGGAAAAAACCACGAAATTTACCGAGCAAAACAAAGAAAACCTCAAAAATATTTTAACGCCTTTACAAGATAAAATCCAGCTTTTTGAAAAGAAAGTGGAAGACACGCACAAAGAAAGTATCGACTATCATGCTGCGTTACGCCAACAAATATTAGGCTTGCGCGAAATGAACGAGCAGATGAGCAAAGAAACTTTGAACCTAACCAAAGCCTTGAAAGGCGACAGTAAAATGCAAGGCAATTGGGGCGAATTGATTTTAGAAAGAGTACTAGAAAAATCGGGCTTGGAAAAAGGTCGTGAATATGAAGTACAGCAAAGTTTTACTACCGAAGAAGGCAATCGCGTTTTCCCTGACGTCGTGATTAATTTGCCTGATGGCAAGAAAATGGTCGTCGATTCAAAAGTAACTTTGACCGCTTATGAACGTTATATCAATGAAGAAGACGATACTGTAAAAGCTCAATATTTAAAAGAACATGTTATGGCATTGAAACGCCATGTCGACCAATTGAGTGAGAAGAATTATCAGGATTTGTACCAAATGGAAAGTCCGGACTTTGTATTGCTTTTTATTCCGATTGAATCTGCGTTTGCCTTGGCATTGAATGAAGATACTTCACTGTACAACAAAGCTTTTGAGAAGAATATTGTGATTGTTACGCCTTCTACGCTATTGGCAACCTTACGCACAATTGACAGCATGTGGACCAACCAAAAGCAACAAGAAAATGCTTTGGAAATTGCAAGACAAGCCGGAGCTTTGTATGACAAGTTTGAAGGTTTTGTGGGCGATTTGGTGAAAATCGGAAAGAAAATGGACGAAGCCAAAGTCGAGTATCAAGGTGCGATGAATAAGCTAGTTGAAGGAAAAGGAAACTTAGTGACCAGCGTTGAAAAATTGAAAAAAATGGGTGCCAAAGCCAAGAAAGCTTTACCCGAAAATATCCTAACCAGAGCTGAAAAAGATGAATGAGAATTATAAAAGTGTAGACACTTCCAAGATTACGATAGCTGAATTGATGTTGCCTTCACACACCAATTTTAGTGGTAAAATTCACGGTGGTTATATCTTGTCTTTGCTAGATCAAATTGCTTTTGCCTGTGCTTCTAAATTCTCCGGTCATTATTGCGTGACGGCTTCGGTCGACACGGTTGATTTTTTGAATCCGATTGAAGTCGGCGAATTGGTAACCATGAAAGCCAGCGTTAATTATGTTGGCAAAAGCTCCATGATTGTTGGTATCCGAGTTGAAGCAGAAAACATCGAATCAGGTGCAATAAAACACTGTAATTCGAGTTACTTTACCATGGTCGCCAAAGATGAAAATGGCAATAATACACCTGTTCCGGGATTGATTTTATCCAACGATGAAGAAATCAGAAGGTTTTGTAATTGCATTAAACATATTGCCCTAAAAAAAGATAAAAATTTACATGAAGAAGTTTTCGATTATAAGTCGGATACTGCTATAGAAAAACTAAAGAATTATCATGTAAAATTAGCAGGGTTTTAGCGCAAAACTTAAGGTATTCTTATAAAATTTTAAAAAAACCTAATACTAATTATGTAATTGATAGGATATTATATTTTTTTTATTATTTTTGGGTTGCATTTTAAAAAACTTATGAAAAAATATTACCTACTAGCTTCCGTTTTACTAATAGCCGTTACGATTTTTTATTCTTGTTCAGACAACGATGATGAATATACTCCGGTATCTCCTGTTGTGGTTGATTTGACTCAAGTTCCTTATCCTAAGCTATCAGATTACCATTTTTTTGAAGGCGACTTGAAAGACCAAATCCCTTCATTAAATGTTATTCCTTATGAGCCTGCAAGCGTTCTTTTTAGCGATTATGCTCATAAAAAGCGATTTGTATGGATGCCGCCTGGTGCCAAAGCCACTTTTGAAGGTGATGGCAAAATTCTAAACATGCCTGTAGGCTCTGTTTTGATCAAAACTTTTTATTACGACAAAGTACAACCCGGAAATACAGAAATGATCATTGAAACCCGAATCATGATTCGAAAAGATACCGGATGGATTTTTGCTGATTATGTTTGGAATGACGAACAAACTGAAGCCACTTTAGATTTGGCAGGAAGTTACAAACAAATTACTTTCAAGGACGACAATAACATCACTAAAGATGTTAATTACAGAATTCCATCAGAAGTACAATGTATCGTATGTCATAAATTCAAAGAAGAAGTTAACGGTAGCGAAGTAACCCGATACATTCCTATTGGAATTAAACCCCAGAATTTAAATTTCAACTTTAATTACGGAGGTACTTCACAAAATCAATTGACCAAATGGATTGAGCAAGGTTATTTAGAAAACAATTTTACTTTACCAACACCAGAAAATACAACGATTAATTATAACGATACTTCAAAACCTTTGGCATCAAGAGTTCGTTCTTATTTTGATATCAATTGTGCTCATTGTCACAAAGAGCAAGGGCATTGTGATTACAGACCTTTACGCTTAGCGTTTGGAGAAACCGGTGGCACTAACGGACTAACCAATATGGGTGTTTGTGTTCCTACAGAAGATATGCAGGATTTCAATCCGGATCTTAGCAATTTAGTTACACCAGGGAAAATAGATCAATCAATGTTATTTCACCGGGTGAATACTACCAATGAAGCATTCAGAATGCCACTTCATGGACGAACTTTAATTCATGATGAAGGTATTTTACTAATAGAAGAATGGATAAACTCTTTACAAAGTTGTCCGTAAAAATAAAAACAAACAATTTAAACCAACCTTTAATAATGAAAAAAATTACCCTATTTTTTATCTTGCTTTTTGTCGGTAATTTGTCTTTCGCACAAGACAATTGTGCCACGGCACTGCCAATTACTGCCGGAACACATATTATCAGTACAATAAACGGAACACAGTTACCAACTGTAGCATGTTCGTTTTCAAATGCTAATACAACAGCAGCTGAATGGTATTCTTATACACCGACACAGAACTACACCGTAACCGTAACATCAGATTTGATCGAAAACATCTGTAAAGATACCAGATTAAGAATCTACAGCGGAAACTGTACAGTTATGACTTGTGTAGACGCTGACGACGACGACGGTGTAATCACCTGTAATTCGGGAAACAACAATTCTTATCTCTCGAAAATAACATTCAATGCTATCGCAGGAACTACCTACTATATTGTATGGGATAACCGATATGCTTCAACGGGATTTAACTTTCAAGTATCTGAAATCCCTGCCGGATACAACCCTTGCAATTCGGCTGTAGCAGTTAGTGCTGGTCCAACGACGGTTAGTGCAATTGACCAAATCAACATCAACACATCATGTTCTTCTGCGGCTTTATCTAAGTGGTATTCTTACACACCAACCGTGAATGCAAGTGTTACTGTTTCTTCTGATTTAGCTGAAAATATCTGTAAAGATACTTTCTTTAGTGTTTATACAGGAAATTGTACCTCGGGATTAACTTGTCTGACTAGTGATGATAATTCAGGTGTTATTACTTGTAATTTTGGCAATACTAATTCTAACTTATCCACTAAAACATTTGATGTAGCAGCAGGTTCAACATACTATATAGTATGGGATAACCGTTGGAGTAACAATGGTTTTAACTTTACAATCACTGAGGTGCCAATCATAGTTCCGGTAAATTATACTACTCAAAATCTTGCGTCATTGAACAGCGGTTTCAATAATTGTATTGTTGACATGAATGGTGATTACAAAGATGATCTTGTAGGAGTTAGTGACAATAACATGAGAGTACATTTTCAAGGGAATGGAGGCACTTTTACTACCACTGACTTTCCAATAACAGGAACAAGTGATATGCCTTATTGGAGTATGGCTGCCGGCGATTATAACAAAGACGGATACAATGATTTACTTCTTGGAAGTGGCGGTGGTTTGACTTTTTGGAGATCTAACAATACCGGAACTGCTTACACTAACATCAATCCATCTGATTATATTTTCTGTCAAAGAACCAATTTTGTTGACATCAATAATGACGGAAATTTAGATGCTTTTTCTTGTCACGATGTGGCGCCAAACGTTTACTATATTAACGACGGTAGTGCTAACATGCAATATTACCAATCAGGCACAAGTGGTGCATATATGTTAGGAATTACGCCTAGCGGTGGAAATTATGCTTCTTTATGGACTGATTTTGATAATGATGGTGATTCAGATATGTTCATTTCAAAATGCTCAGGTCCTCCATGTGAAATGCACAGAAATGATGGCAATGGTGTTTTTACTGATGTTTCAGCTTTGGCACAAATTAATGTTACGCCAATCCAAACGTGGTCCTCTGCAATAGCCGATTTTGACAATGATGGTGATATGGATGTAATTATTACTGCAAGTGCAGGAACACACAGATTTTTCAGAAATAACCTTGAATCAAACGGTGGCGTTATAGGAGCTTTTACCAATATCACTGCTGGTTCAGGATGGGATACAAATACCTCAACCAACATAGATAACATCGCTTATGATTTTGACAATGACGGTCGTGTTGATGTTCTTGGTGGTGGTGGTAAAATCATGTTCAACCAAGGAAACAATGTTTTTGCTCCGGTTAACTATAACGGAATCAGTGTTGGAGCTGTTGGGGATTTAAATAACGATGGTTTCATTGATTTCCAAAATGGAACTACAATTCGTTACGCAGTGCCAAACGGCAATAATTGGTTAAAAGTAAACTTCCAAGGAATACAAAGTAACCGCAACGGAATTGGTGCTCGTGTTGAAATTTATGGCCCATGGGGAAAACAAATCAGAGACGTTCGCAGCGGAGAAGGATTCAGATACATGAGTACTTTAAACGCTCATTTCGGCTTAGGTACTGCTAGTACAATCAACCAAGTAATCGTAAGATGGCCATCAGGTATTGTAGATACTTTCAACAATGTCGCTCCAAACCAAGCATTATTAGTGGTAGAAGGTGCAACTCTTGCAACCAATGCTTTTGAAACTTCTGTATTTACCGTTTATCCAAACCCGGTTAAAAGCATCATTAATATTTCAATTAACACTGCTAACCCTGTAGAGTTTAAATTGGCACAGATTTATGATTTAAATGGAAGAATGGTACAAGAAAGTGCTGTTCAAAATCAAAGCATTGTTGTTGACCATTTAGCTACCGGAACTTACATCTTAATGCTAAGAGACACACAAGGAAAAGATTATTCTCAAAAATTCGTTAAAGAATAAAACAACTCTTTCTTTAATCCATAAAAAAAGTCCTCTTGTTCAACAACAAGAGGACTTTTTATTTATACCTTTTTAAGCATTTAAAACACTCTCAACAAATTGAATCCGAAGAACACATCACCTTTGCCCCAATCTCCGGTTGAATTTCCTAAGAAACCTGATTCATGCATACCTTGTGAACTGCTGAAATGCATTTGAAAAACATGCCCACCGGTTTCTAAATCAACACCGATAGAAAGCGGGTCACGAAACTGCGAAGTGCTCGAACGGTTTAAATGCGCTGCATAATCAACATTGACAGACCAACGCTTCGCAAACTTATACCTTCCGCCCATTCCGATGGCATACTGACTGTTATCTTGATTGTTATCAATCACAAAATTTTCATGGAAATAAGTTGGAGATAATTGTAAAGACAAACTATTACTAAACTTTCTGGACACCAAAAGTTGGGTCACATAAACCAATCGATTGTCAAATTTCATTTCCGGATAAAGACTTTCCTTTAAAGTGTTGTTAATCGCCAAACTGGTAAAACCGGCAATAGCCACCGGAAAACCATTCGTCTCTTGGGATTTGAGTAAGAACTTACTTGAAAAATCATACGCAATTTCACTTCTGGCACCACTAATCGTTAACCAATCATTTAGGCCGTAAACAAATTTCAATTGGGTTACCGCTTGATCTAATCCGTAGAAACCTTCAAAACCGTCTTTAACCGAACCGAATCGGTGTGCCACTATAAAATACAAATCGCCTTTAGCAGCCAATTTAGTAGATTCTAAATTGACAATTTTCAATGCTTTGAAAGCTGATTCTACTTTGCTTTTTCCGGCAGCAGCGGTGTCTATTTCACTCAACAAATCATCTTGGGCAAACATTCCCAAAGGAAGCAATAACAATAACAGTACTTTTTTCATAACTAAATTTCTATTTATTAAATACAACAATTTTTTTTAAACTTTGGTGAATCCTATTTTACTATGGTACATTGGTCCATTTGAATCTCTTCCAGTAAATCATCAAAACCTACCAATCTTCCTTTTAAATTGATTGAATCCTGAAGTTTAATATTTTCTGGAAGCGTTGTGGTAAATCGGGCTGATAACTTTTCATCAACCGTAATAATTTTATTATCAAAATCGATATTTGATATCTTTCCTCTTAAGGCTAAAGTCTTGTCTAAATATTTGGTATTAGCCAAACTATCATTGGTGGTAAAAGCATTAAAAACTTCTTTCACTGTAGCCGAATAATTGGCTTCTTCTGTTGCAATATCTCTATGGTCTTGATAAATGTATTTATAAACCCCAAATCCAACCACAATTAAAATAAGTCCTAAAATAAAAACCTTTTTCTTCATAATAACGTTAATTTATAGTATCAATAGGTAAACTTAAGTCATTTTATTTATTAAATTTATTCAAAAAAATTAAAATCATGAAAAAGAACACCATCTTAATTTCCTTTTTATTCCTCGGCACAGTTCTTGTCAGTAGTTGCACTAACGATTCATCGGCTGATTTATCAGACATAGACGAACTTGATGAAGTGACTTATACTAATACCGTAAAAAGTATAATTGACAACAACTGTATCATGTGTCATGCCGCAACACCGGTAAACGGAGCACCAATGTCTTTAACAACATACGAGAATGTTAAACAAGCGGTTCTTAACCGAGGATTGTTAAACCGAATATCAAGAGCGCAAGGCGAACCGGGAATGATGCCTAACGGTGGAACCCGTTTACCACAACCAGTAATCGACCAGGTTCAAGCATGGGCCAATCAAGGTTTAATCGAATAAATTATGATTATGAAAAAAATATTGTTTTATGGATTGTTGTTAGTTACGGCACAAAATTTTGCCCAAACTAAACTGGTAACCAAAACCGGAAAAATTACTTTTGAAGCTTCAGTACCTGCATTTGAAGAAGTAAAAGCTAAAAACGAGGCCGTTACTTGTATTTTAAATACGGAAACGGGAGAAATTGCCAGCTTGGCTTTGATGAAAGGATTTCGCTTTAAAGTAGCTTTGATGGAAGAACATTTCAACGAAAACTATGTGGAAAGCGATAAATTCCCAAAATCAACTTTTAAAGGAAAAATAGATAACTTTGATTTGAGCAAACTTACCGCAACCGCCAAAGAATATACCATCAAAGGAAAACTCGAACTACACGGTAAATCAAAAGACATTGTTGTCACCGCCAAAATTAAAAAAACCGATGCCGGTGTAGAAATAGATTCTAATTTCTCTGTAAACACTGATGATTACGGTATTGAAATTCCGAGTGTTGTCAGTAAAAAACTCACCAAAAAAGTAGCCGTAACTTTAGATGTTACTCTTAAATAAAAAAAATCTCCTGAATCATCAGGAGATTTTTTTTTATATTTCTTTTTCCATCACAAAATCATCCATTACATAACCGCTACCAATATCGATTACTTCTTCTTCAATAATGTCAAAGCCCAACTTCTTATAAAAATGTTGCGCCGAATTGTATTTGTTGACATTTAAAAATACCGCGGTGTTATTTTGACTCTTAGCTTCATCAGCAATATAATCCAATAAAACTTTACCTGTGCCTTTCCCTTGTTGGGTTGACAAAACATAAATTTTGTGAATCTTAGTCTTTTTTGTTCTATTGTAATCAAACTCATAAGAAGCAAATCCAACTGAAATGTTATTCTCTTTGGCTACAATAAAATGATGTTGTTTTTCATTCGCCTGCCATTGCAAAGCTTCAATACTGTACATCATATTCATCATATAATCAAGTTGGGCTTGGCTTAAAATTGAACCATATGTTTTGGGCCAAACTTCATTGGCAATCGCTCTGACATCAGTAAAATTAGAATCCGAATTGTTTTCAATAACTATCATTGATTATTTTTTAAACGCAGATTCGTAGGTTTTAATCCAATCCTCGACAGAAATTTTCTGGGTTAATTCGGCTATTAAATCATACGGAATGTCATCAAACTTTTTGAAACGCACACAACTTTTTCCCATATCGAGTTTGTATTTACAACGCTGAGTGTATTCCGCCACAAACCAATCGTACAAATTTTTATCCGCATAAATACCCATATGGTAAAAAGCCACAAAGTTTTTTTGCGAAGCCATACCCATAAATGGCAACGGATCTTTTGGATTACAATGATAGCCATTCGGGTAAATAGAATGTGGAACTGAGTAACCCATCATCCCATAACCCATCATTTCTTCAAAGCCTTTGGGAAGATTTTCTATAATTGTTTTTCGGAGTTTTTGAATCACTTCTTTTCGGTCTGAAGGCAACTCATTAATGTATTCCTCCACAGTTAGCGCTTTTGATTGCATGGTTGTATATTTTGTTTCTCAAAAATAGAAATAATTTTATAGATTTACGTATTGATTTTTATTACAAAGCGATGTCCAAAAGTGAACTCAGAAAAGACAAAACGTGCTTGAATTGCCGTTACGTTGTTGAAAATAAATTTTGTCCCAATTGTGGTCAGGAAAACACCGATACCCGTAAAACTTTTGTACAACTGTTTGTGCATTTTTTTGAAGACCTAACCCATTACGAAAACTCCTTTTGGAAAACCATCAGGAACCTAATGTTTAAGCCTTCGTCGTTAACCAAAGAATACCTTTCAGGTAAGCGAATGTCATATCTTGCGCCTATTCGGCTGTACATTTTTATCAGTTTTGTGACTTTCTTTCTTTTTTCTGTTATTCCAGATAGTCCGAGCGATGAAACTGTTAAGGTCAATGAGAATCAAGCCAAGCCGATGGAGCAAATAATCGTTACTGAAGCAGATTCGATTAACAAAGCGAAAGACAACCTTGAAAAAAAGAAATGGATAGCCGATATGGAAAAAAATGGCTATATCGATAAAAAAGTTGCCGATACACTCCAAAAAACTATTGATGACAAAAAAGCGCCAACTGACGGTAGTGATTATATGAATTTCGGTTACCGATCTGTGGAGCATTTAGATTCCATTCAAAAATTTGGCAAAGCCGACGAAAAACTGAATGGTTTTGAATATTGGGTGAATAAAAAAATCTTGATGGTCAAAAAAGGGAGAACACAAAAAGAAGTTTATGACAAAGTAACCGAATCATTTATCCACAATATTCCAAAAGCATTATTCATTTATATGCCTTTATTTGCCTTCGTACTTTGGCTATTTCAAGATAAAAAAAGATGGTATTATTTTGACCATGGTATTTTCACTTTACATTATTTTTCCTTTTTGTTATTGGCTTCCTTAATTCTCGAATTATTTAATTTCTTTATTGGATTGATGGGAGATAATTCGATTGCTAACGGTTTCATTTACATCATTGACGCCATCATCGTTGTTTATATGCTTTATTATTTTTTTCCGGCGCACCATCGTTTTTACGAGCAAAGTAGGATAAAAACAATTATCAAAGGTATCTTGATGTTCTTTATCAATATGATTATCCTAACCTTTATATTAGTTGGGCTTTTTTTCTATTCGTTTATTAACATTCATTAATTATGACAAAAAAAATAATGCTCTCATCACTATTGATTGTTGCCTTCTTTATAGGTTGCAACGTTCAAAAAGAAACTGTAAAAAAAGCTTCGGAAACTAAAATTAATTTGGGTCTCGGAACTTATATTAATACTATTTCAACCGAAAGTTTACGCACTAATTTAACTTACATCGCTTCCGACGAAACCGAAGGTCGTGAAACCGGTAGTGCCGGACAAAAAAAGGCCGGAAAATTCATGATTGATTTTTACAAGAAACACGGCGTATCTTTTCCAAAAGGCGCTAAAGATTATTACCAAACCGTTCCCGCTGCCTTTTTGAATGCGAAACGAAATGAAAACTTACCCGATTCGGAGAATATTTGGGCTTTCATAGAAGGTTCCGAAAAGCCGGAAGAAATTGTGGTAGTTTCGGCCCATTACGACCACGTTGGCGTTAAAAACGGAGAAGTTTACAATGGTGCCGATGATGACGGTTCGGGAACTGTTGCTTTAATGGAAATGGCCGTTGCTTTTCAAAAAGCCAAAAATGAAGGTCATGGTCCAAAGCGCTCCATTTTAATCTTGCATGTAACCGGTGAAGAACATGGTTTACACGGTTCGCGCTATTATGCTGAGAATCCTTTATTCCCTTTGATCAATACGGTTGCCGATGTTAATATTGATATGATTGGTCGCCGCGATGATTTGCACAAAGACAGTAACAATTATATTTATGTAATTGGTTCCGATTATTTATCGACTGACCTGTACAACATTTGCGAAAGCGTGAATAAAGAATATACCAAACTTGACTTAGACTATAAATACAACGATAAAAAAGACCCCAACCGTTTTTATTATCGTTCTGATCATTACAATTTTGCCAAAAACGGAATTCCATCAGTATTCCTTTTTAACGGTACACATGCCGATTACCACAAAGCCTCAGATGAAGTCAGTAAAATAGAGTTTGATGCACTAACCAAACGCACCCAATATGCTTTTGCTATTGCTTGGGAAATTGCCAATAGAAAAGACCGACTAATTGTAGACAAAAAAGAGTAACAATTAGTCGGTCTTAAAAGACTTTTTTGAAAATTTAGTCTAAAGCTGCCAAATATCTTTCAGCATCTAAAGCTGCCATACAACCTGTTCCAGCAGCAGTAATCGCTTGACGATACACATGATCGGCAGCATCACCGGCTACAAAAACACCAGCAACATTGGTTTTAGAAGTTCCAGGAACATTAATGATATAACCGGTTTCGTCCAACGTAATGTAATCGGCAAAAATGTCTGTATTGGGTTTGTGACCAATGGCTACAAAGAAACCGGTTGCCGGAATCGTAATTTCTTCACCTGTTGTTTTGTTTAATGCTTTTACTTCATTTACCACTTGGCCGTCACCAATCACCTCAACGGTATCGTGGTTCATTAATATCGTAATATTTTCTGTTTTGCGTACTCTTTCTTCCATGATTTTTGAAGCTCTGAATTTCTCACTTCTAACCAACATGGTTACTTTTTTACAAAGTTTTGATAAATAATGCGCTTCCTCACAAGCCGAATCTCCGGCTCCAACAATCACTACCTCTTGGTTTCTGTAAAAGAACCCGTCACAAACCGCACAAGCAGAAACACCGCCACCGGTTTGTAAATAATGTTGTTCAGAAGGCAATCCTAAATATTTAGCCGAAGCTCCGGTAGAAATAATTACCGTTTCAGCGTGTAGTTCAATGGTATCGTTAATCCACACTTTGTGAATTGGTCCCGAAAAATCAACTTTGGTGGCCCAACCGTCACGAACGTCAGTTCCGAAACGTTTGGCTTGTTCTTGCAATTGTACCATCATTTCCGGACCGGTTACCCCATCAGGATAACCCGGAAAATTTTCTACTTCATTGGTGGTGGTTAATTGTCCACCAGGTTGTGTTCCTTGGTAAAGCACCGGATTCATATTAGCTCTGGCGGCATAAATAGCGGCGGTATAGCCCGCAGGACCTGAACCAATTATAAGGCATTTAATTTTTTCTATAGTATCTGACATGATTTATGTTTTATTTCGTTTGCAAAGGTAACTCAATAAAATGAAAAATTAAATCTCCTCAAATCATAAAAAGCTATCAAAAAATAATTTTATATTATGCTTTGAAAAATAAATAATAGCATTATATTTGCACTCGCTTTCGGGGTGTAGCGTAGCCCGGTTATCGCGCCTGCTTTGGGAGCAGGAGGCCGCAGGTTCGAATCCTGCCACCCCGACCAGTAAATCCTTTCTGTTGCAAAACAGAAGGGATTTTTTATTTCAAATGAATTCAGGTTTACCTGAAAATTCATTTAAAATAAAAAAGACCAGCAGTTTGTCAAAACTGCTTAAAGATTTACTTGTAATAGAGTCCTATCTCAGGATATCCAATCCTGCACAGAGAATACCTCAACTCGTTGAAGGTATTATTAAAATGAAAAATAATTTGAATGGAACATTCAAAAGGATTTACTTGTAATAGAGCTCTATCTCAGAATAGGTAATCCTGCTAAAACTACTCAATTTCTTAAAGTCTCCTACTCCTTTTTCCCTTTCTCTATTTTCTTTTCTCTTTTCTCTAAAAAATCAAATTCTCTTCCGATATAATTTCTATTTTTGTTCTCAGTAAAAATAACACAACAACATATGCTGATTATCGGAATTGCCGGAGGAACAGGAAGTGGAAAAACAACCGTAGTTCACCAAATCATGAATGAATTACCCGAAACGGAAGTCGGGGTCATTTCTCAAGACTCTTATTACAAGGTAAACAATAACCTAAGTTTTGAAGAAAGAGCCTTAATCAATTTTGATCATCCTCGCGCCATCGATTTTGACCTTTTGGTACAACACTTAAAAGATCTAAAAGCAGGCAAAACCATTGAGCAACCGGTGTATTCCTTCATCACGCACAACAGAACCGATGACAGTATTGTTACACATCCTAGAAAAGTAATGATTGTTGAAGGAATTTTAATCTTAACCAATCCTGAACTTCGTGATTTATTTGACGTCAAAGTATTTGTGCACGCCGATTCTGATGAACGTTTAATCCGAAGACTAAAAAGAGACATCGCCGAACGCGGACGTGATATGGAAGAAGTATTAAATCGTTACCAAACGACTTTAAAACCAATGCACCAACAATTCATAGAACCAACCAAAGTGTTTGCCGATATCATCATTCCAAACGATAAATACAATACGGTTGCCATTGATGTGGTTCGTGCCGTAATCAACCAAAGAATTACCTAAAAAAACCATACATGAGCTTCTTTAAAAACCTAACCGATAACTATCCTATCCTGAAAATTTTGGGAAACCGATATGTTATAGTGTTGTGTTTTTTTATCGTGTGGATGCTTTTTATAGACAATACTTCCTATATGGAACAACGAGTGTTGAACAAACAACTCGACGAATTAGAAGACAACAAAAAATACTATCAGGACGAAATCAGAAAAGACCAAGAGAACATCAAACTCCTCAAAAATCCTGACCAGATTGAAAAATACGCCCGCGAAAAATACTATATGAAACGCGACAGCGAAGACGTTTACATCATCGAATTTGAGGAAGATTCTCTGAAAGAAGAACAATCCAAGTCAAAATCTTTATAACTGCTAACCATGGCTGACAATTTATTCAATGGATTCGAAACGGTGTCTTCCAAACAATGGAAACAACAAATTCAATACGAACTCAAAGGTGCCGATTATAACGAAACTTTAGTTTGGGAAAGTCCCGAAGGAATCAAAGTGAAACCTTTCTATCATAACGATGAATCGGAAACCAAATTTGAAATTACTGCAAACGAAAATGCCTTTTCGATTCTTCAAAATATTTTCGTTCACGATGTCAAAAAGTCAAACGAACGCGCTTTAGACACTTTAAATCGCGGTGCCGAAAGTATTCGTTTTACGATTGAGAACGATTCGATTGCAGTGGAAGAATTAATGGAGAATCTTCCTTTGGGCAAAACCCAATATTTTTTTTATTTGCCTTTCCTTTCAATCGATTTCGTAAATAAAGTCGATGATTTCAAAACAAAAAACAACGCCAGTATATTCCTCCAAATAGATCCTATCGGGCAATTGGTTAGAGACGGCAATTGGTTCGAAAACTTAGACAAAGATTTTGATAAATTGAATACCATTGCTTCTAAAGCAACTACTCCTTTCTTAAATATCAGTAGCGGAATTTACCAAAATGCCGGTGCTAATATGGTACAACAATTGGCGTACACTTTGGCACACATTAATGAATATTTTAACAGAATTCAAAATCTGAATCAGCCTATAACCATTGAAGTAGCCGTTGGCACCAATTACTTTTTTGAAATCGCCAAATTACGTGCGCTGCGATTATTATTCAATACGTTAGCAAAGGAATACAACCATGATTTCGATTGCCATATTATCGTGACACCAACCAAACGCAACAAAACTTTATACGATTACAACGTCAATATGCTGCGTACGACAACCGAATGCATGTCGGCGATTTTGGGCGGTGCCAACAGTATTGCCAATTTGCCTTACGATGCATTGTACCATAAAGACAATGAATTTGGCGACCGAATTGCGCGTAACCAACTATTAGTTTTAAAACACGAAAGCTACTTCGACAAAGTGAACAACGCTGCCGATGGTGCTTATTATATCGAATCTTTGACCGAACAATTAGCTGAAAAAGCCTTGTTGTTATTCAAGTACATCGAAGCCAATGGCGGTTTGATTACCCAATTAATCGAAAGCAATATCCAAAAGAAAATCAGTGAAAGCGCAGCTAAAGAACAGGAATTGTTTGACAGCGGCAAAGAAGTTTTATTGGGCACCAACAAATACCCTAACAAAAACGACAAAATGAAACACGACTTGGAATTGTATCCCTTCGTAAAACAAAATCCGCGCAAAACTTTAATCACTCCGATTATTGAAAAAAGATTAGCCGAGAAACTGGAGCAGGAACGACTGGCACAAGAATAAAACCTCAGCGCCTTAGTCCCTCAGAACCTTAGCACCTTACAACATGAGAAAAAACATCCAACATATCACCTTAAAAAGCGACTCGGAAACGGTCAACCGACAACCGACAACCGACAACTTCCTCACCGCCGAAAACATCGAAGTCAAACCAACCTATACTAAAGAAGACATCGTCGATTTAGAGCACCTGGGTTTCGGAGCAGGCTTTGCGCCAAATCTTCGCGGACCATATGCTACCATGTACGTGCGTCGCCCATGGACGATTCGCCAATATGCCGGATTTTCTACTGCCGAAGAAAGTAATGCGTTCTATCGCAGAAACTTAGCGGCCGGACAAAAAGGACTATCCGTTGCTTTCGATTTGGCTACTCATCGAGGTTATGATTCCGACCACGAACGTGTGGTTGGTGATGTTGGAAAAGCCGGAGTGGCAATCGATTCTGTAGAAGATATGAAAGTGTTGTTTGACCAAATTCCTTTAGGTGAAATGTCGGTTTCGATGACCATGAACGGAGCGGTTTTGCCCATCATGGCGTTTTACATTGTCGCTGCCGAAGAACAAGGCGTGGCACCGGAACTGCTTTCAGGAACGATACAAAATGATATTCTGAAGGAGTTTATGGTGCGCAATACTTATATCTATCCGCCAACGCCTTCGATGAAAATTATTGCCGATATTTTCGAATATACGAGTAAAAAAATGCCAAAATTCAACTCGATTTCTATTTCGGGTTACCACATGCAGGAAGCCGGAGCTACTGCCGATATTGAGTTGGCGTACACTTTAGCCGATGGCCTAGAATACATCCGCACTGGTTTGGCTACCGGAATGAAAATCGATGAGTTCGCTCCACGCCTATCGTTCTTTTGGGCCATCGGTATGAATCACTTTATGGAAATTGCCAAAATGCGTGCGGGAAGAATGTTGTGGGCAAAACTCCTAAAACAATTCAATCCGCAAGACGAAAAATCATTGGCACTCAGAACGCATTGCCAAACCTCGGGTTGGAGTTTAACCGAACAAGATCCGTTTAACAATGTGGCGCGAACTGCTGTTGAAGCTGCTGCTGCTGCCTTTGGCGGAACACAATCTTTGCACACGAATGCCTTAGATGAAGCGATTGCGTTACCCACCGATTTCTCGGCCAGAATTGCCAGAAACACGCAGATATTTTTACAAGAAGAAACTAAAATTTGTAAAACGGTTGACCCTTGGGCAGGCAGTTATTACGTTGAAAGTTTAACCGCTGAAATCGCCTCTAACGCTTGGGCATTAATCGAAGAAGTGGAAGAACTAGGCGGCATGACCAAAGCCATCGAAGCCGGAATTCCGAAGTTGCGTATCGAAGAAGCTGCTGCGCGCAAGCAAGCCCGTATCGACAGTTCACAAGATATTATTGTGGGTGTCAACAAATACCGTTTGGACAAAGAAGATCCATTACACATTTTGGATGTCGATAACCAAATGGTGCGCAAACAACAAATCGAGCAATTACAACACATCAAAGCCACACGCGACAATGATAAAGTCAAAGTATGTTTGGCTAAATTAACCGACTGTGCTAAAACCTGGCAGAACAATTCAACAGGTTCCCATGTACATGGGAATGACAATAATTTGTTATCTTTAGCCGTAGAAGCAGCCCGAAACCGAGCCACACTAGGAGAAATCAGTGATGCCTTGGAAGCAATTTTCGGACGCTATAAAGCACAAATCAGAAGTTTTAGCGGCGTGTACAGTAAAGAAATTAAAAATGACGAGAGCTTTGAAAAAGCCAAACAATTAGCCGACGCTTTCGCGAAGAAAGAAGGTCGTCGTCCGCGTATTATGATTGCCAAAATGGGACAAGACGGTCACGACCGTGGAGCCAAAGTTGTAGCCACCGGTTATGCCGATGTAGGTTTTGACGTAGACATTGGTCCCTTATTCCAAACCCCGGAAGAGGCAGCGAAACAAGCGGTAGAAAACGACGTGCACATCTTAGGTGTTTCGTCTTTGGCAGCCGGACATAAAACCCTCGTTCCACAAGTAATCGAAGAACTCAAAAAATACGGTCGCGAAGACATTATGGTCATTGTTGGCGGTGTCATACCGGCGCAAGATTATCAATTCTTGTTTGATGCCGGAGCCGTGGCGGTTTTTGGACCGGGAACTAAGATTAGTGAGGCTGCGATAAATATTCTTGAGGTACTGTTAGAAGAGTAACAGTGAAAAAGGAAGAAAATCAAAAAACCAGCTGGACCATCTGCGAAGAATGTCAAGGACTTGGCAAAAAAAGTCGTAGGCTTCGAAAGAAAGTGCGGCTCGAATTTCAGGCAGCATTAGATCAGTTCGAAAAAACAGGCGAAGGAACAGCTCCTGCGCTCCCTAAACCCCATCTCGACACCTGCTCTAATTGTTCCGGCTCCGGACTGATAGCGACTGACTTCCCTCCTATTGCCGATACCGAAAACTACCCACACGTGGCCATTATTGGCGGTGGTATAGGTGGCGTTGCGCTGGCCGTGGCCTGTTTGCACCGCGGCATCCCTTTTACCCTTTATGAACGTGATAACAGCTTTGATGCCCGAGCCCAGGGCTATGGACTAACTTTACAACAAGCCAGTAAAGCCATTGCCGGATTGGGTATTTCTTCATTGGAAGAAGGCGTGGTTTCGACAAGACATTTGGTTCACACCACCGAAGGAAAAGTAATTGGGGAATGGGGCATGAGGAAATGGTTGGGCTCCGATTCCCAAAAACCCCTAAAACGCAGAAATATACATATCGCAAGGCAATCGTTGCGTGCTGCGCTGCTGAAACAACTCGACGGACATGAGATAATACAATGGGGCCATCAGCTAACCGGTTTTAAGGAAGTTGACGGCGAAGGTGTTCACCTGAGCTTTCAAGTGAACGGCCAAATAAAAACGACCAAGGCAGACCTCGTGGTGGGTGCCGATGGCATTCGCAGTACGGTGCGCAATCTGTTGATTGGTGAGGACGTTACCCCTTTGCGCTATCTTGGCTGTATTGTGATATTAGGGATTTGTCCTTTAGCGGCACTTGAAGGTCATGACACTTCTTTGCTCGATTCGGCTACAGTATTCCAAACGGCCAATGGCCATGAGCGTATATATATGATGCCTTATGCGTCAGATTCCGTAATGTGGCAGTTGAGCTACCCAATGCCTGAAAATGAAGCGAAAGCGCTTTGTGCTCAAGGCATTCCCGCACTCAAGCAGGAAGCCTGCCGTAGGACCCAATGGCACAATCCTATTCCTCAAATTATGGCTAGCACCCCGGAAACGCACCTATCCGCCTATCCGGTGTATGACCGGGAATTACTCGATTCCGCATTGTTGGATGAAAGTGGCGCCTTCACCCTGATTGGAGATGCCGCTCACCCTATGAGCCCGTTTAAAGGACAAGGGGCAAACCAGGCACTACTCGATGCACTTGCGCTGGCCCGGGCAATAGCAAAGGGATGCAGGCCTTCATCTCAATGGAAAAAAGCTGGTGTGCGAAAAAGTATCTTGACCGGATTTGAATCAGAAATGTTAGCGCGTAGTGCTATCAAAGTGGCTGCATCTGAAGCCGCTGCACAGTTCTTACATTCTGAAATGGTGCTCCATGAAGGTGATGAACCGAGAGGACGTTGTTTGCGTGATAGTATTTAATCCTATTGACATCTTTGCGAGCTGTTGCGTTTTTTGGCCTAGGAACGAAAATTAGTGAGGTTGCTATTAGTATTTTGGAAGTTTTGTTGGAAGACTAGACTAGACAGGTTTAAAAAAACCTGTCAAGCAATAATCCCGCTAGGGATTAAATATCGGTAGAAAAAAAATCAATCAGAGATAAAAATCCCGTTAGGGATTAAATAAATGATGAAAGGTATTTTTTTTAAAAAACCATGTAAAATATATCATCCCTAAAGGGATTTATTCTAAATATAAAATTCTTTTCTACCGCTATTTAATCCCTAGCGGGATTTTTTTCATACAAAACCCTTCCGCCCCAACTAAAAACAGCACAATCCTAAACAAAATCACCACAATCCTAACTAAAAACAGTACAATCCCAACCAAAAACAGTGCAATCCTAAACAAAAACACCACAATCCCAACCAAAAACACCACAATCCTTACTCAAAACACCACATTCCTAAACAAAAACAACACAATCCTTACCAAAAACAGTACAATCCTTACCAAAATCAGTGCAATCCTAAACAAAATCAGTGCAATCCTAAACAAAAACACCACAATCCTAAACAAAATCACCACAATCCCAACTAAAAACACAACATTCCCAACCAAAAACAGTACAATCCTTACCAAAATCAGTACAATCCTTACCAAAAACAGCACAATCCTAACTAAAAACAGTGCAATCCTGACTAAAAAAACCATTGCTCCGGAAAAAATCAGCACAAATTTTTCCACCGGAAGGCTTATTTTATAAGGAATGGCTTATTTTTTTAATAGGCACGCATACTATTTGTGCTTTTTTTGCGTTATCTGTATATCAAACAGTGCGTTATAAAAGTTTAACCCTAAAGGAATTACATGAAACACTAGTACTTGACACGCAATCTTGAGGACGAAAAAACCCTTACCTGTAAGAAGGAGTTGGTGTCAGTGAGTAATAAATGTAATTACTAATTAAACTTTTAAAAACATGAAAAATCCATTTTTCCCGAGATCCAAATCTGTATTAGCGATTTGGGCCACGAATTACCAAGAAAAAATTGCTATCCATGCAACTGCCTTAGGGCTTACCCCTGCTGAAGTAACTGCCGAGATTGCCCTTTGTCAATCTATTATTGATGCCATCAATGCGGCGAACACTCAGAAAAATTTGTACAAAGCTGCCTTGGAAACCCGAGACACGACCATCAACACTCAAGGAGGCGAACTGCGCTTTGAAATTGCCCGCCACAAAATGGCTTCCGGTTATAACACCACTATCGGACAAGATTTAGGAATCATAGGAGCCGATTCAGTATTTGACCCTACCACTTTTAAACCGGTAATTAGAGGCGAATTGTCGGGAGGTAAAGTACTCATCAGGTTTAAGAAAACCAATACTGACGGTATCAATATTTATAGGCGTCAAAAAGGCACCTCTACCTTCACCTTTTTGTCCCGAGCCACTAAAAGTCCTTTTGAATACCAACCGGTTTTAAGCGAACCCAATAAACCTGAGCATTGGGAATACCGAGCCTTCGGGGTTATTGATGATGTCGAAATCGGTTTGGCTAGTGATATCATTGAAATTGTTTACGGAGAATAAGCCATCAGTATTACATTGATGCATTTACCGAAAGGCTGTCGTTACTGACAGCTTTTCTTTTTTATTTTGTTCGACATTGTGCTATAAAATCTTAAATTGGCGGGAAATTAATGTTGCCCCAAATCAAATACCCTAAAAAGTGGTTTGACAAAATGGTTTTCCCTTCGATAAAAACACATGAAAAGAATACTACTAACAACAAGTTTATTATTCGCCTTTACCCTATCGGCGCAAAACACCAACAGATACTATCCATCCTTAAAAAATCTTTTTTCGGAACCTTTTGATAAGCAAATGCCGAGTCATTTTAATTACTATGACATTTGGATAAAAAGCCTAACCCAAGCCGTATTTTATAAAGATTTACAACATTCTGCCAATCCAAGAGGTGATGCTTCTTTTCAGAGCATGGGTTTAATTTTTAAAAGACAAAACAGCTTTAAGCTCGGCAATTCCGGTTTTGAACTTATGGTTAACAAAGACAAACCCGATTTTTCTGTGCCGGTCAATATTCAAATGGAACAGAAATTCAGAATATTGGCCTATTTCAGAAGCTTTGACCCCAATGCATATGACCCAAAGAACTTTAAACAAAAATATGAACTGGGCTTGATGATTTTTAATCTTTCGGAAGAACAGGTTTTGGCTGAATTTCTCAACCGATACATCTCAGATTGGAACGACAAGAAAAAAACCGCTATCCAAAGGTTGACCGATGATTTAAAAAAAGAGGCTAAAGTTAAAATAGTAGTCGATGAAAAAAACGATAAATCACTCCTGAAAAGTATCGTGACTCAGGTTTACCAACAAACCAACAAATACTGCTCGAGTGTTTTATATGACATTTATATCAAAACCAAAGACCAAAAAAAAGAAATGCAAAATTTCTTAGGCTTCTTCAGGAAATATGCCAGTGAAAATGCTTCAGATTATATAGACGAAGTAGTCAGTTATGAAACTACTATTGCCATCCCTAAAGGTGCACTCAGCGTGATGATTCCTAAGGAAATCTTGGAAGTATACAATGTTGATGAAAAAACCAAAGCCATGACACGAACCGATAGCCTCATTGAAGTAAATCCTACTCGAATAGAGATGAAAACCATCAATACTATCCGTAAAAAATGTGTGGAGTTTACCCTTACTTTAGCTAAAAACGATAATCCCAATGCGTTCAAAGCGTTGCAAGAAATAGAGCTCAACAAGCATCCGTTTCTCAATCAGAACCAAAGAAAACTGACAAATTACAAAGTAGCGAACATTCAGAAATTGATTTTTTCTGTTTATGAAAAAGAGATTCAGGTAGAAATGCTGATCAAAGAGGAAAATGGCGAGTGGAATGTTGTGATTATAAAGCAACAATGTAATTTAAACTAAATAACATACAACTTAGAAAACCATTCCATTCCAAAAAAAGCATGGAATTTTGTTCTTAAAAACCAAAACCCATGTCAATTAAGAGGTTAAAATACGTTTTAACTTTCTCATATTCATCTAAATTTCATACTTTTAAATCTTAATTTGTCAGGAAAAAAATATTATCCTAGATTAATTACGCTAACGATGCTATGAAAAAATGGTTTTACAGACTAACCCTTGTACTGCTTTTGCTTTGCCCCATAACCGGCTTTAGCTTTACCTTTTCTGTGGCCTCCACCAATGAAACTTGTGCCGGAAACGGAACCCTAACCTTTACTGTTTCCAATCCTGACCCAACCGGCTCCATCGTATATGTCGTTTATAAATTGCCCAATCTTACTACACCTTATGCCTCGGTAACCACTAATGTCGTTAGTGGTCTCACCGCCGGTACTTACCGCATCATTGCAAGAGAAACTGTAGGCGGCACGACCACCACTCAGGAAATCGATGTAACCATCAACAGTACGGTTACGCCTTTGAATTATTCGGTTCAGGTACTCAATCAGGCGTGTTCTAACAATAGTAATGTTACGGTTACTGTCAGTTCCGGTTCAGCGACCACCTATGAAATCTTTTTTGGTCCGGTTACTTTTCCGGTTCAAACATCCAATACATTTTCGGGAGTTCCGCCCGGCACTTACAGAATAAGAGTAATTGACAATTGTGGGAATGCCTTGGTTCAAACCTTTATTGTTACGGTCAGCCCCAATAATCTCAGCGTTGGTGGTCCGGTTTATTCTGATACTGTACCTCCTTCCTGTACTTCCGTCATTGTTTCCAATACCTTAACGCCGGCCGGAGGTAATGTTATTGCTTACCCACTTAATATAACGTATATAATCTACCTACCGGGAGGCACTACAACCCATACAGAGGTACTAAACTCCGGCAACCCAACATCCGCGGTGCTTTCGCATACCTTTCCCACCTTCATCAATGATGACTATACGTATGAAATGATTATTACCGATGCCTGCGGCATAACCTACAGTAACAATTTTGAGATAAGTAATATCATTACGATGGATGCAACCGTCGAGGATTTGGAATGCAAGTATTTCTTTGTATTGAATGTTGCCAATTTTAGTGGTTCCTATACGCTTAATTTTGATGCTTTCCCTCCGGGGTTTATTCCTACTGATTTCAACAGTGCTTATCCCGGACCCTATAACCTGCCGAGCGTCACCTTTGGGAGCGACACTCAATCGGTGCCGTTTGGCAATTATACTGTCACCGTTACCGATGCTTGCGGCAAAACTGAAACCATAGAATTTGAAGTTACCAACGACCCTCCGTTGGCTAATATAGTTGGGAACAACAATGGTTGTCAATCGACCAATGGACAAATCATAGCATTTGTTACGGGTCGGAAAATTGTCGACGCTGTCATTACGGTTGCGCCAACAACTTATTCTTCTCCGCTACCGCATAATGTAAGTGCTTTTATAAATGCCGGAGGTGTTTTAGTGGTTAGTCCGGTGCCGGTTGGAGATTATACTGTAGTAGTCACAGACGAATGCGGCTATGTTCATGATCCGCTTTTAGTCACGGTTCCGGTCTATATTAATCGGGGAATATCGACTAATATATTACATGGTTGTGGCCGTGGCAGTAGTTCTATTGAACTTAGTAGTGGAAACGGCAATTTGACTTCAGCAATAATTACCAATGCGCCTATTAACTTTCCGTTTCCTTTGCCTTATGATGTGACCAATAATATAGTAGCTTCAGGGAAACTTTATTTAAACAATCTGCCTGCCGGAAATTATACCTTCAGAACAGTAGACGATTGCGGTTTTACCAACAACACTCCTATATCCATTGATGGTTATACGGTAACCGTTAGCAACTTTTCGATAATTGTAGGTTGTGGAGCTTTTGACGTTCCTCTTGACTTTATGAGCAATTTAACTGTTGATGAAACCTTTTGGCTGCAAAAATTACTTGACCCCGTAACCGGAACCTGGGGACATCCCGAAACCGAAGTGCCCTATAGCCCTGGCGCTATCCCTGATTCCACTACAGGGATTGAGTTGGAAAACAATTCTACCAATCTAAACTTGGTTTTTAATGGTAGGTTCAGAATAGTTCACCATTTTACTTCCTTTAATAATGGTAGCGACATAAATAACAATTTGGTCCCTAATTCAATCAAAGATTGCGTAGAAATCTTATCTCCTGAATTGACTTTTGATAGGGTTCTGGCTATTAATGATGTGTATCGGGTACCCTGCTCTACCAATGGAAACCTTGATGTAATTCTTTTTACAAGCGGCGAACCTCCATTGCATTTCACTATTGTAGAAAAGGATGGTTTTCCATTTTTTCTTGATAATGGATCGTCAAACGTTTTTTTAAATTTAGACCCTGCCATTTATAAATTTCAAATCGAAGACAATTGTGGTAACACCATTATACGAACCTTTGATGTTTCAGATTTGGAATCCCTCGTTATTGTCTATCCCACTTGTAATTTGGTTAGCTGTTCTACTGTAATCACAGGCAATGAAACTTTTAATTTGTCATCGCAAGCCGCTACAATTTTGGGCATCCAATCTCCAGCCAATTACACAATTACGTATTTTACAAGCCAAACCAATGCCAATAACAATACCAGCCCTATCACCAATATCACTGCTTTCAACCCTACGACCAATCCTCAAACCATTTATGTGAGATTGATTTTTAATCAGTTTCCCAATTGTTACCAAACAGGCTCTTTTGACCTCATTAGTGGTCAAAACCCTGCTATTCCTTTAAGCTCAGTATATTCTCTCTGTGACGGCCAACCTGTTGTTCTGAATGCCGGTGTGGGCAATCTTCCCACCACCACCTATGCTTGGTCTAACGGGTTAAACACTGATTCTATTACCATCAGTGAGTTGGGCACTACCAATGTCACTGTTACAGCAACGAACACTTATGGTGCTTGTAACAATGTGCCGCAAACCTGTGTAGTTTCAAAGGACATTACGGTAACGATAGTGAACGTTCCTGAGATTGACCGCATTGAGTTGCATGACTGGACCGCTAATGAAAATAGTATTACTGTGATTACAACCCAATCGGGTAACTTTGAATATTCTATAGATGGTACTAACTACCAAATTGATAATAGTTTTACGCAATTGACACCCGGACTTTATACCGTATATGTTCGTGACACCAATGGTTGTAGGGTGGTAACTCAGGAAGTCTGGTTGCTTAATTATCCTCATTATTTCACGCCCAATGGCGATGGGATTCACGAAACATGGTACATCAAGCATTCGGAAAATGAACCCCATTTTCAGGTCTATATTTATGACCGCTACGGAAAACTTATCACCGGATTTCCTTCCGGAAGTGTCGGTTGGGACGGAACCCTCAATGGGAAACAATTATTTTCCGATGACTATTGGTTTGTGGTGCATCGGGAAGATGGACGAGTATTGAAAGGACATTTTACACTGCAACGATAAAATAATTTAAAGCACTTTGACTATCTTCAATAAAATTAAAAACATCAATTGTTTAAAAAACAAAAACAGCCCCGAAAAACCTCGAGACTGTTTCCATCAATTAACCACAATTACTTAACTATTATTGTATATTCAGCTCTGCTAAATTTTCATTTTGCTTTACTTTACCAAGCTGAATGGTTTGTAACGTTCTTTCGGTAGTACCATTCTTAGTTACATATATTTCCACCATTACTGTTGCCGGACCGTTTTCGGTTAAAGCGGTTTCACCAAAATAATTGGTCTTAATAGTGTATTTACCTTTAACGGTATTTCTCAATAAATATTGTTCCGGACCATAACCTTGTGTAAAATCTTTAGAAAATCTTGCTCCGGCTTGGGTATCGCGATGACCGTAAAAACATTCCTCACCGGTTGGTTCAATTACATGCAAATCGATGTCAGTGTCCATTTGGTTCCAATTCAAAATGATTCTGATGCCTACCGGCATTTTGGTCACATATTTTTTATCCAATTTACCAATATCAATTCCTTTGTGCTCCGAAACCATTCGGTTGATATCCATTAGAATTATATCTTCAACTCCTTCATATTGGCCACGCATTTCTCCGTAATAACTCACTTCCAACCCTTTGATTAATTCATCAAAAGCGGCTTGATACTGTTTGTTATCTTCTAAAGTCAACGCCAAATCACGATGGGCTTGTGGTTCATGTGTTCTCCATTTGACTACTTGATTGGCTGTATATAAGGCATCTTCATAAGCTTCCCATTGTCGCAAAATATAGGTTAACGATTTATACAACTGGTGGTTTTCCAAACCCAAATCAGCAATATTACTCAATACTAATAAGGCCATCGGTTTGTTTCCGTTGTCATAAAAATAATTGGCCACATCAAAATAAAAACTCGGATTGGTTTCCTGACCTTCGCGCAAATCCAGATACAAACCATACTTCTTGTCAGCCGGTGCGACAGCTAGAGCTTTCAAATAGATTCTGTCCGGACTCCATTGCGTCACTTTGATCTTTTTATCATTTAAAAAACCTTGGTTATTAGTATCCGGAGAATGGTTACCGGTGGTAATATTCAAACCAGGAACTTGGCCTTGTAAGGATTGAATAACATTAGCATTAGGTCTGTTCTCAATAGATTTAGAGGTAACTACTGTAGTTGAAGCTACAACAACACTTCGCTTTTCCTTAACCATGTCTTCTGCTTCTTCGTCTTTATCTGCTCTACTCTCTGAATTGCGATAACCTTCCACAACTACTTCTTCTAATCTTACATTATCTCTCATCCTTACATTATAAGTTGCACTATTACCAATTCTAACTTCTGAATTTTCATAGCCAACAAACGAAACCACCAGAGTTTCACCTCGATTGGCATTGATACTGAACTTTCCGTCAAAGTCGGTTTGGGCATTTCTATTGGTACCTTTTACGATAATACTCGCACCCGGCAATGGACCACTCGAATCTGATATGACACCGCTGATATTTCCGTTTTGTGTCGCCGTGTTTTTGGTTGTTGAAATGGGCTTTGGCGGACTGAATTTTATATCCTTATTCCACCAAGCTAAAAGCATTTCATAATAGTTAGCCACATTTTCCCAATTGCTGTATTTTTTGGCCTGAGCATTGGCAATTTGTTGTTTTAACAGTCGGTCAAACTCGGGACGCAACTCTGCCGGTGGCACGATATCATACTGAATATAATCGTGTAAATTTTCCAAAACTATCAGTGAAGTGTTCTCGGTTATAATGCCGTATTTTTTACCTAAAATTTCTATCTCTTCTGCATTTTGTTTGTATTGCAAACCCAAATTGGCTATCTTTTTTTGTGCCCAAAGCTTTTCAATACTTACCTCATTTGGAGCTTGCTTTTCGGAATCAGTTAGTATTGTTTTTTCTAAAGTCGGTGTATCACCATAGCCAAAAAGTAAGGTCACTTCCTGCTTGTCTTTTAAAGATATTCCGGCCACACTAAAACTTCCCGAGACCGGAGTTCCTATCATCGGATACATTTCAATCACCATATAATTGTCTTTTACCCCTAAGAATTTCATATTTTGAAAAACCAATTTATTCAATGCCTCTTCTACTTTTAATTCGTTTAAATTGACAAAAGCACCACCGGTTTTTACAGCATTATAATTTAAAAAAGCATAATCTGAAGAAGCCAAAGAGGTTATGGTGTAGATTGGTTTTTGAGTCACAGCCAAAGTATTGGCACTCAAAGAAGACAGGCCATCTGTGAAAAACAAATACTCATCATGTGTCGGTAGTTTGATTTTAGAATAACGGGTACCTCCATCGTATTTGGTGGCTTTCAAAACCGTTTTCAAGGTTTCCCATTCTCCGTTTTTTATATCAAAAACTGCTTTCTTTTCAAAATTATAACCCGAAAAGTAAAGGGTAATCTCCACATTGTTCAATCCTCTGATGTAGGCATCTAACAAGTCTAATTCTTTGTTTAAATCTCGTTTGCGACAACTTAACGAATTGTCCCAAACCAGACCGATATTGCTTGGATTCTTCTTATGTCTTTTAGCCCCATCAATAATAGTATTGGCGAAGAAATAATGCTGATTATTGTCCGATTGCACTACCACGCCCGGAATGTCGGAACGAACCGGAATAGAGATTAAAAGTTTGTCTTTGGGTATGTATTGGTTTCTTTTAATCGATGCTTGATAGTTCTGATTCAGCTGTTCCAAAGCTATTACACCTTCCTGAATGGAAACCTCAGGTGCAGCAGTAGCACCAAGAATAGCAATATTGAGTTCAAAAGTATCCAATGCACGAGGATAACTGCTGACCATCTGGTAACCCAAATGTGTAGCATCCAAACTACTTAACTCTTGTTCGTAACCAATAATTACAATCCTAGATTTTCCGGGCATTAAAGGATAAATCCGTGTTCTAAAATTATTGCCTTCTACTTTTTCCAACAATCCGGGATCTACTCTTCTATGCTCAATGGCTTCAAAAACCTGTTTGCCTTTGTTTTTATTTACCGGAACTGCCTCGCGCATTTTTCCGTTGATATCAATAGCATAGCGAGAAACCGAAACGCCTTCCGGCAACGGAAATAGTAACTCGGCTTCCATCTGACGATTGGTTCCGTTGAAAAAATGCATTTCAGAAGTAGTATAGGCAATATTACCCACCACTTTTACGGAGACTTTCATCTGACTCATTCTTACTAAAGAAGAGTCTTTGCCTTTTATAGTTAACTGCGGATTTTGAGCTTGCATTAAAGAGGTAATACAAACCAACAGAATTAGGATTAGGTTTTTCATAAGATTTCAATTTAGTTTCCTTGCAGAAAGGTTTATAATGATAAAGAGTCTGATTGTTGTAAAAAGGTTGGAATAGCTATTCATTATTTTTTCAGGTATAAAATTGATATTTTCACAAAAAAAACCAATCGCTTCTGATTTTCAACAAATTATTCATTACTTTTATAATTCCCCAACCTTGTTCTTTAATTTAAATTAATAACCAAAACCACCCATTTATGAAAAACAAGATGTTAAAAGGTATCTTTCTCAGTATGGTATCTATCCTTTTTTTTGCCTGTCAACCCAAAAAAGAAGAAGCCGTAGCTCTAGATAAAGAACAAATTAAAAATGAGATTCAGGCCATTGAAAACAAAATGGCAGAAATGTTCAACGATAGAACAGTCAAAGCCGAAGAATATTATGCAGAAGACGCTACTAGTTTTTCTCAAAACAAACCACCTTTAGTTGGTAAAAATGCTATTGAAAAATCAATTAAAGATGACCTTGAGAATTTCCCAAAAGGATATCAAATTGCCTTTGTAGTAAATGAAATTTTCCCTTCTTCTGACGGAATTCAAGTGGTAGAAGTAGGTCATTATAGAGTCTCTGATTCTACAAGCACAGCGCTTTACACCGGAAATTATTTAGCTGTTTTTGAGAAAAGAGATGGTAAATATGTTTGTATCCGAGACATGTCTGCTTCTGATAAAAATAAAAATGAAGAAGCCGAAAAATAATAACAATAGTCACATAAGTTATAAAGCACTTCAATCGAAGTGCTTTATTTTTTTAAACCTTAATTAAGAATAAATATAAAATACAGATTAGCAACATTTAAACTTTCCTGTATTATTAAAACTTTAGTACATTTGTTTCATAACTGCAAAAAAAGTAGTTCTCCGGATGCGTAAGTTATTTGCTATTGCTTTCTTATCTCTTTATATGTTTTCTTCGACTGAATGTTTTGAGTTGTTGAAACTACCGGCTTTGGTTGGGCACTTTTACCAACATCAAGAGGAAAATAAATCTATCACACTATGGTCGTTCCTATGCATGCACTATGCGCATGGCGATGTTAATGATACCGATCGAGATCAAGATATGAAGTTACCTTATAAAAGTGCTGATTGTAATAATGGTTTGGCATTTGTAATTATTATACCGGACAACAACTACGAATTTAACAGAATCAAATCTCCAAGAAAAAATAAAGCCGATAATAATTTTTATTTGAGTCGCTTTTATTCTTCTAATTATGGTTCCATATGGCAACCACCCAAAATAGCTTAATATTTTTTATACTCCTTTCGAGGATTACAAAGTATTGTATAAATATTAATTAAGTTATTTAAAAATCATGTTAAATAAAATCATTGCTTTTTCCGTGAGGAATAAGCTCGTCATTGGTTTATTTACCATAGCATTATTGCTATATGGTATTTATGAAACCACTAAATTACCAATAGATGCTGTTCCTGATATTACCAATAATCAAGTACAAGTCATCACCATTGCGCCTTCTTTTGGCGCTACCGATATCGAACGCTTAGTAACATTTCCAGTAGAACAAGCCAACAGTAATATTTCCGGTTTAAAAGAAATTCGGAGTTTTTCACGTTTCGGATTGTCATTAGTAACCATCGTTTTTGATGATGAAACCGATATTTACTGGGCACGTCAACAAGTCGCCGAACGATTGCAACAAGTGCAAACACAAATTCCCGCAGGTATAGGAACTCCGGAATTAGGGCCTGTTTCAACAGGTCTAGGAGAAATTTATCAGTACATGGTTCGCCCTGAAAAAGGATATGAAGAGCAATACGATGAAACCGAACTAAGAACCATACAAGATTGGATTGTTCGCAGACAACTATTAGGCGTAAAAGGAGTCGCTGAAGTAAGCAGTTTTGGTGGAAAATTGAAACAATTTGAAGTTGCCATTGAGTCCAATAAACTTCATGCTTATGGATTGACGGTTGACGATATCTTCGCCGCTTTAGAAAAAAACAACCAAAACACCGGTGGTGCTTATATTGAAAAAGGCGCTACTACTCTATTCATTCGCAGTGAAGGTTTGATAGGAAATGTTGAAGACATCGAAAATATAGCTGTAAAAGCAACACCTAGTGGAACACCTTTGTTTCTGAGAGATATTGCCAAAATCAACATCGGATATGCCACTAGATATGGTGCCATGTGTTACAACGATGAAGGCGAAGTTGCCGGCGCTATTGTTATGATGCTCAAAGGCGCTAACAGTAGTGAGGTTATTAAAAATGTAAAAGAACGCATTGAGCAAATCAAGAAAACACTACCCGAAGGCGTAACCATTGAACCTTTTCTAGACCGAACCAAAATGGTCAATAACGCCATTGGAACTGTAGAAAAAAACCTAATGGAAGGTGCGCTTATTGTCATTTTTGTTTTGGTGCTTTTCTTAGGGAATTTGAGAGCCGGATTAATTGTAGCTTCTGTCATTCCTTTAGCCATGTTATTTGCTATAATACTAATGAATACTTTTGGGGTAAGTGGTAATTTAATGAGTTTAGGTGCGCTCGATTTCGGACTGATAGTAGACGGCGCAGTCATCATTGTTGAAGCTGTAATGCACCAACTCACTCACAGTAAAAAGTTTAGTAACGTTGCCCGTTTAACACAAAACAAAATGGACAAAGAGGTTGAAAACTCTGCCGGAAAGATGATGAACAGTGCTGTTTTTGGCCAAATCATCATTCTGATTGTCTACTTACCTATTTTCACTTTGGAAGGCATCGAAGGAAAAATGTTTAAACCAATGGCACAAACCGTTGCCTTTGCTTTGTTGGGTGCTTTTTTACTTTCTTTGACTTACATTCCAATGATGAGTGCTTTGTTTTTGAGCAAAAAAATCAATCACCAACCCAATTTTTCTGACCGTATGATGTTTAAATTGGAACGCAAATACCAACATTGGTTACAAGTTGCTTTAAATTTCCAAAAAGTAATTATTGGAACTGTAATCGCCTTATTTGTTATTGCGTTGTTTGTATTAAGTTCTTTAGGAGGTGAATTTATACCGGCTTTAGAAGAAGGAGATTTCGCAGTTGACACCAGAGTTTTAACCGGAAGCAACTTAAATACCACTATCGAAAGTACCCAAAAAGCCGCTCATATACTAAAAACACGATTTCCCGAAGTCGAAAAAGTAGTAACTAAAATCGGAAGCGGTGAAGTGCCAACCGATCCCATGCCGATGGAAGCCAGTGATATGATGGTTATTCTGAAAGACAAATCGGAATGGACTTCTGCCGAAACTTTTGATGAATTAGCAGAAAAAATGGGCAAAGCACTAGAAGATGTTCCCGGTATTACTGCAGGATTTCAGTATCCGGTACAAATGCGTTTCAATGAATTAATGACCGGAGCAAGACAAGATGTTGTTTGTAAAATTTTTGGTGAAAATTTAGATACCTTAGCCCTTTATGCCGAAAAATTAGGTAAGATTGTAAATACGGTAGATGGTGCCGAAGACCTTTTTGTTGAACCCGTAACCGGTATGCCTCAAGTGATTATCGACTACAATCGTACCGTAATTGCACAATACCATCTTAATATCGCTGACATCAATCGCATTGTAAATACTGCTTTTGCAGGACAAAGTACCGGATTGGTTTTTGAAGGCGAAAAGCGATTTGAATTGGTAGTGCGCTTGGATAGTGAGAAACGTAAAAACTTAGAAGACGTCAGAAATCTTTTGATTCCAACACCTCAAGGAACTCAAATTCCACTTTCGCAATTGGCAAATGTTTCTATTAAAAACGGACCTAACCAAATACAACGCGAAGATGCGAAAAGACGCATTGTTGTTGGTTTTAATGTCAACGGTCGAGATGTAGAAAGTATTGTCAACGAATTAAAAGGCAAAGTGGAAAATGAAATCCAACTTCCTGCGGGATATTACACAACCTATGGTGGCGCATTTGAAAATTTAAATCAGGCTAAAGACCGATTAATGATTGCGGTACCTATTTCATTGCTGTTGATATTTATCTTATTGTTTTTTGCTTTCAAATCTGTAAAACACGGTTTATTAATTTATTCTGCTATTCCGCTTTCTGCTATTGGAGGCATTTTCTTTTTGGCCTTAAGAGGCATGCCTTTTAGCATTAGTGCCGGAATAGGATTTATTGCACTCTTTGGCGTGGCCGTTTTGAATGGTATCGTACTTATATCAGAGTTCAATCGACTCAAATCAGAAGGTATGGATGACTTAAATCGTATTGTATTAATGGGAACCAAAGTGCGTTTGCGTCCTGTACTAATGACTGCTTTTGTCGCTTCTTTAGGATTTCTCCCTATGGCTATCAGCAGTGGTTCAGGAGCTGAAGTACAAAGACCATTAGCTACTGTAGTGATTGGCGGATTGATGATTGCCACATTACTGACCTTATTTGTATTACCAATACTTTATGTAACTTTTGAAAAAGGATTTAAAATGAAAATATTTAATAAAACAACGCTTTTACTGCTACTTTTGTCTTTCTGTATTCTGCCTGCAAAAGCCCAAACCCAAATAACGCTCGAAGAAGCTCTCAAAACAGCTTTAGAAAACAATCAATCAGTAAAAATTGAACGTTTAAAATCAGATTACCAACAGAAATTAATCCGTTCAGCGACTAATTTACCCACAACCAATGTCAATTCAGAGTTTGGTCAAATTAACAGCAGTTATAATGATACTCGGTTTGGTATTTCACAATCATTTGATTTTCCGATGGTCTACAACAGACAGAAAAAGGTTTTGACTTCCGAATGGAAAAAGGCTTCCGCCCTGGTTTTGCTAAAAGAAGCAGCCTTAAAAAAAGAAATAACCCAAAACTTTTATGCTATTTTATCTTTGACAGAAAAAGAAAAGCTGCTACAAAAAAGTGATACTTTACTAACGGAATTTCTCAGAAAATCGGCTATACGTTTGCAAAAAGGGGAAAGCAATATCTTGGAAAAAACTACAGCCGAAACTCAATTAGGTCAATTAAAAATGCAATTACTTCAATTGCAACAAGACAAAGAATTACTGCAAAGTAAATTCCAATTGCTGTTAAACTCTGAAAACAAGGTAACCCCGAAGGCTAGTTCGTTTAAAATAGAGCACCTCAACGGTTTGTCGGAATCTACAATAGACCAACATCCTATGTTGCAAACTTTGGAACAACAAAAAGAAACAGCAGTTGCTCAAACACAATTAGAAAAAGCTCGAAAGTTTCCGATACTTACTTTGGGTTACAACAATATGTCGATAACCGGTAACGGTGCAGATAATGTTTTGTATGATAATTCCACCCGATTCCATTCGGCACAAATCGGCCTAGGCATTCCGCTTTTAGGCGGTTCACAAAATGCCAAAGTCAGAGCAGCCAAAGTTCAGGAACAAATAGTGGAAGAAGAATACCTAAGAGAGAAAAACTCCTTAAAACTGCAACTACAAAACACCCAATTACAGCTCGAAAAGAATATTGAAAAATTAGACTATTTCGAGAAAATAGGGTTGCCAAATGCTTTATTAATTACCGAAACCGCAAACCGACAATTTCTTGGTGGCGATATTAATTATCTGGATTGGGTTTTATTGGTCAATCAAGCGCTGATGGTCAACAACAGCTACATTGAGTCAGTCAACACGTACAATGAAAGTATTATTGAATTGAATTATCTTACTTCAAAAAATTAAACATGAAAACAAAAATCATTATAGTAGTTTTAGCCATACTGGGTATGAGTTGCAACTCCAAAAAAGATGAAAGCGAAACCACTGGTAAAGAGGTTTCCGAAAAAATAGTTACGCTAACAGATTCACAACTTAAAAATGCGGGGATAGTTAGCGAACCAATGCAAAAAAGAACCATTTCGGCCACAATTAATGTGAATGGTGTCATTGATGTGCCACCACAGAATCTGGTTTCTGTGAGCATGCCTTTGGGAGGTTATCTGAAAAATACCAAATTACTTCCGGGTATGTACGTCAAAAAAAATGAAGTTATTGCCGTGATGGAAGATCAGCAATACATTCAGTTGCAACAAGAATATTTAACGGCACAATCTAAACTATTTTTTGCCGAAAAAGAATACGAACGCCAAAGAGATTTAAACCGAGATAAAGCCAGTAGTGATAAAGTGTTTCAAATGGCTGATGCAGAATACAAAAACCTCAGAATCACAGTCAACGCCTTAGCCGAGAAACTAAAATTAATTCACATTAACCCAAAATCACTTTCTGAAAAAACTATTTCTAAAAGTGTCAATATCTATTCTCCAATAAATGGATTTGTCTCAAAAGTCAATGTAAATATTGGTAAGTATGTTAATGCTTCGGATATACTATTCGAACTCATTAATCCTGATGACATTCATTTAAACTTAAAAGTATTTGAAAAAGACATTAACGGACTTTATATTGGACAAAAATTGGTCGCTTATTCTAACAGTCAGCCGGATAAAAAATACAATTGCGAAATTATTTTAATCAGTAAAGACATTTCATCTATTGAACATAGTGCAGAAGTTCATTGTCATTTTCAGCAATACGACAAAACCCTTTTGCCGGGAATGTATATGAATGCTGTAATTGAACTAAAACGAGAAGCGGTGCTTACTTTACCCGAAAAAGCTATAGTGACTTTTGAAGGAAAAGAGTATGCTTTTGTTCAATTGGATAATCATAAATTTGAAATGATAGCTGTAAAAGTGGGAAACAGTGAAAATAGTTTCACCGAAATTCTCAACAGTGAAGTCTTAAATACCAAAAACATTGCTGTCAAAGGCGCATACACCTTGTTGATGCAATTAAAAAACAAATCGGAAGAATAAACATTTAGGTTTGAAATAACAAAAAAGCACTTCAATCGGAGTGCTTTTTTTATCTTTACCAAAAACAAATTCATGTCCAAACTTCCTCATATCGGCACGAGTATTTTCACTGTAATGTCACAGATGGCAACAGAACACCAAGCTATTAATCTGTCTCAAGGCTTTCCTAATTTTCCCATTGATGAACGACTAATCGCTATTCTTTCTAAACTTGCCAAAGAAAATATTCATCAGTATACGTCCATGAGTGGTTTGCCTTCGCTTTTGGATAAAATAGCAGTGCTCACCCAACAATCGTATGGTAGAACGGTGTCTGCCAAAGAAGAAATACTAATCACAGCCGGCGCAACAGAAGGCATTTTTGCAACAATTCAAGCATTAGTCAAAGCCAATGAAGAAGTGATTATTCTCGACCCGAGTTATGACTGCTACGAAGCGCCGATTTTATTAAGCAATGCCAAACCAATAAGGGTTTCGCTCAACATTGACTTTACTCCTAATTGGGAATTGATTTCGGCTGCAGCTAATGAAAAAAACAAACTCATCATCATCAACAATCCGCACAATCCAACGGGAAAAATGTGGACAGAAAATGATTTTGTTCAATTGGAAAAATTAGTTGAAGCTTACCCTAATCTCTTAGTGCTTTCAGACGAAGTTTATGAATACATCACTTTTGAGGAACCCCATATTTCGGTACACCATCGACCAAAATTGTGGCATCGGAGTATTTCTGTTTCGTCATTCGGGAAGTCATTTCACATCACCGGTTGGAAAATCGGGTACGTCATTGCACCGGAAAACATTATGAAAGAGATTAAAAAAGTGCATCAGTTTTTGGTTTTCAGTGTGAGCAGCATTGCCCAACATGTACTAAACGACTATATCGATTTGGTTGACGTGAAAGCTCTGGGACAGTTTTACCAACAGAAGAGAGATTTATTCAGAAACTTGATTAAAGAAACCAAACTCGAATTGTTGCCTTGCGAAGGGACTTACTTTCAAGTGGCTTCCTATGCCAATATTTCAGATGAAAATGATTTAAATTTCACTAAAAGATTGGTCACCGAATTTGGCGTGGCCACAATTCCTATCTCTACTTTTTATGCTAATGGCAATGACCATCAATGCATACGATTTTGCTTTGCCAAAGATGATGAAACCCTTGAAAAAGCAGCTGAACGTTTGATAAAATTATAGTTGTTTACTATATGTCAACCTCATTTTAAATAAGTAAACTCAAAAAAATCTATTTTTGGGATATGAATTTATGGAAATCTTTTTTGTTTTTGCTCACAATTGGCTTTGTTGGTGTTGGTTATACCCAAACGGCTCCGAACAAGTTGCTGCAAAAAGGTTGGGCTGAACTCGTCAAAGACAACGAAACCGAAGCCTTCAAACATTTTTGGGAAGCCAATGAAAAAGCCACAAAAGAAAAAAACACCAAAGACAAAGCCGATGCACTATTCTATTTGGGCATTTGCTCCTATGGTTCCAGTTTGGAAAAAGGACTTCAATTTGCCACACAATCCTTAGACCAATACAAAAAATTAGAGAAGACCAATGGCGAAGACGCGAAAATAGGTCGATACAAATGTCTGCAACTCATCAGCACAATTTATAGTCGCCAAAAAAAGTATGAAGATGCCAAACGACTGAGTATGGAAGTCGTTTCCGAACTCCAAGATAAAAAAGACAGCACCGGAACTTTAGGCTTAGCATATAACAGTTTGGGCGGTTTGTTTGAATTAGAAAACGATGCTGAAACTTCCGAGAAATATTTTAAATTGGCTTTAGCCGAATTCGAAAAGTTGAATAATGTCGCCTATTTACCGACGACTTATTTGAAATTCGGAGAATTAGCCAAGCAAAAAAATCAAAAGGAAAGCAGTTTAAATTACTTCAAAAAAGCACTCGAATTAGCGGAAAAGACTGAGAACAAACAAGCTCAAGTTTACGCACTGATTGCGCTTGGGAAATGGCATTTAAACTTTGAAAACAACTTTATCGTAGCCGAAAATTATTTTGGTAAAGCCAGAATCATCGCCATTCCGTTGACAGACAAACTATTCGAAATCAAAACCATAGAAGGTTTAATTGAATTAAAAAAGAAGCAAAACGATTTTCAAAAAGTGAGTCAATTGCAAGAAGAAGTGATTCAAATTAAAGACAGCTTTTATTCTTTCGAAAGAGAACAAATTGTAAAAAGTCTCGAAGTACAGTTTGAAGTTTCGGAAAAAAACAGAAAGCTCGAATTGATTTCCAAAGAGCAAGAAGTTTCAAAATTGACCAACTATCTTTTGATTACTTTATTGGTATTGTTAATTTTAATTTTTACGATTTTGTATTTCTTCCTCAAAAGAATCAACAAACGTGACAAACAATTACTCAAAACCAAAGAAGAATTGGTTTCCTTGATGGAAGAGCAAAAAAGCTTAAAAGAGCAACAATTCCAAAACGACATCGAACACAAAGAAAGTCAGCTAAGCGCCGTAACTATCCAAATGATTGAGAAGAATGAGATTTTGGATGAAATCAAAAACATCATCAACAAAAAAACACCGAATTCGGAAAATGAACTCAAGAAACTAGTTAGTAAATACACTATTCAAGACAACAACTGGCGCGACTTTGACAACTATTTTGAAAGTGTGAATAAAAACTTCTACACACGTTTAAAACAAAAATATCCGGATATCAGTTCGAATGATTTAAAAATTTGTGCCTTAATCAAACTGAATCTTTCCATCAAAGAAATGGCTTCCATTCTCAATATTTCTCCCGACAGCGTAAAAACAGCGCGTCACCGTTTGAGAAAAAAACTCCAATTAACGACTGAGGAAAACCTAACCGATTTCATTCTCAGCGTATAAAACCATTTAAATTCAACAATTTACACCACTGTTTACCTTTTGTAAACCCGAAAAATTAAACAGAGAAAAACAAGCTTTATAATTTTGACTAAATCAAAAATTAAAAAGCTATGAAACATTTTTTTACCAAAAGTATTATCTCTTTGTCACTGCTGACAGCCTTAATTAACCCCGAGAAAAGTTTAGGGCAAACCCCAACATTGCAGTTTGCCAAATCAATGGAAACCCAACATGAGCATGGTGTTTGGTCGCGTTCTACGGTTACCGACAGCAACGGAAACATTTACATTACCGGTTTGTACCACGGAACTGTGGATTTTGATACCAGTACAACCGGTAGTTTCCCGTTGGTTTACCAAGGCGGAACGGTCAACGTTACCGATGGCGAAGCCGATGTTTATGTGGCCAAATACAATTCTGCCGGAGAATTTCTTTGGGCCAAAAACCTCATTGAACCCACTTTTGCTAATATGAACGAAGAACGCGGTTCGGCAATGATTGTTGACGAAAACAACAATCTTTACATAACCGGTTTTACCAGTACAAGAGGTTTTTTTGTCTCGAAATGGAACAGCGATGGGATTGAAATTTGGACGAAATATTTCGATGATGTGGAAGAAAATTTTGTTTCCACCTTTGCTTTGAAAAAATTAAATAATTCCATTATTGTTTCCGGACTTTTTGCCGGCACAATGGATTTTAATCCTTCAGTGTCACAAACACAAGAATTGACCGCCTTTAATAATGATGGTTTTCTTTTATCACTTTCTGATGCAGGTAATTTTGAATGGGTAAAACAATTCAGATGCAATGGAGTTGTATTGCTTAGCGGATTGGAAGTTGATGACGCTAATAACATTTTTCTGAGTGGCATCTTTTTAGGAACCGTCGATTTGAATCCGAGCCCAACGTCCAGTACTTTTATCACCTCACAATCCGTTTCATTTGGTGCTATTAGTTCAGGTTTTCTGGCAAAATTTAACAGCAGTGGAGAACTTATTTGGAACAGACATATCAACGGTACAAATACCACCGACGCTTTTATGACTTTTATCAAAAAAGACAGCAATAACAACATTATTATGACTGGTTCTTACAAAGGAAATGCAACGTTTTTACCCACTGCAACTTCATTGGACACGAACGGGTTTTACAGTTCTTATTTGGCCAAATACAATACTAACGGCGATTTACTTTGGACCAAACAATTCGGTACACCAACAACAACGCAAACTACATTCTTTCCGTCTTCATTTTCTGCCAATGTCATTGTAGACCATTGCGACAATATTTATGTCTCGGGTGAATTTCAAGGCAATTGTGATTTCAATCCAGCTGCTGAAGAAAAAGTATTAAGCACTTTAAACAATACCATCGATGCTTTTGTTGCTTCTTATTCTTCTTCAGGCGAACATTTATGGTCAATGGATATTGGCAAATTCGGCAATGTGGTTTTTGTGGATTTTAATGGCTATTTGCCTATTGCATTAGACCAAAATAATGATTTGGTCATTACCGGAAGTTTCAGAGGTCAACTCGATTTTGATCCTTCAACTTCCAGTGAATTTCTTTTGAATTCCAATAACAACGGAATACCCAATAACGCCGGTTTGTTTATCGCCAAATATGAAAATCCGCTGACTTGTCAATTGAACAATGAATCTTTTGAAGAGTTCAATTTTGAACTTTACCCTAATCCGTCGAATGGTTTAGTTACAATTTCAACAAAAGAGTTTGATCAAAATACCCATTTAACTGTATTTGATATCAGCGGCAAAAAAGTATTTTCAGGTAGTATAGAGAATGAAGTTACCACTTTAAATCTTGGGAATCTTGGAAGCGGTATTTATATTCTCAAACTAACTTCAGCCAATAAATCATCCAATAAAAAATTGATTATAAAATAATTAACACCTTCAAAACCATGAAAATGTTTTAATGATGTTTACCTATTGTCTACCTAAATTTTGAGCGAATTTGAAATCTTATCTGTACTTTTGATTTTAAGAAATTGCTATGAAAAAATTTCTGTGAATTAAAACCATATCACATGAAACAGAATTATCTTTTTTTAAGTTTCGCTTTATTACTCACATCTGCTATGAATGCTCAAGTGGTCAATGGGAATTTTGAAAACGTAAAGCCAAATCTTTTACCCAGCAATTGGGGAATGAATTTTACGCAACCGGTTACGATTAACATCCCAAATGGGGAATCAACTTCTGATCAAATTCTATTCAACACAAACGTTCCTTCAATGGTTTATGCTTCAACGGATGCGCTTAACGGACAATTTTCGATGGAAATATCGAATGCTTATAACGCAACGCAAAACGAAGTAATTCCCGGAAGCGCGACTATTTTCAGCGATGCAACTCAGGATTTTCCGGGTTGGAATGCCGGCATTCCGATTGATCAAGGTGCTCAAGTTTACATGATTGGCTTCTATTACAAATTTTTACCTAAAGGCGATGACGTGGCTGAAGCCAAAATAGAAGTTTTTGATGTCGATGGAGAATTAATTGGTCAAGCTGAAGTAGATATTATGGGAACCAATAGCCAATTTGCCTATATCTACATGCCGATTAATTTTACTTCAAATGCGGTAAAAAGTTCAATGAATATCACATTTTCAATGGCAAAATCAGGTTCTACGCCAACATTTGGCAGTCGATTATTGGTAGACAATGTGGTAACTAATTTTGCAGCTTTAGGGTTGGATGACAATTCAATTACAAATGAATTTAGCTTGTATCCGACTTTGGCAGACAATGAATTAAACATCATTCCGGGTCATTTGCAAAGTGATTTAATTGACTATAAAATTGTAAATATACAAGGCAAAGTGGTTAAGCAAAATACCACTACAGAAAACTCTGGCTATGTCTATACAATGGATGTAAGCCAATTAAACTCTGGGATGTACTTTTTACAAGTCAATTCAAAAACAGGCAGTATCACTAAAAAATTCATCAAAAAATAAAACGTCTAAGTTAACATGCAAATTGTGTAAACCGGATTGGAATTAATCACTTCAATCCGGTTTATTTTGTTTCTGAAGTCTAAGTTTATATATTTACACTCGAGCCCGTAGGGCGAACTGAACGTAGTTAAAAAAATAAAACTTTATGGATTTTTCAGCAAAAATGCTTCGCGATAATGCCTTGGCAGACAAAGTAATTGTAGTAACCGGTGGCGGAAGTGGCTTAGGTAAAGCCATGACCAAATACTTCTTGGAATTAGGAGCCAAAGTCGCCATCACTTCCAGAGATATCGAAAAATTAAAAAACACTGCAACCGAATTAGAAGCGGAAACCGGCTCCAACTGTTTGCCACTACAATGTGATGTGCGCCATTATGATCAAGTTGAAGCAATGCTGGCTGAAGTCTTAAAAAACTTCGGTAAAGTCGATATTTTATTGAACAATGCAGCTGGAAACTTCATCTCACCAACGGAAAGATTATCGGCCAATGCTTTTGATACGATTATCGATATCGTTTTAAAAGGTTCTAAAAACTGTACGCTGGCTTTTGGAAAACATTGGATTAACGCCAAACAAACCAACTGCAATGTCTTAAATATTGTCACCACTTACGCTTGGACAGGTTCAGGTTATGTAGTACCAAGTGCTACTGCCAAAGCCGGTGTTTTAGCCATGACTCGCAGTTTGGCAGTAGAATGGGCAAAATATGGAATCCGAATGAACGCGATTGCTCCCGGGCCATTTCCAACCAAAGGTGCTTGGGACAGATTGTTACCGGGCGATTTAGCCGAAAAGTTTGATATGGCCAAAAAAGTGCCGTTAAAAAGAGTTGGTGACCATCAAGAACTAGCCAATCTCGCGGCTTATCTGGTTTCCGATTTCTCCGCTTACATCAATGGAGAAGTAGTGACTATCGATGGTGGCGAATGGCTGCAAGGCGCAGGACAATTCAATATCCTAGAAAAAATTCCTCAGGAAATGTGGGATATGCTGGAAGCTATGATTAAAAATAAAGGAAACAAATAAAAGTGTTCAGTGTTCAGTAATTAGTGTTCAGTAAAATAAGTATCAAAAAGCTTATAAATCAGTAAAACTCGTTTAATCAGACAACTGAATACTAATAACTGAACACTGAACACTAGTCTCAAAACTTTACCGAAATGTTAACAAATAAGCCTTGACAAACCCATAATTAATCGTATTTTTACGGCTCAAAATCTATCATATATAAATGGGTAAAATCATTGCAATTGCCAACCAAAAAGGTGGTGTCGGGAAAACAACAACTTCTGTTAATCTTGCTGCATCATTGGGCGTATTAGAAAAAAAAGTGTTATTAATTGATGCTGATCCTCAAGCGAATGCGAGTTCAGGTTTGGGTATTGATGTTGAAAGTATTGAAATTGGTACTTACCAAATTTTAGAACACAGTAACACTCCGGCAGAAGCAACAATTTCTTGCTCAGCACCTAACGTTTGGGTTATTCCGGCGCACATTGACTTGGTGGCCATCGAAATCGAATTGGTTGACAAAGAAAACCGTGAATATATGCTGAAACAAGCTTTGGAAAGCATAAAAGACCAATACGATTACATCTTGATTGATTGCGCGCCATCATTAGGATTATTGACTTTAAATGCCTTAACCGCGGCCGATAGTGTCGTAATTCCGATTCAGTGTGAATACTTTGCTTTGGAAGGCTTAGGAAAATTGCTGAATACTATCAAAAGCGTACAAAAAATACACAATCCTAATTTAGATATTGAAGGCCTTTTACTGACTATGTATGATTCGCGTTTGCGTTTGTCAAACCAAGTCGTGGAAGAAGTTCAAAAACATTTCAACGATATGGTATTCAAAACCATTATTCAACGCAATGTAAAATTGAGTGAAGCGCCAAGTTTTGGAGAAAGCATCATTAACTTTGATGCCACGAGCAGAGGTGCGACAAACTACTTAAGTTTGGCACAAGAAATTATCAAGAAAAACAGCAATTAAGCCATGGCAAAAGCGATAAAGAAACAAGCCTTGGGAAGAGGATTATCTGCCCTATTAAAAGATCCTGAAAATGATATCAAATCGGTAAATGATAAAAATGCTGATAAAGTGGTTGGAAACATTATCGAATTGGATATTGAATCGATTGAGATTAATCCGTTTCAGCCGAGAACTAATTTCAACGAGGAATCTTTACAGGAATTAGCGTCTTCTATTAAGGAATTAGGGCTTATCCAACCAATAACCGTTCGTAAATTAGATTTCAATAAATACCAATTGATTTCAGGAGAACGCCGTTTGCGCGCTTCTAAATTGGTCGGATTAACCACCGTTCCTGCTTACATCCGAATCGCCAATGACAATGAGTCGTTGATTATGGCTTTGGTGGAAAATATCCAGCGTCATGATTTAGACCCAATTGAGATTGCCCTTTCGTACCAAAGATTAATTGATGAAATCCAATTGACACAAGAACAAATGAGCGAGCGCGTTGGTAAAAAACGTTCAACTATCGCTAACTACCTAAGATTATTAAAGTTAGACCCGATTATCCAAACAGGAATTCGAGATGGCTTTATCAGCATGGGACATGGACGTGCGATTATCAATATCGAAAACCAAGACATACAATCCGATATTTACCAAAAAATTGTCAGCCAAAATCTATCGGTTCGTGAAACGGAAGCTTTGGTAAAAAACTACCAAGACAGTTTAAAACCAACTTCGGCTAAAGCCAAAAAAGGAGAAAGTTTTGCCATCGCAGAAGACCAAAAAAAGGCTTTCACCAATTTCTTTGGCACCAAAATCGACGTAAAAATAGCCGGAAACGGTAAAGGAAAAATCACTATTCCTTTTCACTCTGAAGAAGATTTTAACCGCATTATCAAATTAATCAAAGGTTAGTGAATAAGCTACAGTACATAATTGTTCTTTTCTTTCTGTTTGGAAATCAAAGCCTTTTTTCACAAGAAGTGATCAATGGTTTAGTAGTAACCGATACTACTAAAATGAAAGAAATTGATCCGCTTACTCCTGCTAAAGCTGCTTTTTATTCTGCTATTTTACCGGGCTTAGGTCAAGCTTACAATAAAAAATACTGGAAAATACCCATCGTTTACGGTGCTATCGGAACGAGTATGTATTTCTACCTTGACAACAACAAAAAATACCACAGTTATCGTGACGCTTATAAAAGAAGATTAGCCGGATTTACCGGTGACCAATATTCTTATTTAGACGATTCGCGTTTGGTACAAGCGCAACGCTTTTACCAACGAAACAGAGACTTGTCGCTGATGGTAACCATTGGGTTTTATATTTTAAATATTGTTGATGCCAATGTCGATGCCCACTTAATCCAATTTAATGTCAACGACAAACTTTCGGTCGCTCCTGATGTTTACCAAAATGATTTTACGGCTAAACCCAATGTTGGTCTAACATTAAATTATAAATTCTAATGAAAATTGCACTTCTGGGATACGGAAAAATGGGTAAAGTGATTGAAAGAATCGCTTTAGAAAGAGGACACGAAATTGTTCTGAAAAAGGACGAATCCAATACGTATGAAGGCATTGAAAAAGCCGATGTTGCTATCGATTTCAGTGTACCGATGGTAGCTGTTGAAAATATTTCTACCGCTATCAATCAAGGAATTCCGGTGGTTTGCGGCACAACGGGTTGGTTAGAACAATATGACGAAGTAGTGGAATTATGCCAAGAAAAAAATGGTGCATTTTTATATGGTTCTAATTTTAGCTTAGGTGTCAATTTATTCTTTGAACTGAATGATTATTTGGCCAAAATGATGGCAAGATTTTCTTCGGTTTACAAAGTGTCGATGGAAGAAATTCACCACACTCAAAAACTGGATTCTCCAAGCGGAACAGCTATTTCCTTAGCCAAAGGCGTAATCGAAAATTCAAACTACACTTCTTGGACCGAAGAAACAGCAACCGAAAATCAGATTCATATCGATGCCAAAAGAATTGAAAATGTACCAGGAACACACAGTGTTTACTACAGTTCTGACGTTGACTTTATCGAAATCAAACACGTAGCACACAATCGCGAAGGCTTTGCATTAGGTGCTGTTTTGGCAGCCGAATGGATTGTTGGAAAAAACGGCGTGTTTTCTATGAAAGACGTACTCGATTTAAAATAGTAAAATTGTAACAAAAGCTCAGTTTGATAAACTTATAGCGAATAAACTTTTAAACCCAACATTATGTCAACATATCAATGGTTAGTGTTTTTCTTGATTGTTCAAGTGATCCATGGTTTAGGTACTTGGAAATTATACGAAAAAGCAGGAAGAAAAAAATGGGAAGCTTTTGTGCCGGTTTACAATGCGATTGTTTTGATGAAAATCATTGGTCGCCCAACTTTATGGACACTACTCCTATTCGTTCCAATCATCAATTTGATTATGTTTCCGGTGGTTTGGGTAGAAACTTTAAGAAGCTTTGGCCGAAAATCAACCGCTGACACTTGGTTAGGGATTTTCACTTTTGGACTTTATATTTATTATATCAATTACACACAAGACGTTACCTATATCGCCGACAGAAGTTTAGTCGCTTCAACCAAAACCGGAGATACCATAAGTTCCATTCTTTTTGCGGTTGTAGTAGCGACTTTAGTGCATACTTATGTAATGCAACCATTTACGATTCCAACCTCTTCCTTGGAAAAATCATTGTTAATTGGAGATTTTCTATTTGTAAGCAAGTTTCATTACGGTGCCAGAACACCAATGACCACTATAGGCGCACCAATGGTTCACGATACATTGCCCATCATCAAAACAAAATCTTATTTGAGTTGGCCACAATTGCCTTACTTCAGATTTCCCGGTTTTGAAAAAATCGAGAAAAATGACATTGTTGTTTTCAACTGGCCGGCAGATACCGTTTACAAATTTTTTGACACTTCAGGAAGAAGTATCATAAAGCCGATTGACAAAAAATCAAACTATGTAAAACGTTGTCAAGGAACTCCTGGTGACAATCTTGAAATTAAAAATGGTGTGGTACATATCAACGGAAAAGAATTGATTTTACCCGAAAGAGCGAAGCCGCAACATGCCTATTACATGACGTATGATGCCAATGTGCCTATCGATTTTGATTATATTTTAAAAGAAGTTGGCGCTACTGATGGCGCCGGATTTATAAACCAAACCACAAGAGATACTATTTTCATCAAAGCATTAACGAATGAAGGAGCAGCTGCTTTGAAGCAAATCAGTGGAATCAAATCAGTAACCAAGGTTATTAATAAGAATGTCGAAGCAAATATTTTTAGCCGAAACCCGAATTGGAATTCCGATAATATGGGACCAATTTATATTCCTGAAGCCGGAAAAACGATTACTTTAACCAAAGAAAATCTATCGCAATACAAGAGATTAATCACGGTTTATGAAAAACATGATTTAAAAATAGTGGGTGACGATATTTACATTGATGATCAAAAAGTAACCACTTACACTTTCGCTCAAAATTACTATTGGATGATGGGAGACAACCGAAACAACTCTGAAGATAGCCGTTATTGGGGATTTGTACCTGAAGACCATGTCGTTGGAAAACCGGTATTTATTTGGATGAGTTGGGATACCAATGGTAGCGGTTTAAACAAAATTCGTTGGGACAGAATGTTCACCACCGTAAGTGGCGAAGGCCAGCCTCAATCTTACTTAAAATACTTCTTAGGCTTAGTCGTTTTGTATGTTTTAGGTGATTATTTTTGGAAAAGAAGAAAAAACGCAAAAGCTTAATTATTATAGGTTGTAAGTTGTAGGTTATAAGTTTAAAAAACATACAACTTACAACATAGAACTTACAACAAAAAAATGAACAACATCCTCATCCATCCGAACTATTTTCCTTCCATCAGTCATTTTGTTGCGATGGCTCAATGTGATTTGGTTACTTTTGAAATGGATGACAATTTTCAAAAACAAACTAACCGCAACCGAATGTACATTTACAGTCCGAATGGTATTCAGTTGCTCAATATTCCTATAAAACATTCTAAAGAAGCGCATCAAAAGACCAAAGACATCAAGTTGGAAACCGCTTTTGATTGGCAAAAACAGCATTTTAAATCGCTCGATGCGGCTTATCGAAGTTCTCCATTCTTTGAGTATTTTGAAGATGACATTCGTCCGATATTTGAAAAAAAGCACGAGTTCTTAATGGACTTAAATCTTGAGACAATGTCGATTGTGTCCAAATGTCTCGGACTCGAATTTGACTACAACGAAACCACCGAATATTTCCACGAAGTAACCGATAAAGTTGATTTACGACATTTGGTCAATGGGAAAAAGGATAATTCTCAATTTGAACCTTTTACTCAAGTTTTCGGAGAAAAACATGGTTATTTGAACAACTTAAGCATCTTGGATTTATTGTTCAATGAAGGCCGATATGCTTTGGATTATTTGAAGAAGCAACAACTGTAATTACTTCACAAAAGAAAGTCTGCTCATCACCGGAAAGTGATCGGAATTCTCAAATTTGGAGAAACTTTTAAAACTCTTTACTTTCATCTTTTTATTGGCAAAAATGTAGTCTATTCGTGCCGGATAATATTTGAATTTATACGTCTGTCCAAAGCCATTTCCGGCTTCTTCAAAACAATCATTCAAATCACCTTTTATATTTCGGTAGATATAAGAAAACGCACTATTGTTCATATCGCCACAGATGATTACAGGATATTTACATTCTTTTTTGTGGTTGACTAAAATGGCTGCTTGCTGTTCTTGTTTTTTAAACGCCTCTCTAATTCTACCAAAAACTTGTTGCGATTTGTTTTGGTCAATCGCCTCAACATGCTCCTGAATTTCATTCACATCCGGAGATATTTTTATCGATTGCAAATGGATATTATACACGCGAATCGTATCTTTTCCCTTTTTAATATCAGCATAAATGATGTTATTTCCGGCTTCCGGTATTTTAAAATCGCCTTTGTTAAAAATAGGAAATTTGGAAAAAATAGCTTGCCCGGTTTTGATTTGCTTTCCTTCCATAAAAACGGCTTTGTATTTGTAAATTCTTAAATCCACTTTGGCATTTTCTGAATATTCTTGTATGCAAAGAATATCAGGGTTTTGCTCGTTGATAAAAGACAAAATGGTGTCACCGATATGATCATTCGGAAGCCAATCAAACAAGTTAAACAAGCGTACATTGTAACTCATAACCGTAAAATCTTTTTCTTCTTCGGGTAAGTCATTGGAAGAAAACTTATAGAACTTATTGATAAAAGTAATACCTAGTAATAAAACCAATCCTGAAAGCATCACTTGCCTTTTTAACTGAAGTAACCAATAAATAAAAAACAAGGCGTTTAAGATCAGAAACAACGGTAAAATCAAGGTCAAAACCGAAAGTAGTGGAAACAACTTAGGCGCCAAAAAAGGCAATACATAGGCAATAAAGGTCAATACAGTGACGACTATATTGAATCCGAAAATCACTTTGTTAAACCACGATAATTTCTTCATTTACAATTATTTCCCTGCTTTGAAAAGGAATTCTTTTTCTTCACTGGTTAGGCTGTCATAACCCGATTGACTGATCTTATCTAAAATCTCATCAATTTGTTGCTGGGTTTTGTCTTTGGCAACAATTTTACTCTCTTTTTTAACTGTAGGTTTTTTGGGGTTTACGTGCACTTTTTTGAATGGTGTGGATTTCTTTGGGCTAAACAAATGAGTAAAAAAATCAATTACTACACTCACCATCCGGATTAAATCGGTTCCGTTTTGCAATAACTTGATGTAAATATAACCAAAAAATGCTCCGCTCAAATGCGCTATATGTCCACCGGTATTATTCATTTGAATTTGGAGTAAATCCAATAACAGCAATACGCCTGTAATGTGCCAAAGTTTGACATTACCAATCAACAACAATCTTAATTCCATTAGTGGCTGATAGGTCGTTGTAGCTACCAATAAAGCCATGATTGCTGCCGAAGCGCCAACCATCAATGAAGAATGACCAAGCAAATAAAAACTTAAAACATAAACCAATCCGGCAAAAACTGAGCCTAAAAGATACAAGCCAAGATATTGTTTTTGTGTAAAAAAGGTTAGAAATAATCGGCTGGAAAAATGCAAAACCATCATATTGAAAAACAAATGCAAAAATCCGTCATGAAAAAAAGCATAAGTCACTAAAGTCCATGGCTTGTATACAATAGCCAAAGGCTCCGAAGAAACCGCTAACCAATCCGGATAAGCAAAAACACCGGTCTTAAATTGGTAAAACAACGGAATAGACAACAAAAAAACACCCACATTCCAATAAACCATTTTATTGGCAATGCCACCTATTTTGTACTGCAATTTTATGTCTTCAATGATGCTCATAATTTAATTCCAACGATTTTTATTAAATGAACTTTTCTTCCAATACCACATCATGAGAAATCCGGTTAAAGCACCGCCTAAATGCGCAAAGTGAGCAATTCCCGTTCCGCCACTGCCAAAAATAGAACTGCCTTTAAATCCTAAAAATAAATCAACTGCCAATAATCCCGGCACAAAATATTTGGCCTTGATAGGAATTGGAACAAACATCAGTGCCAATTCAGCATTGGGAAACATAAAAGCAAAAGCGGTTAATAACCCATAAATCGCTCCGGAAGCACCAACAGCCGGAACCAAATAACTTGACATCATGCTGTTAAAATCACTTAACGGAATTATATTTTCCCAATTGGTATCATATTTTCCTTCCGCTAAAATCTTTAAAATATCAGCTTGGTTTTGACCGTTTTCAACTAATAAATTTACACCATGGTGAAAAGTATAATAATTCATTCCCATGTATAATAATGAAGCACCTATTCCACAGGAAATATAAAAGAACAAGAACTTTTTTGAACCCCAAAAATGTTCCAAGGCACTTCCAAAAGAATACAAGGCAAACATATTGAACAGAATATGCATAAAGTTAGGCATCTTCGCATGCATAAACATACTGGTCAATGGCTGCCAATATCTAAAACTTGGACTTTCAGGATAATACAAAGAAAACAATTGGTAAGCTACATCGCCCACATAATTGGAGCCAATGTAAAATATAACATTAATAATCAGTAACTGCTTTACAGTATCGGTCATTCGCATCATAAGCTGAATTTTTTATCTAAATCTTCCACACTCATCGTGATGAAAGTTGGTTTTTGAAACGGTGACACATTCGGTTCTTTGCAAGCAAAAAGATTGTGCACCAAATTTTCTTGTTCTTTTTCGGTTAAATACGTTCCGGTTTTAATGGCCAAACTTCTTGCCATCGACTTGGCAATCGTGTCATTTTGAGAAAAACTATTGTCCGGAATACCGTCTTGTAAATCACTCAATAACTCTTCCAAAACGATAGAAATTTCGCTTTCAGTCACATTGACAGGCAAACCTGAAATGAGTACATTGTCATCTTCAATAGCTTCAAAAACAAAACCGGTATTTTCGAGTGATGTTTTTAGTTCGGCCAACAATGCTACTTCGTCTGAAGAATAAAACAACTGCAATGGAAATAACAATTGCTGACTAGAAGCTTGTTTCACGGTCATACTGGTTAAGAATTCTTCGTATAAAACACGTTCGTGAGCACGCTTCTGATTTATAATTACCATACCCGATTTGATTGGGCTGACAATGTATTTTTTATGAATTTGATACGTGCGTTTGACCTCTTGTTCTATCTCATTTTCTTCAAATAAAGAGGAAGTTACAGCCTCATTTTCAAAAGTCATTTCGGCAATCTCTTGTCCGGCTTGCTTTAAACCAACGTATAAACTTTCCCAACTCGGCTGCGCTTCGGGCTTTTTATAATTTGAAGAAGAAGCAAAAGATTTACTTGGTTGTTTGTCTTCTGAAAATGGATTATAACTCCTATCAACTTGAATCGTAGGATATTCGGCTTCTTTATTTTGGTATTGATAAGGTGTGTCTAAATTGGGGTCGCGGTCGAAATCCAATACCGGAGCGACATTAAATTGCCCTAAACTGTGTTTGATGGCCGAGCGCAAAATAGCATACAACGCATGTTCATCGTCAAACTTAATTTCGGTTTTGGTCGGATGAATATTGATATCAATCGTATGCGGCGGAACATCTAAGTATAAAAAATAACTTGGTTGTGCGCCATCTTTCAGCAAACCTTCATACGCCGCCATGACAGCATGGTGCAAATAACCGCTTTTGATAAATCGATTGTTGACAAAAAAGAATTGCTCTCCTCTATTTTTTTTAGAGAATTCGGGCTTTCCTATAAATCCTTGCAGGTTTACAATCTCGGTGTCTTCTTTTACCGGAACTAATTTCTCATTGGTTTTACCCGAAAAAATATTGACGATGCGTTGTCTGAAATTCGATATCGGCAAGTTAAACATTTCACTGCCGTTGTGGTACATTGTAAAATGAATATTCGGATGCGCCATCGCGACGCGTTGGAATTCATCAACAATATGGCGTTGTTCAACGGTTTCCGATTTTAAAAAATTACGGCGTGCCGGAATATTAAAAAATAAATTTTTGACCGCAAACGAAGTACCTTTAGGCAAAACTGCCGGTTCTTGAGAAACAAATTTGCTGCCTTCAATAATTATGTGAATACCTAATTCTTCTTGCTCTTGTTTGGTTTTCATTTCCACATGCGCAATCGCCGCAATAGAAGCCAAAGCTTCACCGCGAAAACCTTTAGTATGCAAAGAAAATAAATCTTCCGCTTGACGGATTTTAGAAGTCGCATGCCGTTCAAAACACAAACGCGAATCGGTTACGCTCATTCCTAAACCATTATCAATAACTTGAACCAATGATTTTCCGGCATCTTTAATGATAAGTTTGATATCGGTGGCTTTCGCATCAACAGCATTCTCCAATAGCTCTTTCACTACCGAAGCCGGTCTTTGCACCACTTCGCCGGCAGCAATTTGATTGGCAACGTGATCAGGAAGTAATTGAATTATACTTGACATTCTTTTTTAAGTATTCAGTGTTTTATTATGGCTTCAGTATTTGGGTAACCGAAGCAAGCAAATTTAAGGAAAAAGTATTGGGATTTATAGTTAATACTTCCCTAAAAATAAAAAACCTATTCACAAAGGAATAGGTTCATATTATATATTCAAAAGGAATAAAATCAAATTGTTTTTCTTCTCAAATCAGCCATTTTAATTGCCGCGATTGCTGCTTCAGTTCCTTTGTTACCATGAATACCGCCGCTTCGATCGATAGATTGCTGTTCGTTGTTATCGGTTAATAAACAAAAGATAACCGGAACATCCGTTTGCACGTTCAAATCTTTGATGCCTTGGGTTACGCCTTCGCAGACAAATTCGAAATGCATCGTTTCGCCCTTAATCACACAACCAATCGTAATCACCACATCTACTTCTTGAGTAACAATCATGCGTTGCGCTCCGTAAACCAATTCGAAACTTCCGGGAACATTCCAACGGAAAATATTTTCGGGTAACGCACCACAGTCTAACAAAGCTGCTTCAGCTCCGTTATACAGACCATTTGTAATATGATCGTTCCATTCTGAAACAACAATCCCAAACCGAAAGTCTTTCGCGTTTGGGATTGTGTTTTTATCGTAATTGGATAAGTTTTTGTTTGCCGTAGCCATATTTAGGATTGTTCAGTCATCAGCTATTAGTGTTCAGCAATATTAACTGCCAACTAAACACTGAATACTGATCACTATATTAATTTGCTAATCCAATCAAAGCATCAATTTGTTGTCCTTCCGGCGACATATCGAAGTTCTCTTTGATTTCGGTGAAATATTTTAATGCTTCTGCTTTATTTCCTAAAGCTAAAGCTGTCTTTCCTGCTTTTAATAGAAATCTAGGTCTTGTAAAATCATTAGTGCTGTTAACGTCTGCCGCTTTTACATAAAACTCTAGAGCTTCCTTTTGTTTGTTTTGTTGTGCATAAGCATCACCAATAGCGCCTTTAGACAAAGCACTCAAAGTAACATCTTTTGTAGAGAATTTTTCTAAACTTGTTACCGCTTCTGCATATTTACCTGTGTTCAGGTAAGCAATACCGGCATAATAGTTAGCCAAATTACCGGCAGCAGTTCCTGAATATTCTTCAGCGATTTTTAAGACTCCAAATTTACCTTCAGAACCGTTTAATACTAAATTGAACAATGAATCCGCTTTTACATCACCGTCAACTGCTTTTTGGAAGTTTTGTTGCGCAACGAATAACTGATCCGCAGCATCTTGTTGGTTTGGCTCAGCAATAAATTTTTCATAAGCAAAATAACCAACAACCGCCAATACTACAGCAACAAGAAAACCTAAAATAACTTTTTGATTTTTTGCAATAAAATCTTCTGCTCTCGAAGCTGATTCATCTAAAGTATCAAATGCTTTTGCGGTTGTACTGTCTTTGACATCAACATTCACATCTTCAATAAAATTATTGTCTAATTTCTCTTCTTTTTCTTTTGGTGATCTATATCCTCTTTTGTTAAAAGTTGCCATCTATTTTTAATTTAGTGTGCGCAAAAATAAAATTTTTATTCAAACCGACACAAAAAAAATTGATTTAATATTTAATACTGATGAAATTATTTTTTTTTATCAAAGGTTCTTTCTTTTCAAAGACAAAATATCACTTAAAGAAAAAATTTAAAAGCTATTTTTCTCGTTATTTTTGAATAATTTGCACCTCTTTAACTTTAAGGCTTGGGAATAAGAATAATTAATTAACCTTTTCCTGATATATATAAGGAGCTTAAACACTAATTTCAAACAAATCCAAATTGTTTTTAAAACGAATATCAATACTCAATTACAAGAATTTTTCAGACGCTTCCTTCGAATTTGACCTCAAAATCAATTGTTTCGTGGGTAAAAACGGTATTGGAAAAACCAACATACTCGACGCTATTTATCATTTGGCCAATGGTAAAAGTTATTTCAATCCGTTAGCGGTGCAAAATATCAAACATGGCGAAGAGTTTTTTGTAGTCGATGGCGAGTTCGAAAAAAATGACCGTTCCGAGCAAATTCTCTGCAGTTTGAAAAAAGGCCAAAAAAAAATCCTCAAACGCAACAGCAAAGTCTACGAAAAATTTTCCGACCATATTGGTTTTATTCCGTTGGTCATCATTTCTCCAGCCGATAGAGATTTAATCATCGAAGGTAGCGAAACGCGACGTAAATTTATGGACAGCGTGATTTCGCAATTGGATAACACTTACTTACAAAAACTCATTCAATACCAAAAAATCATCAGCCAACGCAATGCTTTGTTGAAGTATTTCGCCTTAAACCATGTGTTTGAAAAAGACACTTTAAGCATCTATAATGAGCAGTTGGATAATTTGGGGAAAACTATTTTCGACAAAAGACAAAAGTTTCTGGAAGAATTTATTCCGATATTTAACCAATACCACCAAGACATTACCAACTCTGCCGAATCCGTGCAATTGGTTTACCAAAGTGATTTATTCGAAAAAGACACTTTGACTTTATTAGAAGAAAATCTCAGCAAAGATCGAGCTTTACAATACACTTCTGTTGGTGTTCACAAAGACGATTTGTCATTCGAAATTGACCATTATCCGATTAAAAAGTTTGGTTCTCAAGGCCAACAAAAATCTTTTCTTATCGCTTTGAAGTTGGCCCAATTCGATTTTGTCAAAAAACAAAGCGGCGAAAAACCAATCCTGCTTTTTGATGATATTTTTGACAAACTGGATGAATTTCGCGTTAGTAAGATTATAGAAATGGTCAACAACGAAGAATTCGGGCAATTATTTATCTCGGATACACATCCGGAACGAACGGAAAACATAGTAAAAACAACCCATCAGAGTTACAAAATATTTAACTTATAATGTTACACTATTTTGTAATTTAGCTAAAAAATTGCAAGACATGAAAACCAAATTATTTTCTCTATTATTATTGAGTTTCCTATTCATAAGCTGTCAAGGACAACCAAGTAAAAATATTCAAACATTAGCGCCTAAAGCTTACGCTGAAAAGCTAAAAACTACTGAAAAACCTCAATTACTTGATGTTAGAACGCCGCAAGAATATAGCGTTGAACACCTTGAAAATGCGACCAATGTCAATATAAACAATAATGATTTCGTCTCGAAAGCGGCTGGATTTGACAAAACCAAACCAATTTTCGTGTATTGCAAAGTAGGCGGAAGAAGCGCACAAGCAGCAGATAAATTAGCTGAAATGGGTTTCAAAGAGATTTACAATTTAGAAGGCGGCATCATGAAATGGACCGCTAACGACCTGCCTAAGTCTTCGCAAAGCTCTACCAGTGCCAAAGCCGGAATGACTTCGGACGATTATCAAAAACTGATCACATCCGACAAAAAAGTCCTGATCAATTTCACTGCGGTATGGTGTGGTCCTTGCCAAAAAATGAAACCTTATGTATTGAAATTACAAGACGAACTGAAAGACCAAATTAAAATTGTACGAGTAGATGCCGATGAGAATAAAACCTTAACCGAGGAAATGAAAATTGATGGTTTACCTACCGTTATTATATACGAGAACGGAAAAGAAGTATGGAGAAATGCAGGCTATATCTCCGAAGAAGAACTTAGAAAACACTTGTAATATGATAACCAAAGATACCCTCCTGTTTCTGGAAGATTTAATCGCAAACAACAATACCGATTGGATGCATGCCAATAAAAAAAGGTATGAAAACTATAAAAAAGACTATCATAATTACATTGCTTTGCTTTTGGCAGAAATGAAACCATTGGACAAAACTTTAGAACCGTTGGAAGTCAAAAATTGTACGTTTCGCATCAATCGCGACATTCGTTTTTCTAAAGACAAATCGCCTTATAAAACCAACATGGGCGTATGGTTTACCCAAAATAAATTCCAAAAAAACAGTCCTGGCTACTATGTACATTTCGAAAAAGGAAATTCCTTTATCGCCGGTGGTGTTTGGTGTCCGGAACCCAATGAATTAAAAAAAATACGCAAAGAAATCGCTTTTTTTAATGAAGATTTAGAAGCTATTGTCAATGATAAAACTTTCAAATCAACATTTGCAACACTGACACGCGACGATAACAATACCTTAAAAAAAGCACCCAAAGATTTCGACCCAAATCATCCAGCCATTGAATTTTTAAAACTGAAAAGTTATACGGCTTCAACTAAAATTGATGATGCTCTTTTTACTGACAAAGATTTCAGCAAAATAGTAGCGCAAAAATTAATCGCTTTAAAACCAATGAACGACTTTTTACGTAGAGCTTTAGAGACTGAAGACTAAATCAATGACAAAAAAAAGAATACTGTTTTTGGGTGAAACTTATCGCGCCGATGCTGTTACTTGGATGAATGGACTCCGAGATTTTGGCGACTTCGAAATTGTCACTTGGGAATTGCAAACCAAAAGCTACGGAATTTACAGATTGATTCGAATACTTGAGTTGACCAAAGCATTTTTCACCATAAAAAGCATCGTCAAAAAATTCAATGCTGATATGGTCATTGCGGAGCGAACCACTAGTTATGGATACCTGGCAGCTTTGTGTGGCATTAAACCCATAGCCATTGCCCAACAAGGCATAACCGATTTATGGCCGGTGAATTCCCTATCCTATCCGTTCAAAAAAATCATTCAAAAATATGCTTATAACAAAGCCGATTTAATTCATGCTTGGGGAACTGTAATGGCCAATCATATGATTGAAAGTGGTGTCGACATGTCGAAAGTGATGATTTTACCCAAAGGCATTAATCTCAATTTTTTTCAGTTCAATGAGGCGCATGACAACCAAAAAATCAACGCCATTATAACGCGTTCGCTAAATCCGGAATACCAACATGATTTGATTTTAAAAGCTTTTGCATTGCTGAAGCAAAAAAACATTCCTTTTAATCTTGTAATCATTGGTGATGGTATCGAATTGAAAAAACTACAATCTTTAGCCAAAGAATTGAATATAGAAAAGGAAGTTGACTTTATGGGCAGAATTGACAATAATGATATTCCAACCTATTTACAAAAATCCAATTTCTACATCAGTATGCCAACCACAGAAGGTGTTTCGGCTTCTCTATTTGAAGCTATGGCCTGTGGTTGTTTCCCAATTGTAAGTGATTTACCCGGCAATCGTCATTGGATAGAACAAAAAATTAACGGAATACTTGTACCTTCCGAAAATGCTGTTAAATTAGCGGAAGAATTAGAGTGGGCTTTTCTCCATACAGATTTAACTAAACTAGCTATTTTAGCCAACAGAGCGTTTGTTGAAGAGAATGCCAACTACGAAAAAAACATGAAAAAAATTGCCTTGAAATACCACGATTTGATTACAACTAAATCCGCCACTATTTAGTTATATGTGCGGCATAAACGGAATTCTACATTTAAACTATAAACCGGTTGACGAAAATCAATTGGTTAAAATGCGTGATGTCCTGGAACATCGTGGTCCGGATGACAAAGGCATTTATCTCAACAACAATATAGGCTTAGGTCATAGAAGGCTTTCCATTATTGATACTTCAACAGCCGGACATCAACCATTTATATCTGAAAACGGAAGATACATCATCGTCTTTAATGGCGAAATTTACAATTACCAATCTTTTTATCCCGAATTAAAAAGCAAAGGAATCACTTTAAAATCAGGCTCTGACACAGAAGTCCTACTTAGGCTCTTTGAATTATATGGTATGGAAATGCTACATCGCTTGAACGGGATGTTTGCCTTCGCTATTTGGGACACTTTAGAAAAAAAACTATCGCTTTGCAGAGATCGAATGGGTGTAAAACCTTTGTATTACGCCATTCACCAAAACACTTTATTTTTTGCCTCAGAACAAAAAGCGCTTTTTACCGCCGGTGTTCCTTTAGAAATTTCGGAAAACGGTATGGAAGAATATGTTTTCAATCGTTTTGTTGCCGGTGAAAACACTTTGTATAATCATGTGAAAAAGTTGCTCCCAGGACATTATATGGTTATTGAGGAAAACGGCAAAAGCACGACTAACAGATGGTGGAATTTAAAAGAACAAATCCAAAACCACAGCCCAATTATCCATCCGAAAAAATGGTTTGAAGAAACTTTCTTTGATTCGGTAAAACTGCGCATGGTGAGTGATGTTCCTGTTGGTGTTCTACTCAGTGGCGGATTAGACTCCTGCTCGATTCTATCGGCTTTATACCATCAAAATTTTAAGAATATTGAGGCTTTCAATATCAGTTTTTCGGAAGCCGAACACAATGAATTTCATTTGGCCAAAAAAATCACGGAAGAGTACCAATATATTTTGAATCATACCCAATTGGAGAATGACAATTTGTACCAAAATTTATTTGAAACCACTTATTTCCAAGACGAACCGATAATGCACCTCAACGAACCGCATTTATTGGCCATCGCTAAATTGGCAAAGCCAAAAGTAAAAGTGCTGCTTTCCGGTGAAGGTGCCGACGAATTGATGGGTGGTTATGTACGTTACAAAGCCTTGAAAAATCCTTCTTTGCTAAAAGTCATTTCACAAATTTCGAAGTTTGAAACCTTTAATAAAAAACCGCGCTACGACAAATTGTTCCGTTATTCCAAGATCAACAGCGATGCGGATTTAGTGATTTTCAATGGTTCTAATGTCTATCCTGAAGATATTAATTTGTTTTATGGCAATAAGAACAAACCCGAAAATGCCTATCGCCATCAGATTTTACAAGAAGCGCAAGAGTTGTATCCAAAAGACTTACAACGTCAAGCCTTGTATTTTGACCAACACACTTATTTGTGTTCGTTATTAGACCGAAACGACCGTTGCACTATGGGAAGTTCGATTGAATGTCGCGAACCGTTTTTAGACCCAAGATTAGTCGCCGGTTTAGGAACACTTGACAGCAAATGGATGTTCACCGGTAAAAAAGGAAAGTTCATTCTCAAAACTACGATGAAAGATAAACTTCCTAAAGAAATCATCGATTTCAGAAAGATTGGTTTGAGCGCGCCATGGGGAAAATACTTGACTGAATATCCTATTTTTAAAGAAGAACTGAACAGTTTTGCCAAAAGCGAGATGTTTGATATGCCTTTTTTGGAAAACATCAACGGTAGTAAAATTGTCAGTGAAATTCAAAAAGGAAACACCAAAATTATTCCTTATATAATGCCACTTTTCATGTTCCATGTTTGGCAAAAAAACTACCAAAAGAAATTCGTTTAAAATGATGGATTGTTTACTTTTGTAAACCATTAAGTCGATTTAAATGATGCCAATCCAGACCAATTTCTCCCTAAAAAAATACAATACTTTTGGCATTGAAGCCAAAGCCCAACAATTCATTGCAGTCCACACGGTAGCTGAATTAAAAACCGTTCTAAATGAAAACCAAAACCAAAAGAAATTCATTCTCGGCGGCGGAAGCAATATGTTGTTAACCCAAGACATTCAAGCCTTAGTGATTCATATCGATTTAAAAGGAAAAAGAATCCTCAAAGAAGACGATGATTTCGTTTGGGTAGAAAGTATGGCGGGTGAAAATTGGCATGAATTTGTACTTTGGACCATCGACCAAAACTTTGGCGGATTGGAGAATATGTCTTTAATTCCAGGGAATGTTGGAACAACTCCGGTGCAAAACATTGGCGCTTACGGTACCGAAATCAAAGATACTTTTGTATCGTGTGAAGCCGTTAATATTGCTACGCAAAGCCTCAAAACTTTCAACAAAGAAGAATGTCATTTTGGCTACCGAGAAAGCGTATTCAAACACGAAGCCAAAGACCAATTCGTCATTACTTCTGTCGTTTTCAAATTAACGAAACGCAATCATAAAATAAATACCTCCTACGGCGATATTACTAAGGAATTAGAAAAGCAAAACGTTGTTGTACCAACATTGAAAGATGTTTCCAATGCCGTAATTGCCATTCGCCAAAGCAAATTGCCGGATCCAAAAGAACTAGGCAACAGCGGTAGTTTTTTCAAAAACCCAATTATTTCAAAAGTGGATTATGAAAAAGCACATGCTTTACATCCCGATATGCCTCATTATGTGGTTTCTGAAACCGAAGTCAAAGTACCGGCCGGTTGGTTGATTGAACGCGCAGGGTTTAAAGGAAAACGTTTTGGTGATGCCGGAATTCATAAGAATCAAGCATTGGTTTTAGTGAATTATGGCAACGCAACCGGTCAAGAAATTTTGGCTGTTTCCAAAGACATTCAAGCCACTATTTTAAAAGAATTCGGCATTGCAATTGAAGCTGAAGTGAATGTGATTTAAAATGAAAACTATTCTGGAAACCAATCGTTGTTACCTCCGAGAATTAACTGTTATTGATGCTCAACATTTCTATGATTTGAATACCGATCAAGAAGTTATCAAATACACCGGTGATAAGGCTTTCACCAATGTGACTGAAGCCAAATCATTCTTGGAAAATTACAGTCAATATGAACTTTACGGATACGGTCGTTGGGCTGTAATTGTCAAATCAAATAATGAATTCATAGGTTGGTGTGGCTTGAAATATTCACCGGATTTAGACGAAGTCGATTTGGGTTTTCGCTTCTTTAGAAAATATTGGAACCAAGGTTACGCTACCGAAACCGCAAAAGCTTGTATCGATTATGGTTTCCATCATTTGCAACTCACTAAAATAGTCGGAAGAGCAATGGAACTGAATGTAGCTTCGGTCAAAGTTTTAGAAAAAACAGGCATGACATTCGTTGGCAAATTCAACTTTGATTTACACGAAGGTGTTTTATACCAAATTCAAAATAAAAAGTAATTATGTACATTCCTGAACTTTATAAAAACGAAAATCAAGAAGACATTCAAAACTTCCTTCATCAAAATGGATTTGCAATTTTGGTTAATCAAACCGATGGCAAATTGTGGGCAACGCATACGCCGTTGATTTTAGAAACCAATTTTGAAGGAAAACAGATTTTAGTCGGACACATCTCTAAACTCAATCCGCAAGCGGAAAGTTTTAAAACCAATAATGAAGTGTTGGCTATTTTTTCGGGTGCACATACTTATATTTCTTCTTCATGGTATGACCATGAAAATGTACCCACATGGAATTATCTCGCCATACATATTTACGGAAAAGTAACGGTTTACAACGACGAACAAGCCGTAGATTTTCTAAAAAAGTTAGTTGATAAATATGAAGCTAAATCCGAAAACCCGGTTCGTGTCGAAAATTTATCCGAAAAAACGATGCGCGAAGCTCAAGGCATTGTCGCTTTCGAAATTGAAATTACAGCGATAGAAGCCCAAAAGAAATTATCGCAAAATCGTGACGATAAGAACTACCAAAACATCATCACCGAATTAGAAAAAACCAATGACAATCAAGCCATTGATATTGCCAAGGAAATGAAAAAGAATCGCTAGGAATTTGTTAAAATTCCTTTGATTATTGCGGTTAGAATAACTACATTTGCAACCCTTTTTAAAGTCAAAAAAAGCCTATGTTACTAACTCTATTCTGTCTATTCATCGCCGTAGTTGTTATTCAGTTCTTGTATTATATTGTAATATTTGGCAAATTTTCTTTTGCTAAGCCACAGACTGCTACACCGAAAAGAGTTCCAATTTCGATTATTGTTTGCGCCAAAAACGAAGAAGAAAACGTAAAAAAGTTTGTCCCGCTTTTAGCCGAACAAAACTACCACACTTTCGAAATCGTTTTGATTGACGATGCTTCCAGCGACAACACCTTGGAGATTTTTGAAGAGTTTGAAAAACAATATGACAACGTAAAATTGGTCAAAGTAGAAAACAACGAAGCGTTTTGGGGCAACAAAAAATTCGCTTTAACCCTTGGTATCAAAGCGGCAAAATACGAATACTTATTATTCACTGATGCTGATTGTTATCCAACATCGAAAGACTGGATTACGAGTATGAGTTCGCAATTCACGGCTCAAAAGAATATCGTTTTGGGTTATGGTGCGTATGAAAAAATAGCCAATTCCTTTTTAAATAAAATCATTCGTTTTGAAACTTTACTAACGGCAACACAATATTTTGCTTGGGCTAAAATAGGGAAACCTTACATGGGCGTTGGTCGTAATATGGCTTACAAACGAGAAGAGTTTTTCAAAGTGCGTGGTTTTATGGATCATATGAAATTGCGTTCGGGTGATGATGATTTGTTTATCAATCAAGCCGCAACAGCAGAAAACACAGCGGTTTGTTACCTACCAGACAGTTTCACTTATTCAGAACCGAAAACTTCTTTTAAAGAATGGTTTACCCAAAAACGTCGTCACGTATCGACAGCAAAACACTATAAAATGTTTGACCGAAACCAATTGAGTATTTTTTACGCTTCGCAATTGCTCTTTCTGTTGTTACCAATAGTATTGTTGGCCTTCCAATTTCAATGGATTGCTGTGGTTAGTATTATTGGTTTCCGATATTTATTTGCTTGGTTGGCAATGGGATTTGCCGCCGGTAAATTAAAAGAAAAGGATGTGATGTATTGGTTCCCCATTATTGAAATTGTTCTAATTTTCACGCAATTGAATGTGTTTATCACCAATACTTTCTCAAAACCGGTTCATTGGAAATAAACAAATACATAGAGAAAGCTAAGAAAGGTGACCAAGTAGCGTTTACCTTTTTGCTCGACCATTATTGGAACGAAGTGTATGGCTTTATGTTGAAACGTACGGAAAACGAAACCGATTCGGAAGACATTACCATAGAAACTTTCTCTAAAGCTTTTGACAAAATTTCGACTTACAATCCCGAATTTCAATTCAACACTTGGTTGATTGCCATTGCCAAAAACGTGCACATTGATATGCTTCGTAAAAAGAGATCGACTGTTTTTGTGGAAATCACGGATGAAGAAGACCAACAAGCTTACAATGTTGCCGACAGTTCTCCTTCAGCAGAAGACGAATTGATTACCGAACAAAACCTGTCTCGCCTACTCCAATTCATCAAAGAATTGAAACCACATTACCAAGAAGTAATTCAACTTCGTTATTTTCAGGAAATGAGTTATCAGGAAATTGCCGAACAGCTGAACGAACCGTTAAGTAACGTTAAAATCAAATTGCTTCGCGCCAAAAAACTATTGGCAGAAATCATCGAAAGCAAAAGATAGTCCACTTTTTTAATTTATTTTTTTAAGTCTTCCCAACCTTTTAGGGAAATACAATCTCTATATAAATAAATATTTAACATTATTTATACTATTTTGATATTTCCTGCGTTATAACATTAAACATCTTGCTTATGTAGTATAAATACTTAACTCTAAAACCATATAATTATGTCAAACGTTAGTATTTATGAAAAAAACTGGATCGATCTGGTTTTTGAAGGCAAAAACAAAGCCTATGGCGCTTACCAATTACGCCAAGAAAATTCCAAAACTTCATTAATAGCTTTTTTAAGTGGCATCACCTTTTTTTGCGGCGCAATTGGCTTAGGTTTATTCCTAACTTCATTCGGAGATATCCCAACTCCATCACCAATCGATGAAGATATAGTAATACGAGTAGACAATTTTACTTATCCGCCTAAGAAAAACGAGGAACCTAAAAAAGACGTTGTAGCACCACTTATTGAAGACGAGCCAACACAAAAGATAGAATCGAAAGATTTAGTTGATCCAATCATTGTGAAATCGAATGACAATCCAGATGATATTACCAAAAATGTTGATCTAAGCAAAAATAACGACGATCCAAATCCGAATGGTGGTGATACAAAAGGAACCGTAATATCTACAACTACCGGCGGCACATCTACCGGAACCAGTACTGATGGTGACGGCGAAAGTAAAGGCAACGGCATCAATACCACCAATGAATTAGACAAACTTCCTTTGTATCCGGGCGGAATGAAAAGATTCTACGAATATGTAGTCAATAACTTTAACCGTCCTGAAATTGAAGAAGATGGAGAAGTAACTTTAAGTGTTATTATGTCATTTGTGATAGAAAAAGACGGTTCGCTAACCGATATCAAAGCCGTGAGAAGTACCGACTATAAGCTGGAAAAAGAAGCCATTCGACTTTTAAAAGCCTCGAAAGTAAAATGGTCTCCGGGAATAAAAGACGGAAAACCAGTGAGAACCTTATTCATGTTACCCATAAAAGTTAAACTTTAATTCCTTTAAACCGCCTCCAGCCCGAGGCGGTTTTTTGTTAACAAAAGTTGGAAAGATTAACAGCGATTTAGACTTTTAGGGTTTTAATTTCGATTAAATATTGGTATTATTGCAATTATGAAGATGACCCTGATTTCTTTTTTTATAAGCACACTATTATACTTTTCCAGTCCAATAACCCAAATAAATAATTATTTCACGGTTTCTAAGGACAATAAAGATAGTACTTTGATTACCGTTCCGTTTAATGTTAAATTTGGCATTGTATCGGAAGAGTACCTCAGTGAAAAAAAAATAAAAATAGATTCGTTTTACAATAAGTTTATCAATTCCCCTTACTATAGCGGCAGTTTTTTAGTGGCCAAAAACGGTCGCATCATTTATGAAGATTACACAGGTTTTTCTAATGCTAAAACCGGAAAGAAAATTGATGCTAATACTGCAATTCATTTGGCATCCGTAAGCAAAGTACTGACTGCTACAGCCATCTTAAAATTGGTACAAGAAAACAATTTAATGCTCGACCAAAAAGTAACCGATTGGATTCCGAAATTCCCTTATAAGAATGTAACTATCCGAACGTTGTTGAATCACCGTAGCGGTTTGCCTCACTATTCCAACTTCCCGAGCATCATGAAAAAAGCTTGGAACAAAAAAAAGGTACTGACCAATAAAGATATTTTAGATTTGATGGTGAAGCAAAAATTCAAACCCATTTTTGCCCATAATGCGCGGTTTGATTATTGCAATACCAACTATGTGATTTTGGCCCTAATCATCGAGAGAGCTACCGGTCAAAACTATCGAGATGCTATGCAAACACTTATTTTTAAACCACTTGGCATGAAAAACACCTTTGTATTCAATTATGAAACCGACAGAGATACTGTTTCTAAATCATACAGAGCGAGTACTATTTTCCCTTGGGACCAATATGACAATTTGTATGGTGACAAAAACGTTTATTCTACACCAAGAGATTTGGTAAAATTTGATTTAGCCACTTATTCACCCGATTTTATCAAGCCTGAATTACTGCAAGAAGCTTATTATGGTTACAGTGCTGCTAACGTGCCAAATGCTATTAAAGACTATGGTTTGGGAATGCGCATGCGTTATTTGGCCAATAAAGAAAAATTAGTTTACCACAACGGTTGGTGGCATGGCAATAATACTTCGTTTGTTCCGGTGAAAAAGGATACTGTGACAATTATCTGTTTGGGGAATAAATATTCCAACAGACCATATGCTACTTTAAATATGGCCAGCAATCTATTCTTTAAAAAAAATGTTGAGGAAATTCCGATGCCGGCTGAACTCGAAATCAAAGAATAAAATTTAGATTTTTATTTCGTTCACCAAATAAATTCCGTCTTCTTTAATCTCGATGCGTTTTTCTTTGTAAAGTGCGCCAATGGCTTTCTTAAACGTTTTTTTGCTCATCTTCAACACGGTTTTAATGTCTTCGGGATGACTGTTATCGGTTAATCTTAAAAAGCCTCGACTCGCTCTTAATTCGAATAGGATTTTTTCGGCATTCGGTTCCACATTACTGTACCCGAATTTATTTAAAGTAACGTCAATTTTGTTATCAGGACGAATATTTTTAATGTAACCTGTCAATCTATCACCTAATCTAAGGTCTTCATAAACTTGGTCTTTGTACAACAAACCTTTGTGGATATCATTGATAATAACATTGATTCCCAACTCAGTAATGTGAGAAATAATTAAATCGACTTCATCGCCAACCGCAACCGTTAAATTTTCATTATTCAAAAACTGATTGGTCTTGCTCGAAGCCATTATTCTATTGGTCTTTTCATCAATAAAGGCAAATACCAAATACCTTTTTCCTTTTTCCATTGGGCGTGCTTGTTCTTTGAACGGAACAAACAAATCTTTTTCTAAACCCCAATCGAGGAAAGCGCCAAATTGGTTGGTATAATTTACGCGTAACACCCCAAATTCATCCATCAAAATATAGGGTTCCAAAGTTGTGGCCACCGGTCGTTCTTCATGGTCAAGGTAAACAAACACTATGATTTCATCCCCAATAGTATATTCTTTAGGAACATATTTCACCGGTAACAACACATCGGCTGTGCCATTGGTTAAAAAAAGTCCTACTTTGGTTTCACGTGCAATGGTAAGTGTATTATAATGGCCTATTTTCATTTTGACTGCTTGTAATTTTTTCTTTTGCAAAGATAGGGAAATTAGAAACTTGAATTTGTATAATAAAAAAATGTAGTTTTACTAAGTGTAACAAAATAACCGCTAACACTACTAACGGACTATGAGTGACAACTTAGAACAATCATTTGTAAAACAGCTGAAGGAAAACCAGAACATTATCCACAAGATATGTCGGTTGTACACTAATGGCGATGATGCGCACAACGATTTGTTCCAAGAAATTACCATTCAGTTATGGAAAGCCTTTCCGAAATTTAGAGGTGAATCTAAATTCTCCACTTGGGCTTATCGCGTAGCATTGAATACTGCAATTACACTCTACAGAAAAAGTACACGAACCGTTTCAACAGTCACTTACGAAGGACAAAAACATTTCTTAAGCCAGGAAGACTACAACTTAGAAGAAGAAGAGCAAATCAAATTGATGTACCAAGCGGTGCAACAGTTGAATGATATTGAAAAAGCTTTAGTGTTTTTGTATCTCGAAGATAAAGATTACACCGAAATATCGGAAACATTGGGGATTAGCGAAGTCAATGCTCGTGTAAAAATGAACAGAATAAAAGGAAAACTAAAAAAAATATTAAATCCCTAAGGATTATGGATGAGTTGGATTTATTAAAAAAAGCCTGGAAAAAAGACACCCATTCTTTTGAACAGGTCTCAGAAACTGAAATTTACAAAATGTTGCATAGGAAATCATCATCTATTGTAAAATGGATATTGGTGATTAGCGTACTCGAGTTTGCTTTGTGGGCTGCCTTGAGCATTTTATTCAATACCGATGAAGCCATTAAGAGTTTACACGCAGAAAGTTTTTCAATCTATTTGAAAATATTGACCTATGTTAATTATGCGGTAGTAATTTATTTCATCTATGCTTTTTACCGAAACTATGCAAAAATCTCTACGATTACCTCGACCAAGAAATTAATGCAAGACATTTTAAAAACCCGGAGAACTGTACAATATTATGTTTGGTATAACTTGGTTATGATATTCATCAGTACCATTTTAGGTTTTATCATGGCTTTTGTTTTCAATCCCCAAATGAGTGCTTTGAAAGATAAAATTGCACACGAAGACAATTATTTAACGTTATCAAAAACCATTTGTATCATAGTGATCACTTGTGTTGCGATTGTCGGTTTGTTTTGGCTTTTCTATCGCTTATTGTATGGTATTTTGTTGCGAAGATTACAAGGCAATTATAGAGAACTCAAAAAAATAGACTTATAATATGAAAAAAATTGCCTTACTTCTATTGGCGTTATTGACAGGAATCACTAATGCTCAAAATAATGAAAATTCTTTGTTGTGGAAAATCTCCGGTAATGGACTAACCAAGCCTTCTTATTTATTTGGAACCATTCATATTACATGCGATGCAGCTTTATCGGATAAAGTAAAAAAAGCCTTAGACAACACCGAACAACTGTGTTTAGAATTAGATATGGACGACGCCAATATGCAAGCCGAAATGATCTCCAAAATGATGATGAAAGATGGCGTGACGATGAAATCATTGGCTTCTGCAGAAGATTTTAAAATTGTGGATGACTTTCTAAAAACCCAATTAGGTTATTCAGCTGAAATGCTTAATACTTTCAAGCCGTTTATGATTTCGGCGATGTTGTACCCGAAAATGTTGGCTTGCGAAACCCAATCAGTAGAAGTGGAACTAATGAAAATTGGCAAAGATCAAAATGAAGAAGTTATTGGATTAGAAACCATCGCCGAACAAATGAATGTATTTGATGCGATTTCTTACCAGGATCAAATGAACGAATTGGTCAAGACTGCCAAAAGCAATTTAAAAAGAGATACTGCCGAATTAAACGAGATGTTAGCACTTTACAAAACTGAAAACATTGAAGCCATGCTAGAATTTACTGCAAAGTCTGAAAATGTAATGACTTCTAAATATTCAGATGTGATGTTAAACAACAGAAACCAAAACTGGATAAGCCGAATTGATAAAATTGCTAAGAGCAAATCAACTTTCTTTGGAGTTGGCGCTGCTCACTTAGGCGGAAAAGAAGGCGTAATTGTTTTGTTGAGAAAAGCAGGTTTTAAAGTAGAAGCGGTGAAATAGATTTTAACTATAAGTAATAAGAGAAAAGGGATAAGAAAATTAAAGAACTTATCCCTCTTTCTTCTAAAAACAAAAAAAGCCCTGATTTCTCAGGACTTTTTTAATTACAAATGCTTATTGATAACACCTTGCCATTCTTCAGCCAATTTTAGTTCTTCATAGGCATAAACCGGAACAATATATTCCTTATCGGCATCGTGAAAAATAACACCATTGTCTGGCGTTGTTCCGCATTTTGAAAAGAAAATCCATTCTACTTTTTTCAAAAGATTTGATTTTCCTAACGGATTAGCGGTGGCAACAGCACAACTTTCAACTTGTGCCAAATCTTGAAAAGCAACATAAGGTTCTTTTAGGTTAAAATCCATAAAGAGCAATCCTCTATTTTGAGCATCCATCGCCAAGGCTTTGCGTTGATGTGAAGCTACCAACTGAAAGCGGTAGCGGTTGTTCTGACTGTATTGGGCAAAAAGGGAGTCGATTTGTTTTTGATCTATTTTACTGGAATTCAATACCAGATAGAGCGGTATTGATATGATCAAAATAAAGATCAGATCAATTATAATTATTGAGATATCCATGTTTAATTTTTTTTTTTAATAAAGTAAATATCGCTATCCAATAAGAATGCGATTGTGTTTAAATCTGTAAGTCGAAGGAGATTACTTTACCAAAAAAAATGATAGGGAAATAAAAAACGAGAAACGCTTTCGCAGCGATTCACATCCTGAAGAAAAATTTGGATTGATCCAACACTTTTAGTAACAAAATGACAATCTGCATCATAAAACAACTCTGGATAACCAAAACTAATAGGCTTAGCATGATGTTCAGAGATTATCCTAAATGATGGTATTTGAGGTTGCAATCCTTCTTTGTGAAGAGAAGTTTCTGCTTCAAAAAGTGTTACTGTTTTCGATTCCTGACACGGTTCAATAACCATAGACGTATTGGCGACAGCAATATTGCTCAAAAGCAACAGCAGCAACCACAACTTACGCAACGCTAAGAACTGTTTCGTGTCCATATCGCAAAAATAAAGATAATAAACTGCGAGCTTGGTAAAATAAAGTTAAAATGAGTTTTCAGTTGGTTTTGTGACAATCAATTTGCATCAACTTTTAGAATCCTATGTCAAATGTCTTCGACAGGCTCAGACTGACATTCTATTTACTTATTGCCAGTAGCGAAAAAGAATCATTTACTTTTAAAACAACAACCCATAAAAAAATCCCGCCATTCCGACGGGATTTAATTTTATATACTAACTAAGGATTAACCTTTTGTATACACTTCGATGGCACCATTGGCATCTTTTAACTTTAACTCCGTAAGGGTTAAATTTTCAATATCTTGCACTTGGGTTACTCCGTTAACCACTGTGGTTAAATTATTGTGCGATCTTGAGTAAATGCCAGAAGTAGTCGATAACGTACATGGATCTATAGTAGAGTCATAATCACCTTCGGTAAGCGTGTTATCTGCGTTTAAATCAAGATAATCTTTATTGCAACCCGCTTCGTTTTGTGGTGCGTCAACTAATGTTTCTTGTCCACCTATTATTGTTCCTACTTTGCTAAGATTCCATTTTCCGGATAATGGCGCTAGAGTTTCTCCTTCATTGTCATCGCTACAAGAGGTGACAAATAATCCGATGCCTAATACTAGGGCGAGTAATACACTTCGATTTTTCATTTTAATTTATTTATAATGTTAGAGACGAAATTAGGTGTAATACTTTAGTAAGCCGTTGTAGAATTATATATTAAACTTGTATAATTATTTTTGAATTGTTTTTTAATTTCATTATTTGAGTGCAAAAACAACTTCTATTGTAGTGCCTTTTCCAATCTCACTCATTACCTTGAAAGAGGCATTGAGCTGAGTTGCGCGTTCTTGCATGTTCTTTAAACCGATTCCACCATTTTCCAAAAGGGCGATATCAAATCCTTTTCCATCATCTTCAATCCATAATCTCAACTTATTATCACCATCAGATAAGCTGACGCGACAGTTTTTAGCCTTCGCATATTTAATGACATTTCTCAATGCTTCTTGAATAATTCGATAGATAGCAATTTTAACCAAACTGTCAATAGCATCCCATCGAAACTCATCTTCACATTCAAAAGAAAAATGAGTATTACTAATTTGATTGTGTTGCGCAATGATATCAAGCAATAAATTTTTATAATCAAAAAGAGTTTCAAAGGTCTCATTGTGCAAATCATGGGAAATGCTTCTGATTTCTCTTTCTATTTCCTGAAGAAAATCAATATAACCCGATCGCTTTTGTTTTACTTCTTGTGTATCACCTTCGTTTAGCATACCTAATTGTAATCGCACACCATAAAGCTTATTCATTACACTGTCATGCAGCTCTTTGGAAATTCGGTTTTGCTCGAGCTCTTTGGCTTGTGCCAATTTGATTTGATACTCTTTTAATAGTTCGAAAATTTCTTCCTCCGCTTTTTGCTGTTGTCTTTTATTCGCAATTTCCTTTTTTTGATGCTGCAAGTATCGGTATATGATAAGGAGAACCAAAAGCAACACTATAGCAATAGAACCTGTTACTACATATAAATTTTCGGCAATCAAATCCCTGTTTTCATTCTCAACTACTGCCGTTTCATATTCAATACGTGCATATCTGTTACGATTGATACGTTGAGCTTTAGTCAGACTATCTGTAATCGAGATGTATTTTTGATTGTATAGGCGGTTGTTGCGAACATCTATTTCGCTTAATAATTTTAAGGTCGATTTAATTTCACCAACTGCTTTAAGTTTAACTGCCAACGCATTGGCTTCTTTCAAATAATGAATAGAAGAAGCTGTATCTTTAGTTATTGAATAATATTCGCCTAAATTGATCAACTGATACATAATGTTGTTCTGATGATTATTTTGCTTTGAGAGTTGCAAACTTTCTCTAAAGGCCTTTTCTACTCCATTCAAAATGCCAAATTTCATCTTGGAATATCCTAAATTACCAATAACAGAAGCATAATCTTTGGGCCATTTGGCTTTCAAATCAGGACTAACAACGGAACTTAATTCCTTAATCGACTTTTGGTACTCGCCTTTTTTATCATAAATATTGGCTATATTGATAGAGTAATTGACAGTATAATTATTGGTTTTTTCAAAGTCAACATTCGATTTCTTTAACTCATCTAATACTGTTTTCGATAAATGAAAATACTTTAAAGCGTTATTATATTCCTCCAGTTTTTCAAAATTATACCCCATAACCACATAACAAGAATACAATAACTGATTGTTTTTACTGTTCTGTAAAAGCTTCAAGGCATTTGAAACCTGTATTTCACTCTCCAAATAATTGCCCTCATAAAACAAAAGGTAACCTTTCTTGAACAAGGTTTGTCCTTCTTTTTCCTTATCACCTTTAAAACTATAAAGTTTTTCCGCTTGATGGTAAAAATAGTAGGCGCTGTCTCTTTGGTTGTACTCATAACAATCGCCTTTGTAAAAATAAGCCCTTGCAATGGCAATAGTATCCTTTCTTTGCTTTGCCAACTGGAGTGCTTTTTCAGTTATCTTAAGTGACAAATCATATTTGTTCAAATAATAATATTCTGTGGAAATGTTGAACAGAAGATCCATATAAATGGAATCTCCGGTAGAAGATTTTTCAAGTAAACTTATAGAATCCAAAAATTGGAGTTTATGATCTTTGGAAAGTTTTTTGTAATCTGAATCACTAAACACAAGTGAGTCAATATTCTCGGTCTTCTTAGGCTGACAGCCGAATAGTAAAAAACTGAGTAGGATAAATAAAATAGCAGAGTTGGGGCGCATTGCTTTTTTTACAAAAATAAGCAAAAAAAAAGAGACTATATTTCATAGTCTCTTATAAAAATTAAGGTCTTGGTCCCGGTGGAATAACTGGTCCTCCGTCCATACCATTATCTGCTGTTACAGTTGTATTCTCAGTAGCCGGCATTTCATCTGTTGTACAAGAATAAAGTGATAAGCTGAAAAGCATTATCAAAAGTAGTTTTGGGAAAAATTTTGTTTTCATAAAAATTAGTGGTTTTAAATTTTAAATAATTGAGAGGTCAAGCTTTGTGAGCTCAACAATTTGTTGGGTTTCTGAAAAGAAGGGAAATTCTTTGCAGTGTTATTTTAACCTTAATTCCCTTGGTTAAAACAATTTACATAGCGCTATCGTTTTGGTATTAAGAACGACCAAATGTAAGCAGTTGAATTGGCTTAAAAATAAATTGCAAAGCCTGTTTAGTAAGTCAACAAGCGCGGAAAGTAACTGGTTGGTTTTTGACTGTAACTCACAATTTTATTTAAGATATCCTGTGAATTATTGTGTCAATATTTTCCTTATAAGTTCGGGAAAATGGAAGAATAATCTCGTTATTGTCAAGATAGCAACTGTTTTTGCCTAAATTAATTCGATTAACATAATCTATATTAATGACATAACCGTGGTGAATTCTGAAGAAAAAGAAAGGCAATAATTTTTCAAAATGTTTTAAAGTCTTAAAAGCAGTAACTACTTTGCCGGACTTCAAATAAAAATCAGTGGTATTGCTATCTGCTTTTAAATAAATAATATCATGAAACTTAATAAAGTTATAATCGCCATTGGATTTTATTGAAATTTTATCGGCAAATAAAGCCTTATGCGTTTTTTGAAATCGAAACAAACACCTACGTAATTCGTTGGGCTCTATCGGCTTCAGTAAAAAACCGGTTACGCCTCTTTGGTAAGCCTCATAAGCCGCTTCTTTAACGTCACTTAAAACAATTATAGTCGGCAATTCTTCAAGGTATTCGTGCAGTTCACTTAACAAGGAAAAGGAAATTGAACCCTGACTTTTATTACCATCATTGATAGATAAAAAAACAACATTGGGTTTCAGTTCCAATATTTTATCAATTCCTTCTTTTTTAGTTTGGCAAACCGCCACACATAAAAAATCGTCAAATTGTTTGATTTGCTCTAAAGTCGTTTCAAAGTCGTTAGAATCGTCTACCAGAATAAAGGAAAACTGCATTTTTTTTTTGCAATTTAGCCTACATGAGAAAGCCTATTTTACGGCAAAACCGTAATTCTTCGCTACATATTAATTAAATTTGATTTCTCATAAACTTCTGGATCAAAACCATGATTGAAAACCTAACCACAAAAAGAAATATTCTAATTGTAGATGACCATCCCATTAATGTGGACAGTTATAAAACGCTACTATCTAATATTGAATCCAATAGGCATGCTGATTTCTTACTTGCTTTTGATTGCAAAGAAGCTTATGATATCATTAAGGGAAGAAAAAACAATGAAGCACTTATAGACTTTGCCTTTATAGACATCAATCTTCCTTCTTATGAAGAAAAAAAAATATTCTCAGGAAGTGATTTGGCCCTGATGATTAAAGACTTCTTTCCCGAATGTAGAATTATCATTATCTCGATGCACAAAGAACCATTGTGGGTAAACCAAATTTATAAAAGTGTCAATCCACAAGGTTTTATTGCCAAAAGCGACATCGACTACAAAAGTTTCCCTCTAATATTCCAAAGTATTGAAAAAAATGAGACTTATTATAGTAGTTCAATAAAAGAATCTCAGAGAGTGATGATTCAAAAAAACATTAACTGGGACGATAACGACAGCAAAATTTTGCAATACTTAGCGGATGGAATAAAAACCATACAGCTTCCGAATTTTGTACCGCTTTCATTAAGTGCCATTGAAAAAAGAAAAGCCAACATCAAGAAACAACTGATGCTCAATTCGGGTTCCGATAAAGAAATGGTTGATATTGCAAAAAAATTAGGGCTACTTTAAAAAAATTCCTTTTTAAAGATTGGATTTGTTTTGTTAGCTTATTTGGCTGGTGTCCGCTTTATCTACTTGCCATTTGCGCAGTTTATTTAAGCGTTCTTGTTCTTCAATTTCCTCGGCAGGAATCACTTTTAAGAAAGAAGCGTGTTGCTCTATGGCATACTCAACTTTTTCTACAATTTGCTCTATGGTTTCGTTCTCATAATCAATAACCAAAGGTTCTTTGATGATAAATGATTGTAAAATATTTTTCTTTTTGACACGCAAACCTTTTTTGTCAAACGCACGACGGAAACCGTCAATAACTATAGGCACAACTATAGGTTTATGTTGTTTTATAATATGAGCGGTTCCTTTTCTAACCGGTTTAAAGGACTTTGTTGTTCCTTGCGGAAAGGTAATTACCCAACCATCTTCTAAAGCTATTCGGATGTTCTCCGTATCATTCGGATTAATTTCACGTTTTTCTGTTACATCTTTTCCGCCCGAGCGCCAGGTGCGTTCTACCGTTATTGCTCCGACGTAAGCCAAAATCCTTGGTAACAAACCTGCTTTCATCGTTTCACTGGCGGCAACATAATAGATATTCATCTTGGGTTGCCATAAATAACCAACGTTTTTAATATTATCTACACGTCCTGATAAACTGGCATTGAACACGTGAAACATGGCTACTACATCGGCAAAATACGTTTGGTGATTCGATATAAAGAGTACATTTTTATCGGGTAAACCTTTAATGATTTCCGAACCTTCAATATGAAGTTCGTTAAAACCTCGATAACGACGATGCGTTAATACACCAAAGATTCGGATTAGCCATTTTTTGATAAAGAGTATATGACCAAAAGGATTTCTTTTAAATAATCCCATAATTGATTTTTTATTTGTGACTTTTAGGGACGCAAATTTACAAAAACTAAAATTTATAAAACCAATTTAAGGGTTTCTTTCAATTCGCTCAACATCATAGCGGTGGCGCCCCAAACGAAATGCTCTCTTACCTGAAATCCAGGCACTTCAATACTACCGGCATAAGATGTTTTCATTGTGGTATTCACAATAATTTTATCATTCATAAAATCGGCGAACGGAAATTCGACTAATCCGGCGACTTCATCCTCTTGCAGATTGAACTCCAATTCGCTTTCGCTATAACCCAAATAAGGATAAACCATAAAATTACTCGGTGGAATATACACTTCGGTAAAAGCGCGAATCACATTGACATGATTAGGATTTACCCCAATTTCCTCATGGGTTTCTCTGAGTGCTGTTTCCTTTAAATCGGCATCAAAATCTTCCACTTTTCCCCCGGGAAAGGCTATTTGTGACGAATGAACTCCGTTGTAACTGGTTCTAAGGATTAGGGCCAAATGAGTTTGCGAAGCTTTGGGATAAAAAAGCATCAGTACAGCGGCTTGCTTTGGAGTAACCTTAGTGAAATCTATAGCTTTAATTAAATCTAATCGATTGGCTGGAGCCATTTTTGCATGGGCATGCGTTGCCGGTAGCTCGACATTTTGTATTTTTGGCGTATATTTTAAAAACTCTTCAAAGTGCATCATGCCTGATTTTAGAAATATAAAGTTACCTCAAAAAAACAACGCACACCAAATTTACACCAATAAAATGTACAGCAAAGAAGAAGCCCAACGCATGAAAAAGGAATTCTGGACCGCATTTGCCGAAGCTTATCCGAGAAAATGGTTGTTGTATGACACTAAGATTAAAGACGTTACTTTCAAATTCTATATAGATAACAAAAAGGCGCAAGTACTTTTAGATATTGAGCCAAAAGATGAAGAAAAGCGTAAAATTTATTTTGAAAAAATAGAATCACTCAAAACAATTTTACTCGAAGAATACCTTCCGGAAGCGATTTTGGAGCGTCAATTTTATTTAGAAAGCGGTAAAGTGATTAGTAGAATTTGGGTCGAAAAATTGGGTGTAAGCCTAAACAATCGAAGCTATTGGCCTGAGATTTTTGATTTCTTCAGCGAAACAATGACCCAATTTGAGGTGTTTTTCTATGAATACGAAGATTACATTAAGGATTTGGAAACCAATACTTAGCGAAGAATTATATCCGTCACTACTTCTTTACGAAGCTCTTCATTAATCATCGTAATTATTTTTTGTTTTCCATAACTCAACTCTTCCCGCAAGACCGCTGAAGTTAAAGAAACATACAAAGTAGATCCTTTCAGAACCACTTCTTTAGTATAACTGTTGACACCATTACCCATTAACGATTTCCAAGCTTCCTGAACGTCAATTTTGTCCATGCCGCTTTGGAGTTTGTTGGTTTCAATAAACGCTTTTAAAACGTCGCCTATCGAACTTTCGTTGCTGAGTCTTTTGGTCATTATTTTAAAGAAAAAGGTTTGAATTTTTTATAAGTGTAAATTAGGTTCTGCTTGTTTTTGAGCACCAAAGTAGAATCTTCAATGGTGATAATCTCTTCATTCCATTTGCCGTAATCGGTTTTGTATTCGACAAAATAGGCATTCTCGATTTCCAAAATTTTAAGATTTTCCTTTATACCGTTGGTTTTAAAAGTGCCGTCAAATTGCGGCATTACTTTTTGGCGAAAGCCTACCATTTTATGGTCAGACTCTCCGGAAACTTCTGGATGTTGGAGTTCAAAAAAATCAATCGTTTCGTTGACTTTATAGTCTTTGGTTTCGCCGTTAGCCAAAGTCACTTGTTTGATTTCCCAATAGCCATTGAGCTTTGACAAATCTTCTTTTTTAACATCAGCTTGGCATGAGATTAATAAGAAAGTGATCAGTATGGCGGAAATTCTTTTCATGGTATTTACTGTTTTTAACTCCATCACAAATTTAATTTTTTAAGTTCATAAAGTGAGTGAAATAAAAATTAATATTATCAACATTAAACTATTTACTACTTTTAAAGTCCAAAGACAAATTCTAAGTTATGAAAAAGATATACCTACTCGTTTTTGCGTCCCTTTTTATGTTGAATTGCAGTTCTGATTCTGATAATTCTGCTGAACAAATGTACTTTCCTCCAACTGACAGCAGCAATACTTGGGAAACGAAATCCATAACAGATTTAAGCTGGAATCAAAGTGCCGTTCAACCTTTATTAGACTATTTGGAACAAAAAAACACCAAATCCTTTATCATATTAGTCAATGGTAGAATCGTGATGGAAAACTATTTTAACGGCCACACGGCAACTTCTCCTTGGTATTGGGCAAGTGCCGGAAAAACATTGACTTCTACGGTAACCGGAATTGCACAAGATGAAGGATTACTCAACATCAATAACAAAGTCTCTGATTATTTAGGAACCGGTTGGACAAGTGCACCATTAGCCAAAGAAAATCTGATTACTTGTAAAAACTTATTGTCTATGAATTCAGGATTGAATGATGCTTTAGGTGATAATGTTGAGCCTGCCAATTTACAATATGTCGCCGATGCCGGAACACGTTGGGCTTACCACAATGTCTATGTGAAATTACAAGACGTAGTAGCCGAAGCCAGCGGACAAACTTGGACCAATTATTTCAACACTAAATTAAGAGACCGAATCGGAATGACTGGTGGCGCTTGGATTAACAGTGGTGATGGTCTAAGTGTTTATTGGAGTACCTGCAGAAACATGGCTCGTTTTGGATTACTATCCTTAAACAAAGGAAAATGGAACGGAACAACCATAGTAAATGAAAATTATTTTGTTCAAGCTACAACAACTTCTCAACCGATTAATCAGGCCTATGGTTATCTGTGGTGGTTGAATGGAAAATCTTCTTACCATTTGCCAACCAGTCAATTTGAATTTAACGGCACCTTGATGTCAAATGCACCAAGCGATATGTATGCAGCTTTGGGGAAAAACGACCAAAAAATTTATGTGATTCCAAGTAAAAAAATGGTAGTTATCCGAATGGGAGATGTAGCCAATCCTGACAATCCAACTTTTGCCTTATCAGGATTCGATAATGAATTATGGGATAAAATCAACGATTTATATCAGTAATCTATTTTCTGTTTAGCAAGCGAATCGAAGCGTAGACAAACAAAAGAAAAGCAATTAATCTCAATCCTAAGAAAATACTTGGTAGCGATTTTTCAATAAAATAGCTCAATACAGCAATTAAGATACTGATGATTATTAATTTTATTGGAGCTGTTCCTCTGAAGAAATATAAAACTTTATTCATAGTAATTTAATGATTTAAAGTATAAGTAAATATTAAATTGATATTTGAGAATGAACCATTTATCAGAGCATACTCTTTTAAATAATTTTTATTAGCAGAATATTCTAAACCCAGGCCAAATCTATTATTAAAAACATAACCTACTCCTGCATTTAAAAAAATAACTGTAGACAATTGATCAAAAACATATTTATCACTTGGGGAAGGGATTGGATTAGGAGTTGTATAGGTAACTAAATAATCAATGCTAAAATCGTCTTCCAGAACTTTTGACAATCCAATTGATCCGTCTACATAAAATTTATTTTTCCCTTTTTTATACAATGCATATCGATAACCAGCTGTTACGTTAATTGAACTAAAATCTGATTTCATTGTATATCGTACATTATAATCGTTACTTACTTGACTAAAATAGTCAGCTTCAGTCTTTACTTTTTGATAAAACAATCTAACAAATAACTCTGAACGATACGAATTTATACCAAAAGAATTTGAAAACTCTACTCCAACCATAGGATTATTAAAACTAGCATTCTTAGGCGTTAATTTATAATCGTCATTAAAAGTATAATTGGCTCTATAAAGACTTGTACCAGCAATTATTTTGTACTGTAGTTTATTTTTTCCAATTTCAGAGGATATATTTTGATTCACAAAAGAATTGTTTTCGGTATTTGCTTTTGAAAAAATGGAAACCAATTCTTTTTCATCATAATCAATATCTAAAAAATCATTAAAGACGAGTTTATCTGATTTCAAATCATCATATAACTGCTTCCTATAATCATTATTTTCTTTGATTGAATTATCTTGATTATATTTTCTATGAACTAATAATTTTGGATTGACATCATCCTTGTTTTTAACGTAGAAAAAAACAACATCACCAATAATTGCTTTGTATAAAGACACATTTCCTTCAACCAAAAGCTTAAGTAAGACTACTTTTTGTTCTAATTTTGGTTCTTTACCTAAAATTTTAATTTTATTACTATTCTGTATTTGTTCATAATCATAATCTACAGTGTACTTAACAAACTTGTAGTTAGAATTGATTTTAAATTCTTTGATATTATCGATTGAAATTTCGATTGTTTTTTCTTCAAGTGAAGTTTTAAAGTAAATTTTTTCTGGGTTATTGTATGGATTAGAATTATCTATAAACCCTTCTTTTTTATTATTGGATTGATCTATATAATATCCGGGTGAATAACTTTTTTGGCTATAACCAATAAATGAGATTAGTAAAAAAACTAAAATGGTAATTTTTTTCATGGATTATACTTATTTAAAAAAAGAATCTACAAATTCAAACTTATTAAAAACTTGCAAATCTTCAATACCTTCTCCAACACCGATATATTTTACCGGAATTTGAAACTGATCTGAAATTCCGATTACAACGCCACCTTTGGCTGTACCGTCTAATTTGGTTACGGCTAAACAAGAAACTTCGGTCGCAGCGGTAAACTGTTTGGCTTGCTCAAAAGCATTTTGTCCGGTTGAACCATCCAATACTAATAAAACATCGTGAGGCGCATCTTCAACTACTTTTTGCATGACGCGTTTTACTTTTGTTAATTCCGCCATCAAGTTTACTTTGTTGTGCAAACGACCGGCAGTATCAATGATTACAATATCGGCATTTTGGGTTACGGCACTTTGTAACGTATCAAAAGCTACCGAAGCAGGATCACTTCCCATTTGTTGCTTTACCAATGGAACGCCTACTCTATCGGCCCAAATTTGCAATTGGTCAATCGCGGCGGCACGGAAAGTATCGGCTGCACCTAAAACTACTTTGTAACCGGCTTTGTTGAATTGGTGGGCTAATTTTCCAATCGTAGTCGTTTTTCCAACACCGTTTACACCAACTACCATTAATACATAAGGTTTTTTATTGGCCGGAATGGTAAACTCAGTTTCTTCACCTGATTTGGTTTCAGATAAAAGTGCGGCAATTTCTTCACGCAGGATTTTGTTGAGCTCGTCGGTTCCCATGTATTTGTCTTGGGCGACACGCGCTTCAATTCTTTCGATGATTTTTAATGTAGTGTTCACACCAACATCAGAAGACACCAATACTTCTTCTAAATTATCTAAAACCTCATCATCAACCTTGGATTTTCCGGCAACAGCTTTGGTTAATTTAGAAAAAAATGATGTTTTGGTCTGTTCGAGACCTTTATCTAAAGTCTCTTTTTTTTCGGAGGAAAATATTCTTTTGAAAAAACTCATTGGAAACGTATTGAAAATTCGGATTTGTTCGACACCCGAGTCTCATTTTTAAGATGAGACGAATAGGCGAAGCAAATATAAAAATAAAAAAGCTACTTCCGAATGAAAGTAGCTTTGATATATTGAGTTTGTTGGATTATTTCTTGTTAAGGAAACTATCAACTTCTTCCGGAGTCATAATGCTTTCTTGGAAAGTATATGCACCTGTTTTAGGAGATTTAACCATTTTGATAGCTTTGGTTAATCTTTTTGAAGATGTTTGTAACGTTGCAACGGTTTTCTTTGCCATGACTTATATTGTTTATTATGAAATTTTAAATATTTAAAACCTCTAATTATTTAATCTCTTTGTGAACAGTCATTCTCTTTAAGATTGGATTAAACTTTTTAATCTCTAATCTGTCCGGAGTATTTTTTTTGTTTTTGTTTGTGATGTAACGAGAAGTTCCCGGTAAACCAGTTCCTTTGTGCTCAGTACACTCTAAAATAACTTGTATTCTATTACCTTTCTTTGCCATCTTACTTTATTTTTATTGGGATAGAATTATTTAATAAATCCTTCAACTTTTGCTTTTTTCAAAACAGCAGCCAATCCATTTTTATTGATTGTTTTAATTGTAGACGCAGCTACTCTCAACGTAATCCATCTGTCTTCTTCAGCAAGATAGAAACGTTTTTTAACTAAGTTAACAGAAAATTTTCTCTTAGTTTTGTTCATAGCGTGAGAAACGTTATTTCCTACCATCGCTCTTTTACCTGTAAGGTCACAAACTCTTGACATTATGCTTTTCTTTTATCGTTATTCAAAATCAGGGTGCAAACTTACGCAAAATATATTGTAGTAACAAAAAAATTATGGCAGATTTTTTAAAATTTCTTTCTGCAATATTTCCAGCGCTTTATTTGCCGTTCTATCTATCACTTTTTCACGAGGTTGACCAAAATTAAATTCAGCAACCAATACTTCTTTTGGTGTGGCCAAAGCAATAAAAACGACACCAACTTCCGCTTTTCCCGCTTCAGAAGTTGGTCCCGCGTTACCTGTTGTGGCCAAAGCGTAGTCGGTTTTCATCATTTTTTTAATATTCAACGCCATCGCCGAAGCGACTTCTGCACTGACAACATCGTGTTGATTAATTAGCTCAGCATCAATACCGAGGACATTTATTTTGGTTTCTTTGGAATAACTGACAACGCTTCCTCGGAAATAATGCGAAGCTCCGGCTACCGAAGACAACATTTGGGCTATTTTTCCACCAGTACAACTTTCAGCCGTGGCAATGGTTTTACCTTGTGCTGCAAGCATTCTACCGATGATTACTTCTATTGTTTCATCATCATCAAAACCGACAATTATATCACCGATGATTTTGGTTAAAGCGTTTACATTTTCTTGAACAGCTTTTTCTAAAATTGCTTTGTTTTCTCCTCGAGCAGTTAATCTCAAACGCACTCTTCCCGGATTGGGCAAATAAGCCAATTTGATAAATTCAGGCAAGTTGTTTTCCCAATTTTCAATGCGTTCCGCGACTAAACTTTCGCCTTGACCATAAGTTAAAATCGTTTTGTGAACAATGTATGGTCTTTTGAATTCGGCTACTATTTTCGGAATTAATTCTTCGCCAACAATACCTTTCATTTCGTAAGGAACGCCGGGCATCGAGACAAAAACAGTTTTGCCTTTTTGCATCCACATTCCCGCAGCGGTGCCGTAATTATTTTTCAAAACTTGCGCTTTGGAAGGCAATAACGATTGGTCTTTGTTGACTTGTGTCGGATTAAAATTCAATTTGGCAAACAACGCTACAATATGGTCTTCGACTTCTTGATTTCTAACAAAAGTATCTTCGAAATACTCACAGAAAGTCAGTTTGGTGATATCGTCTTTGGTTGGCCCTAAGCCTCCGGTTATGATGACCAAGTCGACTTTATCTTGCAAAGCTGTAAAAGTGTCTAAGATGTGCTGCTTGTCATCAGAAATGGAAAGCATTTCATGGGTTTGCACTCCGATTTTATCTAAGGCTTTGGCTATGTAACCTGAATTGGTGTCGACAATTTGCCCGATGAGTATTTCGTCGCCGATGGTGACTATGGATGCGATCATTCTTTTGAGGTTCTAAGGTTCTGAGGCACTAAGGTGAGGTTGCATGTTTAGTTTACAAAGATACAAACCGATAACTCATTAGCCCCGATTGTGGAGGAAATCCTTTTTAAAGGATTCGCCGAAGCAAAGCGAAGGCAAATCTTTTAAAAAGATTGAAACGAAAAGCGGGAATTACCATTGCCGATAATTCCCGAACCATTGCTTCGCCAGTTCACTATCGCTCGAGTCGCTTTTAATTTTTAAAGTTCGAAATCTTTTTTAATTTCTTTGATTGCTTTGTCCACTTGACTTTGAATACTGGCAAAAGTATCGTTGATTTCTTTGCGTTTTCCTTCTCTTTTAGTCCAAGCTTCTACTTGAAGTATTTCTTCAAATGCTACAGACATTCCCAATAAATCAAGCGTTGGTTTTATCTTGTGCGCGTAAGCATAAGCTTGTTTGTGGTCTTTTTCTTTGATGCCGGTTTCGATATACTTCATATCTTCCGGTACTTCGGTAACGAATAAGTCAATGATTTGCATCACAAACTCCGGATCGTTGTCTGAAAGTGCGTAAACTTTCGCTAGGTTGTAGTTTATTGCCATTATTTTATGTGTAATCTTAGTAGTTTTTTGTTTTCTATAAATCCTTCAAGAACGTCGTTTGGAGCGACTTTGCTCACTCCTTCGGGAGTTCCTGTAAATATAATATCTCCTTTTTTCAAGGTAAAATACTGTGAAATATGAGAAATAATTTCATCGATTTTCCACAACATGTGGCTGGTATTTCCTTTTTGAACGGTTTTTCCGTTGTTAGTCAACTCAAAAGTAATATTTTCCACCGAATTAAAATTATTTATCGGTAAAAAGGCACCAATCATCGCTGAACCGTCAAATCCTTTTGCTTTTTCCCAAGGTAAACCTTTCTCTTTCAGCTTGTTCTGAACATCTCGCGCAGTAAAATCAATTCCTAAACCAATCTCATCATAGTACTTGTGAGCGAACTTAGCCTCAATGTATTTGCCTACTTTATTGATTTTGACTAAAACCTCTACTTCATGGTGAATTTCATTACTAAATTCCGGTATCACAAAGGGCGATTTATTGGGTATAACTGCCGTATCAGGTTTTAAAAATATCACCGGTTCATCGGGACGCTCGTTGTTGAGTTCCTCGATGTGGTTGGCGTAATTTCTTCCGATGCAGATTATTTTCATCTTTGTTATCTGTTGTCTGATGTCTGTTTTCTGTTGCTTTTAACCGAGAACTGACAACGGAGAACTATTTTGTGTTCAACTTTCTTAATTTGATTCCGGTCAATACTTTTTTGGTATACAATGGAAATTCAGCGTTTTGTATCCAACCGAAATAACCCGGTTCTTTATCCAAAACCTCATCGACTAAAGCACCTTTGTGTTTGCCAAATGTAAATACCTCCTGACCTTCAGCATTTAGCGCAATAAAACCAGCAAAGTCAACTGATTTTTTACGGGTTGTGTATTCAGAAAGGGTTTTCATATCGTTTTCTAAATCTTCGTAACGATCTAATTGTGCTTTTAGAATTTCGTAAGTTGCCATGGTATCTGCTTCGGCACTGTGCGCATTTTCAAGACTTCCGTTGCAATAAAACTTATAAGCTGCACTCAACGTTCTTTCTTCTTTTTTGTGAAAGATGGTTTGTACATCAACGGACACTCGGTTTTTCATATCAAAATCAACTTCGGCACGCAGAAGTTCTTCTGCCAACAACGGAATATCGAATCGATCCGAATTAAATCCGGCCAAATCAGAGTCTTTAATCATGTTGTGAACTTGATTGGCTAATTCTTTGAACGTTGGTTCATTGGCTACTTTCTCATTAGAAATACCATGAATTGCGGTAGATTGCGGTGGAATTGGAATGGTTGGATTCACTAACCAAGTTTTGCTTTCTTTGTTTCCGTTTGGGAAAACTTTGAAGATTGAAATTTCGACGATTCTGTCTCTAGCCACGTCAATTCCGGTAGTTTCAAGATCGAAGAAGCAAATAGGTCTGTTGAGTTTTAATTCCATTATAAAAATTTATGCTCACAAATATAAAATATTGAAGTTACCGTTTATCGATATTTTAATAAAGATTTATGATTTGACCATAAAAAAACCCTTTCGAAAAAGGAAAGGGTTGATTTATAATTATTTGAATTTAGAACTATTTTTGTGCCTCAAATTTATTAATCAGTAAATCCATCTTTTATTTAAATTCTTACGATTAACATTTAGGTTGATATAATAAAAGTGCGATTAAATTAATACTTTTTTAAATTGAAAATATCTTCTTCTATTTTTCTAACTTCAAGTTGTTTTTTGGTAATTTTTACTTCAAACTTGCTATTTTCTACTGCTGACAAATTCCCCTCATTTTTTTTCTGTTCAAATTTTTCTTGAAGTCTAAATAAATCTTTATTGGCATTAACTAATCTTTGATTTAGCTTAATTTCTCTTTTTTTAGCGTCGTTTCGTTTATCATTATTTTTGGAAATCGCTCTGTTTTCTTTTTGAATTTGCTTTTGCTCTTTTTTAAGTTTTTTTTGAGCTTTGGCTAATTCTCTTCGCTCGTCGGTGGCTCTATTATCAATTTTTTTCTGTTCTCTACTGATTTTCTTTTGATCTTGAATGTCCGATTTAAGTTGAGATTTTTTTTCGTTGATGTTAGCTTTACTCGATTCGATTTTTACTTGAGCAGAATCAACCACAATTGTAGTCTTTACTTCTTGCGCCAATGAAATACAAAATGTAAATAAACAAAGTACACAGCTAGTTAGTTTTTTCATGATAATTTTAGATTAATTTTTTACTAACAAATGTACAATTGCTATCATTTATAATTATTACACAACTTCTATTAAAATTTACACATTTACAGGTTTAATAATAACTTTAATTTAAGTATTTAAGGTGGTCCGATTCAGTTTGAGTTTTAACTAAAAAAACCTTTCAAATAAACACTTGAAAGGTTTTTGTATTACCACATTAAAATTTCTAATATTCTCTATTCGCATCAAATGCTTCAAGATATTCAGCTACTCGTTTTACAAAACTTCCGCCGAGCGCTCCATCTACAACTCTGTGGTCATAACTGTGCGACAAAAACATTTTTTGGCGAATGCCGATAAAATCACCTTCCGGAGTTTCGATAACGGCTGGTACTTTTCTAATCGCGCCTAAAGCTAAGATTCCCACTTGTGGTTGGTTGATAATCGGTGTTCCAAATACTGAACCAAAAGTTCCCACATTCGTTACCGTATAAGTTCCGCCTTGTGTATCGTCCGGTTTTAGTTTTCCGGCTTTAGCTCGGTTTCCTAAATCGTTTACGGCTTTGGCCATGCCTACCAAGTTCAATTGGTCAGCATTTTTAATTACCGGAACTATCAAGTTTCCGTTAGGCAACGCAGCGGCCATACCAAGATTGATGTTTTTTCTTTTGATAATAAAATCACCGTCTACTGAAATATTCATACCCGGAAAATCTTTCAAGGCTTTCGCAACTGCTTCCATGAAAATTGGCGTAAAAGTTAACTTTTCTCCTTCACGTTTTTCGAAAGCATTTTTAATGCGGTCTCTCCATTTTACGATATTGGTCACATCCACTTCGATAAACGATTGTACGTGCGCTGATGTTTGCACGGAAGCGACCATATAACCGGAAATCAGCTTGCGCATTCTGTCCATTTCCACAATTTCATCACCGCCGTTTACAGAAACCGGAACGGCTTGAGTTGTCGGTTGTTGGTTGTTGATTGTTGGCTGAACTATTTGACTAGTGGCTAATGGCTTTTGCCTATTGCCTATATATTTTAAGATGTCTTCTTTGGTTACGCGTCCGTCTTTTCCGGAACCGGCAATGTTTTCCAATTCGGCAACAGAAATTCCTTCCGCTGTCGCAATGTTTTTCACCAATGGCGAGAAAAATTTATCAGACGATTTAAAATCGGCCGGAGCAGCATTGGCTACAGCGACTTCAACAGTTTTAGAAACTTCAGCAACAGGTGAAACCATTTCTTGAGCAACCGGCGTAACGGCAACGCTTCCACCTTCGGTTTCAATGACAGCAATAGTTTGCCCTACTTTTACCACATCATTTACCTGGAATAAAATTTCGGTTAAAATACCCGAAACTTCGCTTGGCACTTCGCTATCTACTTTATCGGTAGCGATTTCCAATACGGCTTCATCAGCGTCGATTTTTTCACCTACGTTTTTCAACCAATTGGTAATGGTTGCTTCTGCAACGCTTTCTCCCATTTTGGGTAATTTCAATTCAAACTTTGCCATATTGATAATCTAAAGTTGTATTTTGTTGTTTCGTTTGCAAAATTAATAAAACAAATTAGGTTTTAACTTTAATTCTATAATTTTTTACTACAAAACGATTTGTGTTTTATTCTCAAATTATAATCACTTCTCCTCTATCGTCGCTGCTATTACTTCCGATAATAAAGCTACTTTCGACTGGTAACAATTTAAAAGTAAGCGACTTGATTTTGTTTTCTTCCAAAAAGACAATGGCTTTTTTAAAACCTAAATAGTTGGTATCCAAAATCACCTCTGTATTTTTTGCCTTCGAAATCGTTTGCGAAATTACTATTTTCCCGTTTTCTAATGGTATTCTTTCAACACTTTTTTGCAATTTTAGGACTAATTTTTCTTTTAACGCTTCATTATCAGAAACTAAAATGTATTGAGCGGGTTTGACTTTAGGCTTCGATTTTCCTTTAAAAACTTTTACTATCGAAAAATAAAAGGCTCCGAAACGCGCCATGAGATTGAAAAATACCGAGCGTTTGAAATGCTTTTGGTAAAAGAAATTCATAAACTCTCTGAAATGCTTCATATAAGTTGCATCTTTCACCGTACTTTCCCCTTTGTAATGAATGACTGTCGTTTCGTGAAAATAGTAGTTCTGTTTTTGCAACAACAAAGCACGATACGATAAATCAATATCGTCGGCATACATAAAGCAATTTTCGTCAAAACCTTCTAATTGGTTGTACAATTCGCGCTTCATTATCATAAAAGCACCCACAAGAATGTCCACTTTTCCGGTTTGGTTTTCGGCTAAATGTTGGGCGTAATATTTATTGAACAAAGTCGATTTCGGAAACATTTTATACAACCCGAAAATCTTGGTAAAAGCAACCCAAGGTGTTGGAATACCGCGTTTACTTTCGGCTAAAAAGTTTCCGGTACCGTCGATTAATTTGCAACCAATGATACCAGTGTTCAGTTGCCAGTATTGAGTATTAAGTATCTTTTCAAAGGTGTCCTCTGCAACAACGGTGTCCGGATTCAAAATACACAAATAATCGCCTTTGGCTTCTCTAACGGCAATGTTGTTTCCTTTTGGGAAGCCCGAGTTTTCTTTGTTTTCGATGAGTTTTATATGTGGAAAACGTTGTTTCATCATGGCGCAACTGTCATCCGAAGAATGGTTATCGATGACTATAATTTCACCGTCAATATTTTCAAGTGCTTTTTGCACACTCAAAACACATTGCTCTAAAAAGTAGCGCACATTATAATTAAGGATGATGACGGATAGTTGCATTGGGCAAATATAATAGATTGTTAGATTATTAGATACGGCTACGCCTTTAGATTGTTAGAAATTTGAGTTACTTTTGCCGAAAAGTTATAGTTTTCATTTAAAACATAACTCCTAATTTATAACTCATACCTCAAAAGTGAATTACCTTTCAGTAGAAAATATATCGAAATCCTTTGGCGAAAGAACGTTGTTTGCTAACCTTTCCTTTGGTATCAACAAAGACCAAAAAATCGCCTTTATTGCCAAAAACGGTTCGGGGAAAACCCAGATTATGAAAATGATTAATGGCGATGACGAGCCGGATACCGGTCAGATTATCATTCGCAAAGGAATCAAAATGGCATTTCTTTCTCAGAACAACAATCTGCAAGACGAATTGACGATTGAGGAAAGTATTTTCGCTTCGGATAACGAAATTTTGCATGTGATTGAACAATACGAAAAAGCGTTGGAAAACCCGGAAGACGAGGAAAAATACCAATTGGCTTTCGACGAAATGGACCGCCACAACGCTTGGGATTTTGAAACGCAATTCAAGCAAATTTTATCCAAACTAAAGTTAGACGATTTAAAACTGAAAGTAAAAAGTCTTTCCGGTGGACAAAAAAAGCGTTTGTCTCTTGCAATTATTCTAATCAATCGTCCGGATTTATTGATTTTGGATGAGCCAACGAATCACTTGGATTTAGAAATGATTGAATGGTTGGAAAGTTATTTTGCCAAAGAAAACATCACGTTATTCATGGTGACGCACGACCGTTTCTTTTTGGAACGTGTTTGCAACGAAATCATCGAACTCGATAACGGAAAATTATACCAATACAAAGGCAATTACTCTTATTATTTGCAGAAAAAAGAAGAGCGAATCGCCATGGAAAACTCGAGTATTGACAAAGCGCAAAACCTTTTCGTCAAAGAATTGGCGTGGATGCGACGCCAACCCAAAGCGAGAACGACCAAATCAAAATCACGCCAAGATGATTTTTACGTAATTAAGGAAAAAGCAGAAAGTCGTCGTAAGGAAAACGTAGTTGAACTCGAAATCAACATGGAACGTATGGGCAGCAAGATTATCGAGCTGTACAAACTGAATAAAAAATTCAAGGAGAAAACCATATTAGACAACTTTACTTATGATTTCCAACGTGGCGAACGCATTGGAATTATTGGTAAAAACGGTACCGGAAAATCGACTTTCTTAAACATACTGACCAAAACTATGCTTCCCGATTCGGGTAAAGTAATTATTGGTGACACGATTAAAATTGGCTATTATACCCAAAGCGGTATCAACCCAAAACCGGGACAAAAAGTCATTGACATCATCAAAGAATACGGCGAATACATTCCGTTGACGAAAGGAAAAATCATTTCGGCGTCACAATTGTTAGAGCGCTTTTTGTTTGATGCCAAAAAACAATACGACTTTGTAGAAAAACTAAGTGGTGGCGAATTGAAGAGACTTTATTTATGTACGGTTTTAATTCAGAATCCGAACTTTTTGATACTCGATGAGCCAACGAATGATTTGGATATCGTGACCCTAAATGTCTTAGAAAGTTTTCTTTTAGATTATCCCGGATGCTTGCTTGTAGTTTCTCACGATAGATATTTTATGGATAAAATCGTGGATCATTTGTTCATTTTCAGAGGCGAAGGACAAATTGAAGATTTTCCCGGTAATTATTCTGATTTCAGGGCGTATGAAGATTCGGCTGAGCCAAAAAATTTATCAAGCGTTTCTACTGAAAAAACGAATTGGAAACAAAATAACCCAACGACTTCGGGTTTGAATTTCAACGAGCAAAAGGAATTCAGCAAAATCGAACGCGAAATCAAAGATTTAGAATACGAGAAAAAGCAAATCGAAAACCAATTCGCTGAAGGCAAAGTTGCTGACGCTGACATCACGAAAAAAGCCAACGAATTGGAAGTAATTATTAAAAAACTGGAAGCTAAAGAAGAGCGTTGGTTTGAACTTTCGAGCAAAATGGAATAAATTATTTCACAGAGATTCACAGAGAAAAATGAGTCTCACAGAGAGAAAATCTGTGTATCCCTGCTTAAACTCCGTGAATCTCTGTGTAACAAAAAATAAATGTTACAGCTAATTAAGTCATATTTAAAATTCCTTTGGAACTCCAAAAACGAACACGGAGTGCATTCACCGTTTGTGTTTGACTTGGTGACCAAATGTTTTTATGATAAAAAAAAATACGCTGAATACTCTATCTTAAAAAGCTACAGAAAATCGCTTTTAGGAAATACAAATACAATTGATGTAACTGATTTTGGCGTTGGTTCCAGAATTTTTAAAAGCAATACCAGACAAATTTCAAAGATTGCCAAAACCGCTGGAATTTCTCCAAAAAGAGCCGAATTATTGTTTAGAATTACAAAGTATTTCCAACCGGACACGAGCGATAACGAACCGGAGAAGCAAAGTATCTTAGAAATTGGCACTTCATTAGGATTAGCGACTTCAGCATTATCATTAGGGAACCCGAATGCCAAAATTACCACTTTGGAAGGTTGTAAAAACACCCTTAACCAATATCAATTGCAATCCCGAAGTTTCGGAACAATGTTCAATAATGTTGAATGTGTAAATATTGAATTTTCAAGCCATCTAAAAAATTATCAATCGTCAATTATCAATTATCAATTGATTTACTTCGACGGCAACCATTCCAAACAAGCTACTTTAACCTATTTCGAACTTCTATTACCAACAATTACCAACGAAACGGTGTGGATTTTCGATGACATTCATTGGTCGGCAGCCATGGAAGAAGCTTGGGAAACAATAAAAAATCACCCAAAAGTTACGGTAACAATTGACACTTTTCAATGGGGAATTGTTTTCTTCCGAATCGAGCAGGAAAAGGAGCATTTTGTGATTAGAGTCTAAGTCTAATTTTTGACAAACTTATGGTTGATTATCTTACCATTGGTTAAGACTGATACGATATATAATCCTTGTGCCAAATCCTGAACATTTATCTGTGTGAAGTTTCCGGTTTGTTCCAAAACTTTTTTTCCGGTTATATCCACTATTGAAATCTTTTTGATTTCCGTAGCTGTTGAAAACTGAATATTCAAAACGGATTGTGTTGGATTAGGATAAATTGAAAAAGTGGCAATACTATACTCTTCTTCGGATAAATTTGTACAGTTAATTCCCATGGGAGAAAGAGAAAATGAATCCGGAATCGCAACTAGATTATCTCCCCATATTGAAAGAGAATCATCTGTTTTTAAGGCTACTGTATGCCATTGACAGGAAGAGCTGAATTTCCAATTAGTCTCAGTTCCTATTTGTGTTAAAATTAGCTTATCATCAGTAGTGCCATCTCCTAGTAAGCCATTGTAATTATCACCACAACCCCATAAAGTCCCATTATTTTTTATGCAGATAGTATTGAATGAACCGGCGCTTATACTTTGCCAAGTAGTATCATTTCCTATCTGGACCAAGGTGTTTCTGGAGTTTGTGGTTCCGTCGCCAAGTCTTCCGTCATAATTTGATCCTGTACTATAGACAGTTCCATTAGTTTTCAATGCTATTGAATGGTAATCACCGACAGATACATCTTCCCAATCTGCAGCCGTTCCATTTTGAATTGGCACAAGTGAATTTGTATTATTTCCATTACCAAACTGTCCGTAAGCATTATTTCCCCATACCCATAAAGTATGATTGTTTTTTACAGCCATTGTATGTGTAGAACCAACAGAAACTTTTAACCAATCTGTAGCAATTCCTATTTGCGTGGGAACATTTCTATTAATCATTGTTCCATCTCCCAATTGCCCATACATGTAATTTTGACCCCAACCCCATAATGTCCCGTTATTTTTTATCGCCATAGCTGTCCAGTAGGCTGTAGATATTTGTTTCCAATCTGTTGCTGTTCCAATTTGAGTTGGAACAATTTTATTAACAAAAGTACCATCACCTAATTGACCTTCAAGATTATAACCCCAAGCCCATAATGTTCCATTATCTTTAATGGCTAAAGTAAATACTTGTCCGGCTGAAACCATTTTCCAATCAGAGGAATTTCCAATTTGGACAGGACTGGCTCTATTGGTTGTAGTGCCATCCCCCAATTGTCCATTAAAATTGTAACCCCATCCCCATAAGGTTCCATCATTTTTTATTGCTAAAGTGGTAAGGGAACTTGTAGAAACAGTTTTCCAACACTGAGCATTTATCTTAAAACAAATCAAAAGCAACAATAAAACAGAATATTTCATCTTCAAGAAACGAGTAGATTTATTCTATAAAAATAAGAAAATATTTCGAAAAGTAAACAATTCAAAAAATTACAACAAAAAAAAAGGCAATCATCCCTGATTGCCTTTTTCCGAATTAATAAACCAATTCAAAAAAATTATTCTTTCGCTTCTTCATTTTCTCTTGCCTTTGCTCCTATTCTGTTCATTTTGAACATGGGTGCAAATTTGAATTTGATTGAGGCAATTTTATTGTTGTCTTCTGAAGACAAGCCTTCTTTTTCTACTGTATTTTTTCTACTGTCTAGTGCTTCATAAATCAATTTTACTTCATCATAATCTTCTCTGGTGAAATTTTCTTTATTGTTTTTATAAGCATCAAAGAAAGTTTGGTAAGTATCTAAAATGTTGTCTTTATTTACCCAACCAAAATTCATATCTTCTCCCAATTTACCGGCACCAAAGAAAGTATCTCTAAGTCTTTGATTAGGATTAACTTTAACCGGAACTTTTGCAGTTTCCACAGAAGTTCTGATTACAAAATACCTAGCATTGATAGAATCTAATCTGGCCTGATTTCTAGGCTTAATATCATCTCCTAAGATTGCTATAGCTTCATTTGATTCTGCTGTTCTTCTGTCATAATCAGCAGCAATTTGTTCCCAATTGGCTTCAGCATCCTCTGTTTTTACATTTTCAAGCGAATCTACATAGCTTTCTAAAGCCGCTATTCTTTCGTCTGCAGCTTTTTCTGAGTCATTGTTTTTACAAGAGACAAAGCTTACTAATGCAGTAAAAAATACTCCATATCTAATTATTCTGTTTTTCATCATTTTAAGTTTTAATGTTAGTGTAAAATTAGTCAGGATAACCTTCTAATCCATTACACAATTATCTACAATAGTTGTATAATTCCTTGATTCAAAATTGTGCGGCTGTTTGTAACATTATCTTTATATTTACTACTTATTTGACAAATTCAATTTTCAGCAAGCAATGGCAAATCCTTTAATCAACATAAAGAACCTCAAACGTGATTTCCAATTAGGAAGCGAAACCATCTACGTTTTAAAAGGCATCGATTTACAAATCAACAAAGGCGAATATGTAGCGCTAATGGGACCATCAGGTTCCGGAAAATCTACATTGATGAACCTTTTAGGCTGTTTAGACACCCCAACTTCAGGAACTTATATCTTAAACGGAAAAGATGTTAGCCAAATGCACGACGATGATTTGGCAGAAATCCGTAACAAAGAAATCGGATTCGTATTCCAAACCTTCAATCTTTTACCAAGAACTACGGCATTAGACAATGTAGCCTTACCTATGATTTACGCCGGTTTTTCTAAATCTGAAAGAAACATACGAGCTACCGAAGTGCTGACACAAGTAAATCTATCGGACAGAATGGATCACCAACCCAACCAACTTTCAGGTGGACAACGCCAGCGTGTTGCCATTGCCAGAGCTTTGGTCAACAAACCTTCCATCATTTTGGCCGATGAACCAACAGGAAATCTCGACAGTAAAACCTCAGTCGAAATTATGAATCTATTCAACGACATCCACAAAAACGGCAACACCGTAATTTTGGTAACCCACGAAGAAGACATTGCTAAATATGCTCATAGAATCATCCGTTTGCGCGATGGCATCATCGAAAGTGACACGCTAAATGTTGATCATTTGTAAAAGTCAGGAGCGAAAGTTTAGGGCTTTATCAGCAATCCATGTTCCTGTCTCGTCAGAATGACGAGAGGCTAGCTAGTAATCCTTTTGTATTCTTGTTAACAATACAAAAACTTAGTACCTTAGCGCCTTAGTACCTTAGCACCTCATAAAAATGAAACAAGCCTTAATGGCGAGTTACATCGAATACCAATAACAAATAAAATCTAATGAGATGAAAGTCTATACCAAAACCGGCGACACCGGAACCACCGCTCTTTTTGGCGGAACCCGCGTCCCAAAACACCATATCCGTATCGAAAGTTACGGCACTGTTGACGAACTTAACTCTCACATCGGCTTGATTCGTGATCAAGACATCAATCAATTGTATAAAAATGTTTTGATTGAAGTTCAGGACCGACTTTTCACCGTTGGCGCCATTTTAGCCACACCACCTGAAAAAGAAGTTTTGAAAAACGGACAACCTCGGCTAAATATTAACCGCATTTCCGAAGAAGACATTGCGCTTTTAGAAAATGAAATCGACAGTATGGATACCGCTTTACCACAAATGACACACTTTGTCTTGCCTGGCGGTCATACTACAGTGTCATATTGTCACATTGCGCGCTGTGTCTGCCGTAGAGCCGAACGCTTAGCAGTACATTTACATGAATTAGAACCTACCGACGAACAAGTTATCAAGTACTTGAACCGACTTTCTGACTACCTTTTTGTCTTGGCACGGAAGTTGTCCTTTGACCTTCAAGCGGATGAAGTGAAGTGGATTCCGAGGAAATAGTGTTCAGTAATCCGTAAACAGTATTCAGCCGTTTATCTATGAAAAACTGACCACTAATCCCGAAGCTTCGGGAGACCACTGACCACTAAAACAAGACGTTCTTAAACTTACTAAAAAATAAATCAAAAAAAACTTGACTTTTTCAGTATAAAATTTATTTTTGCATAAACTAAAATCGACAGAAGATGTATTGGACATTAGAATTGGCATCCTATTTAAGTGATGCGCCTTGGCCAGCTACCAAAGATGAACTTATCGACTATGCTATACGAACAGGAGCTCCACTAGAAGTAGTAGAGAATTTACAATCGATAGAAGACGAAGGTGAAATTTACGAATCTATGGAAGAGATTTGGCCGGATTATCCAACAGACGAAGATTACCTTTGGAACGAGGATGAATATTAAAAAATATACAATCACAACAGAAAAAAGTCCATTGAGGGCTTTTTTTTTGTTTAAATTTGCACTCCTTCATCAGGAAAACTAAAACATAAAAATACAAACCCATTATGAGTTTCATTAATAGCATTATTAAGGCTTTTGTAGGCGACAAATCGCAAAAAGACGTCAAAGCAACGCAACCTTATGTCAATAAAATCAAAGCTTTAGAACCTGTTTTAGCCGCTTTGTCTCACGATGAATTGAGAGCCAAAACAGCCGATTTTAAAGAAAAAATAAAACAAGCCCGCGCCAAGCAAGACGCCGAGATTGAAGCCAAAAAAACATTAGCAGAAAACACCGTAGACATTGACCAAAGAGAAGATATCTATATTGCTATTGATGCTTTAGAAAAAGAAGCTTACGAAATCACAGAAAAAGTATTGAGTGACATCCTTCCCGATGCTTTTGCTGTAATCAAAGAAACCGCTCGTCGTTTCAAAGAAAACACTTCTATTACCGTTTCGGCTACACCAAAAGACAGAGAGCTTTCTGCTGCAAAATCTTATATCACTTTAGAGGGTGACCAAGCCATTTGGGCTAACTCATGGAATGCTGCCGGAAAAGAAATTACTTGGGATATGGTGCACTACGACGTTCAGTTGATTGGTGGTATCGTATTACACGAAGGTAAAATTGCCGAGATGCAAACGGGTGAAGGAAAAACATTGGTAGCAACATTGCCACTTTACTTAAACGCTTTGACCGGAAACGGCGTTCACCTTGTAACGGTGAATGACTATTTGGCGAAACGTGACAGTACTTGGAAAGCACCACTATTTGAATTCCACGGATTGACTGTAGATTGTATTGACAATCACTCGCCAAACTCAGATGCCAGAAGAAAAGCCTACGAAGCCGATATTACTTATGGAACCAATAACGAATTTGGTTTCGACTACTTGCGTGATAACATGGCCCATTCGCCGGAAGATTTGGTACAAAGAAAACACAATTATGCGATTGTCGACGAGGTCGATTCGGTATTGATTGATGATGCTCGTACGCCATTGATTATCTCCGGTCCGGTTCCTGATGGAGATCGCCATGAGTTCAACGAATTGAAACCAAAAATCGAAAACCTTTATAGCTTACAACGTCAATTGGCCAATGGATTCTTAACTGAAGCCAAACGTTTAATCAAAGAAGGCAATACTAAAGAAGGTGGTTTCCAATTGTTAAGAGCGTATCGTTCGTTACCAAAAAACAAAGCTTTAATCAAGTTTTTGAGTGAAGAAGGTATGAAAGCCCTTTTGCAAAAAACTGAAAACGAATACATGCAAGACAACAACCGCAGAATGCCGGAAGTAGACGAAGCGATGTATTTTGTAATCGAAGAAAAAAACAATCAGGTTGAATTGACCGATAACGGAATCAAATTCTTATCCAAAGATACTTCTGATGATTTCTTCGTTTTACCGGATATTGGAACTGAAATTGCCAACATCGAAAAACAAAACTTAGAAAAAGACCAAGAAGCAGAAGCTAAAGAAAAGTTATTCCAAGATTTTGGCGTAAAATCAGAAAGAATTCACACGCTGACACAATTATTGAAAGCATACACTTTGTTCGAAAAAGACACCGAATACGTGATCATGGACAATAAAATCCTTATTGTTGATGAGCAAACCGGTCGTATCATGGATGGTCGTCGTTATTCTGACGGATTGCACCAAGCCATTGAAGCCAAAGAAAATGTAACGATTGAAGCCGCTACGCAAACCTTTGCAACGATTACTTTACAGAATTATTTCCGTATGTACAGCAAATTAGCCGGTATGACGGGAACAGCCGTTACCGAAGCCGGTGAGTTATGGCAGATTTACAAATTAGACGTAGTCGAAATTCCAACCAACAGAGGAATGGCACGTCAGGATAAAGAAGATTTGATTTACCGTTCGGTTCGTGAAAAATTCAATGCCGTTATCGAAGATGTAACCCAGTTATCTCAATCGGGAAGACCGGTTTTGATTGGTACCACATCGGTAGAAATTTCGGAATTATTGAGCCGAATGTTGAAAATAAGAAACGTTCCTCACAACGTATTGAACGCGAAATTACACAAACAAGAAGCACAAATTGTGGAAGAAGCCGGAAAACCGGGCGTTGTAACTATTGCAACGAACATGGCCGGACGTGGAACGGATATCAAGTTGACACCGGAAGTAAAAGCGGCCGGAGGTTTGGCCATCATTGGTACGGAACGTCACGATTCACGTCGTGTTGACCGTCAGTTGCGTGGTCGTGCCGGTCGTCAAGGAGATCCGGGAAGTTCACAGTTTTATGTGTCTTTGGAAGATAATTTGATGCGTTTATTCGGTTCCGACAGAGTAGCGAAAATCATGGACAGAATGGGATTGAAAGAAGGTGAAGTCATCCAACATTCCATGATGACCAAATCGATTGAACGCGCTCAGAAAAAAGTAGAAGAAAATAACTTTGGTACTCGTAAGCGTTTGTTAGAATATGATGATGTGATGAATGCACAACGTGAAGTGGTTTACAAACGTCGTCGTCATGCTTTGCACGGAGAGCGTTTGAAACTGGATATCGCCAATATGATGTATGATACTTGCGAATTAATCGTAGGCGAAAACAAAGGCAGAAATGATTTCAAAAACTTCGAATTTGAATTGATTCGTTACTTCTCGATTACATCGCCAATTTCGGCAACCGAATTTGATAAATTATCTGAAGTGGAAATTACGGGTAAAGTATATAAAGCCGCTTTAGCCTATTACACCGAGAAAACCGAAAGAAGTGCTCGTGAAGCTTTCCCAATCATTGCTGATGTTTACCAAAAAGAAGGCAACAAATTTGAGCGTATTATTGTACCTTTTTCAGACGGAATTAAAACACTGAATGTGGTAACCGATTTGAAAAAAGCTTTTGATTCTAACGGAGTTCAATTGGTCGCCGATTTTGAAAAAAATATCACTCTAGCCATTGTGGATGAAGCTTGGAAAAAGCATTTACGCAAAATGGACGAATTGAAACAATCCGTACAATTAGCGGTTCACGAACAAAAAGATCCGTTACTGATTTACAAATTGGAAGCATTCAAATTGTTTAGTGCCATGCTTGATGGTGTAAATAAAGAAGTGATTTCGTTCTTGTTCAAAGGCGATTTACCTCAGCAAAACCAAAACATTCAGGAAGCGCGACAAGTACGTGAAAAACAAAATTATACTGAAAGCAAAGACGAAATCGAAAGCAGCGAAAGCGCGAATCGCGAAGCCAGTCAAGCTGCACAACAACGACCACAAGTAACGGAAACCATCGTGAGAGAAACTCCGAAAATCAACCGTAACGATACTGTGACCATTAAACATGTGATGAGTGGCAAAACAGAAACTACCAAGTACAAAAAAGCCGAAGGCATGTTGGCCACCGGCGAATGGGTTTTGGTGAATGACTAAATAATATTTAGTGTTCAGTTGAACTTTCTAATAAACAAATCCTCAACGGTTTAAAACTGTTGGGGATTTTTTGTTTTTCTGAAATACTGTGAAATAAACAAATATGATGTAGAATTATACAAATATACTCTGGCCAAATAAATTACCTTTGCGCGCTTAAATAGAGTACCTTTACAAGAATCAGTTCTTCCTTATTTATAACCCAATACTACATTTACATTGAAAATACACATTAAATACATGGTTTCGCTTCGTTGCAAATTGGCCGTGAAAGAAGAATTAGATAAATTAAAATTAAAGCACACCGCGATTGATTTAGGCGAAGTAACTCTCAAAAAAGACATTCATGCAGAGGATAGAGAAGCGCTTCGCAAAGCATTGTTAAAAAAAGGTTTGGAATTAATCGATGACAAAAAATCATTGCTCATCGAAAGAACCAAAAATGTTATTGTAGAATTAGTCCATTACGCTGAAGAACATCCGAAAGTCAATTTTTCAGAATATTTGAGCCAAGAACTAGACTACAATTATACGCATCTTGCCAATCTTTTTTCAGAAGTTACCGGAACTACTATTGTTAATTACATCATTTTAAATAAGATAGAGCGTGTCAAAGAATTGCTTTTATATGATGAATTATCGCTTACTGAAATAAGTTTCTTAATGGACTATAGTAGTGTTTCCCATTTGTCAAACCAGTTTAAAAAAGTAACGGGACTTACACCAACGTATTTTAAAAAAATGAAACAATACAAAAAACGCATTCAGCTCGAAGAATTATAAAAGACATTCTTTTGGTTTTAAAACAATCCTCAACGGTTCAAACGGTTGGGGATTTTTTTTGATAATGCAAATTCATTTTCATTCATATAATACTGCGATATAATAATGAATCACTGCGACATATTAATAAAAAGTATTTTAATGTGTCGCAGTGCTTTTTTAATGTGTCGCAGTGATTTTTTAATGTGTCGCAGTGCTTTTTTAATGTGTCGCAGTTATTTTTTAATGTGTCGCAGTGATTTTTTAAACTGTTGCTTTGGTAAAATACAATTAAGCCTCTTTTTTTTGAAATATCGCAATTAAATTATAGTATTTTGCTTATGTATTTTTATATTTATACCTTTACTTTATTCGTATTAAACTATGAAAACCAATGTGGTATGAAAAACAAACGCATAATAAGAACTTATCATCTGACTGATGCCGAACTGGTGACAAAGAGTAAAGAAAAGTTGCGCTTTATGAGAAGAGATGCTGTTCATTTTGCACAATACGGTATAACCGAAAGTGAATTTGAAATGCTTGAGCAACAGATTGAAACCTTTTCGGACTGGGAAACTGATATTGAGGTCAAAGCGATACAAACTGAAATTACGTTGGCAAAAAAAGCTAAAGCCGATGCAGTTATAGAAGCCATAAAAAAGGTGATGACTATAGTAGGACTAAAGTTCAAAAAAGGAAGCGCCATATATAAAGCTTTTGGCACTCATAAATTAGCATTGCAAAAAGAAGCCGACTTGCATTTGACCGCCAAACTAGTTGTTGAAAGAGGATTATTACACATGTCCGAACTGTCTGTTCACGGACTAACTTTGGATCAACTCAATACCATTACCGCCTTAAACAATGAGTATTTTGACGTATTGCTCAATCAAAAAGTAGCACAAGCCAATAGAAAAAACTGCAATAATGATCGCATACTGTTAGGCAATGAAATTTATACTAAGTTGAAGCGTTATACTACTTTAGGACTTTCCATTTGGAGAACCAAAAGCGAGGCCATGTATAATGATTATTTGATGTATGATAAAACAAATGCAAAAGAGATATCTTAAACACAATCCTCAATAGTTCATACTCTTGGGGATTTTTATATATTTGAAAAAACATACACCATGAAATTAAAACTAACCGTAATTGTTGCCTTATTATTTGCCCAAATAACATTGGCTCAAGATTTGGCTTCTTTAAAAGAAGGCGCACAAAAAATCTATTTGGCCACCGCGACTTTAGACTATGATGCCATCTTGGACTCTACTTATCCGAAGGTTTTCGAAATCGTTTCTAAAGAACAAATGAAAGAAATACTAATTGAAACTTTCAATGGGAATGAACAAATGAAAATTAAGCTACTCAATGTGGCGCCTAATTTTGAATACGGAGAAATAAAAAAAATTGGCGACCAAAACTTTTGCTTAATTGATCATAATCTGGAGATGGAATTAACCCTCACAGAAAAAATTGAAGTCGAAGAAATTGAAATGATGACCGACCTGATGAAAGCTGCAATGGAGTGTGAAAAAGTAACTTTTAATCAAGAAACCAATTCTTTCTATATAAAGAAAAAAGCCACCATGATTGGAATTGCTGATGCTGCCACAAAAAACCAATGGAAATTTATCAATAAGGATAAAGAAAATGTACTGGTAAACAAACTATTCAGTAATAAAGTGGTTACCGCATTGGGCATGTAATGCTAACGAAATTAATCCATTAAATAATTTAATCCTCAATAGTTCAAACTGTTGGGGATTTTTTATATTTGAAAAAATGATTCGCAATTATGAAATCTAAATATCTTTCCTGTTTATTGCTGCTTTTCGCTTTCAATGGCTTTTCGCAAAGCACTGAAAAGTTAAAAACGGCAGCACAAAATCTCTATGAAGCTAATTATTTAATGGATTTTGAAACCATTGTTAATTTGTCATACCTGCCAATGGTGAACCAAATCGGGAAAGAAGTCATGCTTGAAAAAACAGAGCTTCATTACGAAAATGAAGAATACCGATTGCGGTACCAGTTACCTACTGTTCCACTTCAACTTGGACCAATAAAACAACTTAACGGTAAATCGTTCAGCGTAATAACCATCCGTATTCCAAAGCGTTACTTTTTTGAAGCCCAATTGACTTCCGAACAAGCCACTGAAAAGAAAAATTGGTTACAAGAAGTGAACCATACCAAAGACGTCACATTTGAACCGACCAGAAACAGTTTTAATGTGAAGAAAATAACAACTTTTATAGCGGTGTTTGATGAAACTACTGATGGTGAATGGAAGTTCTTCAACTTTGACAATCAGGAGCAATTAGTTTCTTTCTCGTCTCTTTTTGATGAAAATGTAAAAAGGGCTTTGGGCATTAAATAAATAGTTTTACCTTTACTTATAACATTTGATACCAACCTAAAAAGTATAACCATGGCAAAAGGAAAAGACGTTCAGAAAGCGGCTAAAAAAGAACCTCTGAAGACCGCAAAAGAAAAAAAAGAGGAGAAAAGAGTAAAAAAACAAACTCCTAAAAGAGATTAAGAATAACAAAAGCCATCAAATATTACTACTTGATGGCTTTTTTATTATAACTAAACTAAATATTAAAACTTGTATCCGGCACCAATAAATACGCCACTTACACTTACATCACCCATCCCTAAAGAGTATTTGGCATTTACATCAATTTCTTCCGTAATATCATAGGTTGCCCCAAAATCGATATTCAACTTCAACTTGTCTTCTTCAAAATCACTAAAATAATTCAAACTAGGACCCGCTAACAAACCTATTTTTTCAGCAACAGCATATTTTACCAATAGCGGAAGACTAAAGAAGTTAGAATCTGAAATCGCCACATAAAGTAATTCAGGTTGAACTGAAAATTTTTCAGACAATCCAATATTAGCAAATCCTCCGAGGAAAAAACCGGTTTCGGATGCCGAGGCAGAAGTTCCCATAAATTTAACTTTAACGGTCGCAAAATCAACACCTGCTTTCACTCCGTATTTTACTTCCTGAGCTTGCGCAAAAAAAGTTCCGGCCAATAAGACTGCTGTAAAAAGTAATTTTTTCATCATAATATGTTTTTAATGTTATGAAGCAAAACTACTTAGCCACTATACCAATTGAAATACGGCAAATGCCTTATTTTTATAACTCATCAGGAAAAATCTTCCCCGGATTCAATATATTATTAGGGTCAAACACACGCTTGATACTTTCCATCAATTCTAAATGGGTTCGCGTGAAAGCAATGTCCATAAAGTTTTTTTGTACATAACCGATGCCGTGTTCACCGGATAAGGTTCCTTTAAGCGAAACCGTCAATTCAAATATTTCTCTGATGCCAAGTGGCACTTGTGTTTGCCAATTGTCATCGGTCATATCGCCTTTAATGATGTTGACGTGCAAATTTCCATCGCCGGCATGACCATAACAAACCGATTTAAAACCATACTTTACGCCTATCCTCTTAATTCCTGACAATAATTCAGGTAACATATATCTTGGGACAACGGTGTCTTCCTCTTTGTAAACCGAATTCGATTTCACGGCTTCCGCTACAGAACGACGCATTTTCCACAAGGCATTTTTCTCGTCCTCCGTATCAGCAAATAAAACCTCATCGATTTCAAATTGTTCTACTACAGCCAAAATTTTCTCTGCTTCCTGCATCAAAACCTCGGGATAATTCCCATCAACTTCAATTAACAAATGCGCTTGATGTTCCGGTTTGATTGGTATGCTGATGCCTTCCACAAATTGCAAAGTCCAATCTATCGCATCGCGTTCCATGAACTCCAAAGCACTCGGTACAATTCCGGCGCGGAAAATGGCGGAAACGGCTTCACAAGCTTCATCGGCTTTGAAAAACGGAACCAACATTAAGACGTTGTGATTGTTTTTAGGTAAAAGTTTTAAAACGGCTTTGGTGATTACACCTAAAGTTCCTTCGCTTCCCACCATCAATTGGGTCAAATTATATCCGGTAGAATTTTTTAAAGTATTGGCACCTGTCCAAATGATTTCTCCATTAGGCAAAACCACTTCTAAATTCAGCACATAATCTTTGGTTACACCATATTTGACCGCTCTTGCGCCGCCAGAATTTTCGGCGATGTTACCGCCAATCCAACAACTGCCCATGCTGCTCGGATCCACAGGATACAACAACCCTTTTTCAGAAACCATTTCGCGTAATATTTGGGTAATCACAGCCGGTTCAACGGTTACTTGCAGATTTTGCTCATCAATTTCAATGATTTTATCCAAGCGTTCCATTGACAAACCGATACCTTGATAAATGCTCAATGCACCGCCACTCAAACCGGTTCGGGCACCAATAGGTGTTGTTGGAATTTTATAATCGTTGGCCAATTTTAAAATGGCTGAAATTTCTTGAGCATTTGCAGGTTTTACCACAACACTTGGCGGAAAAACATAATCTTCAGTTTCGTCGTGACCGTAATGATTTCGGGTTTCTTGGTCGGTAAAAATATTAGTGTCGCCAACTATGGCAGTTAGTTTTTGAATTATTTCGGGATGAAGTGACATGGTGTAAAAATTGAGAAGTAAATATAATTTATTTCACAGAGATACACAAAGAAGTACTGAGATTCACAGAGAATTTATTGGGCATTTTTGTTTTTCAAATTGGGAAGATAATAACAGATAATTCCAATTAGCGGTAGAAAAGAACAAACGTGATACACATATTGAATCGAAGTATAATCGGCTAAAGTGCCTAGTAAAGCCGAACCCAAAGCGCCCATTCCAAAAGCAAAACCATAAAACAATCCTGAGACCATGCCGAGTTTTCTAGGCAATAATTCTTGGGCATAAACCAGTATTGCCGGGAAAGCGGAAGAAATGATGATTCCGATGATAATCATTAAAACATCGGTCCAAAACAAATTGACATAAGGCAATAATAAAGCAAAAGGCGCCGCACCAAAAACTGACAACCAAATCACATATTTGCGTCCGATTTTATCGCCTAAAGGTCCGCCCATAATGGTTCCGGCCGCATAAGCAAACAAGTAAATAAACATGTGAAATTGTGCTTCTTTGATGGAAAGATTGAATTTGTCCATCACATAAAAAGTATAATAGGTTGACAAACTCGCGGAGTAGAAAAATTTGGAAAAAATAACAATTAACAAGATTGCAATCGCCCATTTCACTTTGCTTTTGGACAAACGTTGAAAATCAGCAAACACGACTTTTTTAGGTTGGCGATTGATCAAATGGTCACGGTACCAAAAAGCAATCTTACTTAGAATTCCCAAACCGATTGTCGCCGCAATGATAAACCAAAGAATGTAGACTTGAGAATTGGGCACCACGATTAAAGCTACTAACAAAGGACCAAGTGCCGTTCCGAAATTACCGCCAACTTGAAAAATAGACTGGGCCAAACCACGTCTTCCGCCCGAAGCCAAATTAGAAATTCGCGCTGATTCCGGATGAAAAATAGACGAACCGGTTCCGATTAGCATTACCGACAGTAATATCCAATAGAAATTATCGGCAAACGAAATCGAAATGATTCCCGCCAAGGAAAACAACATGCCATAAATCTGAGAAAAAGGTTTTGGATGTTTGTCGGTATAATAACCTACGAAAGGTTGAAATATCGAAGCGGTCAACTGGAACGCAAACGTAATCAAACCGATTTGTGAAAAGGACAAATTATAATTCTGCTTTAGAATAGGATAAACCGACGGAATAATCGCTTGGATTAAATCGTTGAGCAAATGCGCAAAACTGATAGAAAAAAGAATCGAGTAAACCGTTTTTTGGGCTAAATCTTTATTTTTCGACGAAACATTTACAATCGTGTCCATTTAAAAAGTCGTTAAAATGAAATACCAAAAAGCCAAAGATATAAACGACAACGGAATTCCGATGCCGACCATCATACTGCTTAATTTAGGTTTTAATCCGTAATTGGAAGCCAAAATCGCTCCCGTAATCATTGGCGCCATCGCCGATTCCATGATGGAAACATCAACCACTAATCCATCTCCGCCCAAAATAACTTTGTATAACAAAACGAAAACTGCCGGTGTAATGATTAATTTGAATAACAATCCTAATCTTAAGAATTTCCAGTGCTGACTATCTCTTTCAATTTTTAATTGCAAACCAACGGCAATCAAAGCCACCGGAGTAACTGTCGCACCGAGTTTTAGAAACACCGTTTGGAATTGGTCGATAAAATCAAGTTGGAGCAAGTTCATTACACAAGCCAAAACAAAGGCTATGAATGGAGGAAAAAGCAATATCTTCTTGACGATTTCACTTCGGTTAGGATCGCCTTTGGCAAAAATTCCGGCAGTGATGATTCCGAGTGTGGTCATCACGACAAACGAACCGGTTTGGTCAACAATAATCGCGGTTTTTAAACCTTCGTCTCCGTAAAGGGCTTGAATGATAGGAAAACCAACAAAAGACGTATTGCCTAAACCTGCGGTAATAATCAAACAGCCTATCAATCGATTAGGCCAACCCATTTTTTTTCCGATAAAATAGAAAAAAACGAATGACAATAAAAAACCAATCCAAGCAACGCCTAAAGGATAAAGCAAATCTGTTGAAATGCGAACTTTTGGAATATAATACAATGCCAAAGCCGGCAAAGCGATATAGATTACGAATTGGTTTAGGGCTAAGTGTCCGTTTTTAGGGAAAGCTGCGATTCTTTGCATGCCCAATCCCATAATCAAACAAAGAAAAACTAGTAGAATGTTATCCATTCGAAGTGTAAAATTATTTTGCAAAGGAACGGCAAAAAAAACAAACAGCCGAAAATTGAACACTAAAGGTTTCTTAAAAAATGGTGTCTTTCCATTTTTGCGCAAATATTATTTCACTAAATTTACACAAACGATTTTCCTTTGAAAGACCAATCCCATAAAAAAAGTGCGTTACACGAGAAAGACGGTATTCCGCAACCGGAAAGTTTCAGCCAATCTTCGTTGGACAAAGTAATAAGCAGTCGCAAAATCCAGCCTAGTTCAGAGGAATTAGTCAAAGGAATATTATCGGGCGATATTTCGGCGCTAAGTCGGGCGATTACTTTGGTGGAAAGTACGAATGTTACTCATTTGGCGAAAGCCAACGACATCATTAAGGCTTGTTTGCCACACGCCAATAAATCGGTCAGAATAGGGATTACGGGTGTTCCCGGTGTTGGAAAAAGTACGTTTATAGAAGCCTTTGGTAAACACTTGACATCTTTAGGCAAAAAAGTCGCTGTCTTGGCAGTTGATCCAAGTAGTACGATTTCGCATGGCAGTATTTTGGGCGACAAAACCCGTATGGAAGAATTGGTCAAAGACAAAAATGCTTACATTCGACCGAGTGCTTCGGGTGAAACCCTTGGCGGTGTGGCTCGGAAAACGCGTGAAACGATTATCCTTTGCGAAGCGGCGGGATTTGATACGATTGTCATTGAAACCGTTGGCGTAGGTCAAAGCGAAACGGCTGTTCACAGTATGGTCGATTTCTTTTTGCTGTTGAAAATTTCCGGCGCCGGCGATGAATTACAAGGCATCAAACGCGGAATCATGGAAATGGCGGATGCGATAGTCATCAACAAAGCCGATGGTGATAATGTCGCTAAAGCCAAATTAGCGAAAACCGAATTCAACCGTGCTTTGCATTTATTTCCGGCGAAAAGTTCGGGTTGGATTCCAACAGTCTCGACATGCAGTGCTTATGAAAAAACCGGTATTGATGATGTTTGGCAAACGATTTCCAACTATTTAGAATTGGTCAAAAGCAATCATTATTTTGAAGAAAAACGCAAAGACCAAAACCAATATTGGATGATGGAAACCATCAACGAGCAGTTGAAAAACAACTTCTACCATCATCCTGAAATCATTGCTTTATTGGAACAAAACAAAAAAGCCGTGCAAAACGATGAATTGTCACCATTTGCAGCAGCTATGAATTTGTTGGAGAAGTATTTTAAATAAGTTGCAGTCACAGTCGCAGTTTTTTACTGAGCACTGAACACTGAGCACTGACAACTACTCCTCGTAAGCTTCCATTTCTTTGTCGTAAAACTCTCCGGCGAGCGTAATTAAATGCTCCATTTCTGCTTCTAGCTCAGTTTCATCTTCTCCTTCTAAATCTTCCATAAATTCTACTTCATCGTCTTTTAGATTGATGATAAATCGTGGAAAATCAAGGTGAATGACAAAAATATCATCCGGGTAATTGGAGTTATCTGCGAGTACGAATTTTGGTAATTCCATTTTTTGAGTTATAAATTATGAGTTATGACACGAGCCTTAGGCGAACTGAGCGGAGCTAGTTTTGTTTCAATAACTTCTTGGTTAAAAAATTAAAGCGAATATACAAAAATATGGCGGCGGCTGTTAATCCGGCTAATAATCCTATCCAAACGCCAACGGCTTTCATATCCGTATACAATCCTAGATAGATTGAAACCGGAAAACCAATAATCCAGTAAGCTACAAAAGTAATATACATCGGAATCTTTACATCTTGCAAACCGCGTAACGCGCCAAGAACTACGACTTGGATTCCGTCTGATATTTGGAAAAATGCCGCTACTATAAGCAATTGCGCTGAAATCGTAATTACTTCTTGATTTTCTAATAAAGTCTTTGCCTCATCCATATTGACAAAAATATAAGGCAAAACGTTGTGCAACAATATAAAAAGTAAGGCAAAAACAATTTCCAACAAAACGGTCAAAAGAAAAATCGACAATCCGACGCTACGCAACATCACGTAATCTTGTTTGCCTTTTTGGTTTCCGACTCTAATCATTCCGGTAACACTCAATCCCATAGCAAACATAAAGGTTAATGAAGCCAAACTCAACGCGATTTGATTTGCAGCTTGACTGGTTGTTCCAATCATTCCGCACAACCAGATGGCTCCGGTGAATAAAGCGACTTCAAAAAACATCTGCATCGAAGAAGGAAATCCTATTCTGATGATTTTAATATTGATTTCTCTTTTGATTTCCTTTACTGTAAAACCTTCAAAATAATAGTGAAACTTGGCTTTGCTTTTCATGATATAATGCATAAAAAGCAACATGATAATTCGGGAAGCAATCGTACCAATAGCCGCACCAATGATTCCTAACTTTGGAAAAAACCAAATACCGTAGATCAATAAATAATTGATAATTATATTAACCACGTTACCTATGATGGTTGCCCACATCGAATACTTGGTTTGACTCATTCCGTCGGCAAACTGCTTATAAGCCTGAAAGATAATCAACGGAACTAACGAAAATCCAACGATATCCAAATAAGGCTTAGCCAATTGAACCACGGCTTCAGGCTGTCCCATATAAGACAAAAGTGGTTTCGAAAAAAAGATAACGCCAAAAAGAAACAATCCTAAAATTGTACACAAATACAAACCATGATGAAAAGCCAATCGCCCTTCTTCTCGATTTTCTTTTCCATGCGCTTCGGCAACCAATGGCGTAATGGCGGTTGAAAAACCAATGCCAAGTGACATCGCAATAAAAACAAAACTGTTCCCTAGAGAAACAGCTGCCAATTCGGTCGGACCAATTTTTCCAACCATAATATTATCAACGATACCCACTAAGGTATGACCAATCATACCCAAAATTACGGGATAAGCCAGTTGGAGATTGTATCGGAACTCTTTGGTGTATTGTGCTAAATTCACTTTGCAAAAATTTGACTGCAAAAGTACTTAGGTTAACTGAAATAAAGCAACAAACTTTTAATTAATACAGATAATCCTGTATGAGCATAAAGAATTATATAACAAACAATAATAAATGTGTAACAAAGTCGGTTGGTAATCCCAATACTTTTGCACCGTCAAATTAATACCGACTATGGTTTTAAAACAAGACAAAAAATAAAAATTATACTATTTATGAAAATTTCAACTACGATTAAAATGCTTTTGGTTTTAGCAATAACTTTAGGTTCAGCTACTAAAACTATCGCCCAAGAAACTACGCCTACAGAAAACTATGATCAAAAATTTAAATTAGGTATCGGAATCAGCGGTGGCTATGTTTTTCAAGACCCTTATGAATTGGCGCTTGGAGTAGATGCCAGATTACAATATGATTTATCAAAAAGAAACTCTTTAACGCTTACAACCGGTTTTTCTAACCTTTTTGTTAGCGGAGACGACAACGATTTAGGATTTATCCCGGTAAAAGCAGGTTTTAAAGCGTTTATTTGGAATGACCAATTCTACATCATGGGTGAAGTTGGAGCAGCTATTGCTGTGACCAATGATTATGACAAAACTTCATTCTTAGTGGCTCCAAGTATCGGATATGCTACAAAATATGTGGATATTAGTTTGCGTTACGAACATTACACAGATTTCCCAAAAATGAATGACAACGGAACTGTTGGCAAAGGTATTGGTCAATTAGGTGTTCGTTTGGCTTACGGTTTCGAACTGTAAACTAAACATTCTGTTAAACAAAAAAGGTGCTGAAATTCAGCGCCTTTTTTTATGCTTTTAATTGATTGCGGTAAACCTCAATATTGGCTTTTACTTTTGGATCCAATTCGGGTTCCGTAATATCCGTCAGTTTTTCTAAAGCTTCCCAAATCGTTTGCGCCACTATATAACGCGCCACGCCTTTGTCATCAGCCGGAATTACATACCACGGCGCATGGTTTTTGTTGGTGTTATTAATCGCTTCTTCGTAATATTTCATATAATCATCCCAACGCTCGCGTTCTTTCAAATCACCGGTCGAAAATTTCCAATTGTCTTCTGCATTTTCCAAGCGCTTGAGTAAACGTTCTCTTTGCTCCTCTTTGCTCATGTGGAAATAAAACTTTAAAATTGTTGTCCCGTTTTGCGCTAAGTGCTTTTCAAAATCATTGATTTGTTCCATACGGTTTTCCCAAAACTGTGACGTAATGTCTTCCACTTTTTCAATTCCGGGTAAATTTTCGAATAAAATATATTCCGGATGCACTCGTGTCACCAAAACATTTTCATAATGCGTTCGATTGAATACAGCAAACTTCCCTTTTTCGGGCAAAGCCAAATAATGACGCCACAAATAATCGTGCTCCAACTCAGTTGAATTCGGTGTTTTAAAACTGTGAATCACTACGCCTCGCGGATTGAATTCCTTAAAAACTTCGCGAATTAAACTGTCTTTCCCACTCGTATCCATGCCTTGCAAACAAATCAAAAACGCATGCCGATTGTGCGCATACATCGCATCTTGTCGCTTGCTCAACTTCACTTGGACCTTATCCAAAGCCAAGGCCTCCTCATCCTTATCAGTATCAATGTCAAGTCTGGTCGGTAATTTTGACAAATCGATTTTGCCTTTTACTCTAAAATCTTCAGGATTGATGTTTTTCATAGTGTCAATGTTTATATTTGTAGGAGCTGATTCCCGCTGTCCGCTGTATCTTTTTGTTTTGCGCCTCAACATGTCACTCTGTCCCGAGGCTTCGGGAGTCGAAGTGCTTCAAGGCACAAAACAAAAAGGATGTCGCTTCCATCGGGGCTAAAACAATTGCTAACTTATGGAAAAATTTCAACTTTCGCTACTATTTAAAATCATCGGAATTGGTTCTGCATCAGGATTAGTTTACCACGAGGACAAAATTTACATTATTTCAGACAACAGTACTTTTCTTTATGAATACAGTATTCCAACAGAAAACCTCAACAAAATAGCTCTGGTAGAAAATGCTCAAGATAACATCGTCAAAAAAGACAAACCCGATTTTGAAGCCATCGCTTTAAAAGGAACCGACTTAGTGCTTTTGGGTTCCGGCTCGACGGAAAACCGAAATATGATTTTCAATTATGCGATTCCAACCGGTAAAATTCAAAAAAACAACATTGGTGTCATTTACCAAAAAATCAAACAAGAATTCGCTATCTCAGACGATGAATTGAATATTGAAGGTTTAATCATGGACAATAACCAGATCTATTTCTTCCAACGTGGTAATGGTCTTAAAGGAAAAAATGCCGTAATTTTCAGCAAAGACACTCCACAAAATCAACAATTCGAATATGTTTCAATCGATTTGCCTACAATCAAAAACATAACAGCTACATTCACCGATGCCATTTTAGTAGAAGATAAAATCTATTTCCTGGCTTCCGCCGAAGATACCGCTTCAACCTATCTCGACGGTGAAGTTTTAGGAAGCATCATCGGACGTATGGATGCCAAAACTTTAAAAGTAGAATTCACCCAAGAAATTTCGAATACGAATAAATTTGAAGGCCTGACTTTATACAAACAATCCGAAAAAGAAATCGAATTTTTACTCTGTGAAGACACTGATTCGGAAATTTTGGAATCAAATATTTATAAATTAGTTCTCGATAAAACAAAATAAACTGAATACTGAATACTGAATACTGAACACTGCCAACTTTTTTTTCACCTCATCCCAACCTTTTTAAACAAATAGTCCTCTTTACTTATAAAGACATCCATAGTGATCACCGAAACGCAAATATCAGCCTGTAAAAAAATGCACCGTGATGCGCAGCGGCAAGTATACGAATACTTGTCACCCAAGCTATACCGAACGTGCAAACGCTATTTAAAAAAGGAAGAAGAAATAGAAGAAGTATTGGCCGATGCTTTTTATACGATTTTCACCAAACTGGATCAGTTGAAAGAAGTTGGCGCTTTTGAAGCTTGGGCTCGAAAAATAACCGTAAACCAATGTTTGTTACAATTGAAACGCAATGTAAATTTCAATTTGTATTTAGAGGAAACATCGTTTAGCATTCAGCCTCAAAGTCCACAAGAAACGCCTTTAGAAGAAGAAGATTTGCTCAACTTACTCAATTTGATTCCGGAAGGTTGTAAAACCATCTTTAACCTTTTTGTTATTGAAGGCTACGGTCACAAAGAAATAGCGGCTATGCTTCATATTTCCGAAGGCACATCGAAATCACAGTTGAATGTTGCGAAGACCAAGTTAAAAGATTTAGTCAATAATCTTTATTATCAAAAAGCAAAGTAATCATGGAAAATCAAGATATTTTTAATCAATTTAAAAAGGCAGCCGACAACGCTGAATCGCCCGATTTTGCTTCTATGGAGAAAGTCTGGAACAGAGTTGAAGAAAAACTCGACAAAAAAGAATTGACAAAAGCCAATAACCTTTGGAAAAAAATTGCGGTGGCTGCGTCAGTTCTATTGGTTGCTACATTGGGTTACCAATTTTTGAAAAATGACCAGCCGAATATGAAGACTAATGAGGTTATTGTCCAAAAAGACAGTATTCCAAAACTAAGTACGCCAAATAATGACGCTATTGTTACGACTGAAACGGTTCATCCGGATATTAAAAAAGACGCTGATTTCATTTTGAAAAAACAAATTGTTACCTCAAGTCAGGTAGCTGTTCAAGAAAACATTCAGATTGAAGAAGATAAAAATATAACTCCTGTAGCTGACAAAGAGCTCAACAAAGACTATCTTAATCCTCTTCCTCAAACGAACCAAGGTTATATCGTTGCAGAAAAACGAGAAGATAGAAAAGCAAAATCGCAAGATGTAGAACTCTTTATCAACAAAGAAAATAAAGTCTCGAATGCCAAAAAAGAAAAACCTTTACTGGTTTTTGATGACAAAGTAACCAATAAACAAACAGTGAAAGAAGTAGAAATGGATGAAATTGAATCCATCATCGTACTTCCCGATCCTCTCTATATTATCAATGGTATTGAATATACCGAACAACAATTATTTGGGCCCAACCCAACCAGTCCTTATACACCTTTAAACGAACAAGAAATCGATTCTATTTCCATACTGCAGGATGAAAAAGCGACTTCCATTTATGGTGAAAAAGGCAAAAAAGGCGTCGTAATTATCTCGACTAAAAACGGAAAACCGGCTGAAAAAAAAACAAATAGGAGCCTTTTAAACATTATAGAAAAGAGCAAAAAATAATTTCGAAGTTGGGTTTGTCAGAAGTAAAAACCCACCATTTTTTTCATGCGGGTTTTATTTTAATCATATACTATTTTTAAAAATAATTCGTTTACTAAATATAGTAATCATAAATACCTATACTCAACATGAAAAAAATCTTTGTACTAATCGCCATTTTTACTTCAATTACTGCTTTCAGCCAAGAGAAGAATTTTATTGACAAACCTTATCTTGAAGTACAAGGCAAAGCCGATACTTTGGTCACACCTAACCGAATTTACATTGATGTTTTGATTTCTGAAAAAGATACTAAGGGTAAAAAATCGGTTGAAGACTTAGAAAATGAAATGCTGACCAAATTGAAATCATTAGGCATTGACACTGAAAAAAATGTCACTATGCAAGACATGATGAGTAATTACAAAAAATACTTCTTGAAACAAACTGATATTCAAAAAGCAAAATCTTATTCTGTTCTAGTTTACGATGCTAAAACAACAGCAAAAGTTTTTATTGGTTTAGAAGAAGTTGGGATTTCTAATATATCAATTGATAAGCTGGAACATAGTGAAGAAAAGAAAATCCAACTAGTTATCAATAGTAAAGCGATGGAAAATGCTAAGGCCAATGCGTTGAGTTTTACCAAACCATTGGGGCAAAACATAGGCAAAGCCTTATTTATCAATCAGACTAAAAATATTGCTTACAGAGGTAGCGGAGATCAAATCAGAATTCGTGGTGCTGCTTTACAAGAAGTTGCCTATAAAACAAAAAGTCAGGATTACAATGAAAATATTGAATTTGAAAAAATAAAAATCTCAAGCGAAATAGGTGTTCGTTTCGCTTTGGAATAATTAAATTGTGGTAATTTGTTAATGTGAAAACCCGCCAAGTTCTTAGAATTTGACGGGTTTTGTTTGTATCATGAAATTAAAAAATCAAACTGATGGTTGTTCCTTTTTGAAGTTGACTTTGAATAGTAATCCTGGCTTCAATTTTATCCGCTAAATTCTGCGCCAATTGCATGCCCATTCCCATTCCTATTTCGTTATTCGTGCCTCTTGTAGACCTGTAATTGTTATTTAAAATAGTACTAATCATCTCATCCGACATACCGATTCCGTTATCGGAAACAGTTAAAACATTGTCGTTAAAATGAATAGTAATCTCTCCATTTATTGGTGTAAACTTAATCGCATTGGTAATCATGCTTCTGGCAATAATGGTCACAATTTCCATATCGGAAAACAAATTACCTTCAGAATCTAGTGCTAAATTTACAGTGATATTTTTTGTTTTGCAATCACTTTTATAAATGCTCAAAATGGATTGAATGATAGACTTCATATCTAAACCAACTTTATTGACCTTGATGGTATTAAAATTAGATCTCGACCAATTTAAAGTGGTTTCCAACATATCTAAAACTTCTGTAGACTGTTTGTTGATCTTCTCAATAAATGGCGCGAAATCTTCTTGAGACATATTATCTTCCAAAGCCATTGAAGAGATTGTGGTCAAATTGTGTAATGGAGCTCTCAAATCATGCCCTAGTACCGATAACATTCGGTCATTATTGCTATTGATACTTTTTAATTCTTCTTGTAAAGCGATTTCTTTATCAATATCAACAAAAGCCACTACATGTAATTTATCTACGACTGAGGCTTTGATTTCATACCACTTTTTTAGGCCGTTCTTACAAGTAACTTGTGATTTCATCTTTACAAAAACCTTTCCTTCTTGTTTCGAATTAACCTCTTCTTGATCCCAAGCACTTATGACCTTTTCTCGGTAAATATCATCCGGATAAGCATGTTCATACCATGTTTCTATGGTTGGAATTTCTCCCAAAGTATATCCTATTTCCTCTAAAAATTTTTCATTCAAAAAGGTATTCAGATGAACACCATCGATAACTTCAGCTATAATAAACGGATAAGGCAAAAAATCAGCTACCTTATGAAGCTCAAATCTGGAAATTTGCAACTCACTCTTCTTCTCTTTCTTCATAAAAAACATTTGATTAGAATAAAGTAACTTTATCCAGCCTAAGATAATAAAATTATTTCTCTATTTCTCGCAAATTTTCCATCTTTTTCAAAGCCAAGAAACCTTTAATATCTTCAAAATGTTCTTTCACGCGTTTGTTTCCAAATTCGAATACTTTGGTCGCCAAACCATCTAAGAAATCACGGTCGTGAGAAACTAAAATTAACGTTCCGTCAAAGTCTTTTAAAGCGTCTTTGATGATGTCTTTCGTTTTCATGTCTAAGTGATTCGAAGGCTCATCGAGAATCAGTAAGTTCACCGGTTCCAATAATAATTTGATCATCGCCAAACGCGTTTTTTCACCACCGGAAAGCACTTTTACCTTTTTGGTAACATCATCCCCATGGAACATAAATGCGCCCAAAATATCTTTGATTTTCGTACGAACATCGCCTACCGCAATATCATCAATGGTCGAGAAAATAGTAGCGTTCTCGTCTAACAACGATGCTTGATTTTGGGCAAAATAACCAATCTGTGCATTGTGCCCAATTTCTACTGAACCGCCATTAATTTGAATTTCCTTCATGATGGCTTTAATCATCGTCGATTTTCCTTCGCCATTTTTACCTACGAAAGCCACTTTTTCGCCACGTTCAATCACCATATTGGCATCTTTAAAAATCAAATGATCGCCATACGATTTGTGCAAGTCTCTAACAATTACGGGATATTGCCCAGAACGAACCGAAGGCGGAAATTTCAATTTCAAAGCTGAAGTATCAATTTCATCAATCTCTACCGGAACAATTTTTTCCAGCATTTTCACACGCGATTGCACCGACAATGTTTTGGAGAATGTGCCTTTAAAACGATCAATAAATTCCTGATTTTCAGCAATCATTTTTTGTTGCTCGTCATAGGCTTTTTGTTGGTGAACTCTGCGGTCTTTACGCAGTTCTAAATAATGAGAATATTTGGCTTTGTAATCGTAAATTCTTCCCATCGTCACTTCGATGGTACGATTGGTAATATTGTCAACAAACGCTCTATCGTGGGAAATCACTACTACAGCTTTCGCAGAATTGATTAAGAAATCCTCTAACCACTGAATACTTTCAATATCCATGTGGTTCGTCGGCTCATCCAGCAAAATCAAATCGGGTTTTTGTAAAAGGATTTTAGCCAATTCGATACGCATTCTCCAACCGCCGGAAAACTCCGAGGTTTGGCGCGCAAAATCTTCTCTTTCAAAACCCAAACCTACTAATATTTTCTCTACTTCCGCCTCATAATTGATTTCTTCAATCGCATAAAACTTCTCGCTCAAATCAGAAACGCGTTCGATTAATTTCATGTACTCATCGCTTTCATAATCGGTGCGAATGGTTAATTGTTCATTGATTTCGTCGATTTCGGCTTTCATTTTAAAAATTTGGCCAAAAGCTTTTGAAGCTTCTTCCATCACAGTCGCACCATCCGTCGTAAGCAAATGTTGTGGCAAATAGGCAATCACCGCTTCTTTCGGAGCCGAAATATTTCCGGTCGAAGGTTTGGCTTCACCGGCTATTATTTTTAAAAGTGTTGATTTTCCGGCACCATTTTTACCCATTAAGGCAATTTTGTCATTTTCATTAATGGCGAAAGAAACATCGCTGAATAAAGTAGTTCCGCCAAAATTTACGGAGATATCGTTAACTGTAATCATCTTAGATTGTTAGACTGCTTAGATTGTTAGACTTCTTGAATTTTTGAAGGTGCAAAGATAGTATAGAAACAAGTATTGACAATGTTTTATTTGAGCATGAAACTCAACTTAAATCGTTATCTTAGTTACCTCAAAACCCCACCCAATGAAAAAAAACCTACTTCCCCTACTGTGTTCTCTTTTTATTTTGAATGCCAATGCCCAAGAAATATGGCAAAAAGTTTCCCAAATCGAAGCCTCCGCTTCAGGTAAAAAGAATCGGATTTCTATCCCGCAAACGGAACACTACTTCAAACTCGATCTAGTCACTTTTAAAAAAGCACTTCAAAATGCACCCATGCGAGGCCAAATCTCTACATTAGTTTTACCTTTTCCCGATGGCAATGGAAAACTGCAATATTTCCGAATCTACGAAGCACCGGTGATGCACCCTGATTTGGCTGCCCGTTATCCTGATAATAAATCGTATGTAGGACAAAGTGTTGAAAAACGTTCGGCAATAATTCGCTTTAGCGTGACCTTATTTGGGCTTCATACGATGACACTTGCGGTCAACAATGGCACTTCATATACTGAACCCTTTTCAGAAGACGGAAAATATTACGTGAGTTATTTGCGTGAAGGAATGACAACTAATCATATATTCCAATGCCATACGGAGGAAATGCAACCTAAATTAAATATCAATGAAATTAACGCACAACCATTAGACAATGGTGTTTACAGAACATATCGCACAGGAATTGTAACAACTATTGAATATTCGGCATTTCAAATTGCACAAGCCGGACTTCAATCAGCTCCTTTGGCAGAAAAAAAAGCCGCTGTTTTGGCTGCTGTTGTTGTTACACTCACGCGTGTCAACTCGATGTTCGAACGTGATCTTTCGGTTTTTCTGCAATTGATTCCCAATGAAGACGAGGTTATTTTTATTGATACAGACAACCTAACCAATGACGATGTTGGCGCTCTTATCGGAGAAACACAAGAAACACTTGACGATATTATTGGTACGGCTAATTATGATTTCGGACATGGCGTAGGAACATCCGGTGGTGGATTGGGCGGCGGACAACCATGCGCAGAAGGGGCAAAAGCATTTGGTGCAACCGGTCTCGGTTCCCCTGTTGGAGACCCTTTTGATATTGATTATGTAGCACACGAAATGGGTCATCAGTTTGGCGCAGCTCATACTTTTAACAACGAATGTGGTGGCAATCGTGACAACAATTGGTCTTACGAACCCGGAAGCGGAAGTTCTATTATGGCCTATGCCGGAATTTGTGATCCCAATATCCAAAGCAATTCAAACGCACAATTTTTCGCAGGCAGTATCGCACAAATACGAAATACCATTAATAGTGCCGGCGGCAGTTGTGTCGCAATCACTTCAAATATGAACATACCGCCTATAATCAGCGCGGGAATGGATTACACTATTCCGAAAGGAACGGCTTTCATCCTGACCGGAACAGCTTTAGATGATGATAGTGATGCGCTAACCTATACGTGGGAACAATATGACCGCCAAATTTCTGTACAGCCTCCTCTAGCAACGGCAACCGAAGGACCAAATTTCAAACCACAGGTCATTACAGATATTCCTGTGCGTTATCTTCCACAACTTTCAGATGTTTTGGCTAACAATCTTGCACCAACTTGGGAAGTGATTTCAAATGTGGGACGCGAATACAATTTTGCTTTTACTGTACGTGACAACAATATAAATGGGGGTGAATCAGCAACAGATTTTATGAAAGTGACCGTTTCTGACACCTCCGGTCCTTTCATGATAACAGCGCCAAATACTACTGTGGATTGGGTTGCTGCTTCTAATCAACTCGTTGTTTGGGATGTGGCCGGAACAACATCGAATGGTGTCAATACCGCGACTGTAGATATTTTGTTGTCGACCGATGGTGGGCTTGCTTTTTCAATTCCGCTTGCCATTAATGTTCCAAATGATGGTAGCGAAACGATTACCGTTCCGAACTTACCCGGTAATGCCAATCGAATTATGGTGCGCGGTCACGAAAACATTTTCTATGATGTATCGAACCTGGATTTTACCATATCAACAGCAACAGCAACTTTCCTATTGGAAAACAACAGTGTACAAAATGTTGATGCGTGTTTAGGAACTGAAGTGAACTATATCTTTGAATATGAAACCTTTTCCGGATTTACAGGCACAACCAATTTTTCAATTTCAGGTATGCCTGCAGAAATTATAGCTTCTTTTACTCCAACTGTAATTAATGAAAACGGAACGGTTACCTTGACTCTAACCAATACACAAAATGCTGCTGTTGGTTTTTATCCGTTGACCATTACTGCGGTTTCGGGTTCAATTACCAAAACAGCATCCGTTTATCTGAATCTACTTAGTAACACTTTTGGAACATTGGCTTTGATTAGTCCTCCCAACGGTGCAACCGGAGTTGTATTTTCACCTAATTTTACTTGGTCAGCCGATTCCAATGCTTCCCAATACACCATTGAAATTGCAACTGATTCTGGGTTTAACAATATTATCTCAACGGCGGTTACCTCAACAAACGCGTATACAGTAACCGGATTGAATGAAGCTACGGTATATTACTGGAGTGTACGTCCGGAAAATACCGCTTGTAATGGTAGTTTAAGTGCTACTTCACAATTTACCACGGGTGATTTTGTTTGCTCCGATTTTGCTTCCGCAAATGTTCCTGTGGTTATTCCTTCAGAAGATGTGGCTACAGTCTATTCCACTTTAAATATCGCTGAAAATTTTAATGTCGAAAGCGCTACCGTGTCACTTGACATTTCGCATACTTGGCTCACTGACATTGCTGTAAAATTGATTAGTCCATCCGGAACGGTAATCAATCTCTTTAGTCACAAATGCGGCGATACCGATGATGCTGAGGCCACTTTTGCGGATAGTGGAGTCATTTTAACTTGCAATGGAACAAGCCCTGTAATTTCAGGAACAATAAAACCTGAAACACTATTGAGCACGCTGGCTGGTGAACCAAGTTTTGGAACCTGGCAACTTGAAGTATTTGATGAATTTCCACAGGATGGCGGTTTCATTAATTCATGGAGCTTGAATCTTTGCCATGTAATACCAGCCTTGTCAACACCAACTTTTATTACTGCGATAGATTTTACCATTTATCCAAATCCGAACAACGGTTCATTTAACGTTGAAGCTAACAACCTAACAGGATTATATGAATTGGCCGTTTATGACATGCGAGGGCGTAAAATTTACCATCACCAACCGATTTTAAATGGCGGGAATTGGATAGAAAATATTCAGTTGGAAGCACAAGCCGGAATGTACCTGATTGAATTATCAGGCAACGGAACAAAGGCAGTAAAAAAATTCGTGGTAAAATAATAACGATAACGTTGTAATTGGTTAGTAAGTTAAACTAGTCTATTGAAAGCATTATTTTCAAAAATATTTTGGTTACTTTTAAACTAAGATTTGAAGATATGCCTTTAATAGATTACAGTTTCCTGAGTAAAATTTTACCCAAAGCCAAGATTAAAAAAAGCTTTAGAAAAGCCAAAAAATCTTATCTCAATAGGGTTCGATTGGCAACATCACTGTTTTTCTTTGGTATGGGATTTTGTTTTTCCACTTGGGCAAGTCGCATTCCGGACATGAAATCGATGTTGCAACTAAACGAAGCTGAATTGGGAACAATGCTTTTTGCTTTACCGATTGGTCAATTGGTAGCAATGCCTTTTTCGGGTAGAATTGTTACTAAGTACGGTAGCCGAAATATTGCTATTTTAGGATTATTCTTTTATGCTATTTGTTTGACATTATTAGGATTAGCTTCGACGAGTTGGCACTTGGCCGACGGATTATTTTTGTTCGGCTTCTTTGGCAATTTTTGCAATATTGCTGTGAATACACAAGGTGTTTATACCCAACAATTGTTTGACAAACCTATCATTGGTTCATTTCATGGTTCGTGGAGTTTGGCCGGATTTTGTGGTGCTTTGGTGGGTTTATTAATGCTGGCCTTTAAACTAACACCATTTCAACATTTTTTAGTGGCTTTTGGATTTGTAGTGATTATCCTTTTAACCAATTACAAATACATCATCAAAGCCAAATCAAAGCAAGAAGAAGAAAAATCGAGTTATTCTTTTTGGAAGAAGCCGGATAAAACCTTATTGTGGTTGGGTGTGATTTGTTTTTGTGGTATGGCGAGCGAAGGCATCATGTTTGATTGGAGTGGCGTTTATTTCAAGGAAATTATAAAAGCTCCGGGCGCTTTGGTGGTTTTGGGTTATACTACCTTTATGATTAGCATGGCTTCGGGACGATTTTTGAGTGATATTTTAGTGGGAAAATATGGTGCCAAAAAAATCCTAATCATCAGTGGTTTAGTAATTTCAAGCGGATTATATATGGCGGTTTTATTGCCTTATATGATTCCGTGTATGATTGCTTTTATGTTGGTTGGTTTTGGCGTTTCTAATGTCGTACCCATCATTTTCAATGTCGCAGGAAATAATAAAAACGTACCAACAGGAATAGCCTTAACGATAGTTTCGAGTATTAGTTTTCTTGGTTTTTTAATTGGTCCGCCATTAATTGGCTTTATCGCAGAATTGACGAGTTTAAGATATTCGTTTGCGATAATTGGCGTTTTTGGGGTATTTATTTCTTTGCTAGTACTTAAGTTGAAGATTTTTAAATAGAATCACTTCTTTCAAACTTGACATATTTAGTGTATTCTAAGGTCTCTTTGTTCAACAAATATAAGTTCCCAAAATAACAGCCAACGAGATAAAAAGAATCCAATTTTTTATCGTCTTGAATTTTAATTTCAAAGTTATCGACGATATCAATGTTATAAGTAAACGAAATCGGATTACCTATAAAAGTACCTTGTTCATAATCCCATGTTCCTTCCATTCTGCCGGGTAAAAATAAAAACCTGTCTAAAACCAAGATGGTCAATGCAAAAAGAAGGAATGGTATTATTTCAACTCTTTTTTTCATTTAAATACTCAATCGGAACTCCTCAATTACCGGATTGGCTTTGCCGTAATCAATTTCGTGAATAAACAATTCCACGGGTTTACTCGTTTGAATACTCGGAATTACATTCGCCTGATTGTTATCTCTGATGACCACATTGATACTGGCTTCTTCCAATTTTTCTTTTAAAGTAAAGGCGAGAATAGCTTCTCCTGAAAATATTTTTATAAGTCCCATTTGTATTAGTTATGAGTTAATGAATTATAAGTTATGAGTTACTGATCACTAAAAACTGAGCACTGATCACTACGCTTCTTCTTCCATCTCAAAGAAAAGCGGTTCAATCATGACTTTCTCAGCCAGTACTTCTACCCTTTCGGTGATTTGAGAACAAAAGAAAATTCGTTGTGTTTTTTCAACACTCATCATCAATCGTTGAATGATCGCATCATGACGCAAACGGAAAAGTATGTCAGCATCATCTACAACAAACATTTTTACGGTATTGATATTAAATCCGGCAGAAGCAAACATGGCGTTGATTCTGTTTGGTGTTCCGATAAGAATATCTAAACCCATTGAAATCACATTTTTATCGTAATCGATATCACCTTTTTCATGTACCCCGAGTATACTTAAATCTGTATAAGTACCGAATTTCAAAAATAGCTCTTCCATTTCCAAAACACGCTCTTTGTTTTCTACAATAATTAAAGTTCTGGTGCTTTCACCTATGGATTTCTCCATTCGTTGGATCACATTTAAAACAATGGTCGTCGTTTTTCCGGTTCCATCCGGTGATTGAATAACGGCATCTGCACCACTTTTGATGGTTGAAAAAGTCTCTTGTTGCATTTCATTGGCTTCGGTTAAACCGTGTTCGATGAGTGCTTGTTGGAGTTGTGGGTTTATTTTTTTTAAGTTCATTATTTAAGGGATAAGTTAAAAAGGATAAGGGAATAGACTTTTGCCTAATCCCTTATCTCTTTATTTACTCGCAAATAGTTTTACATCAGTTTCAGAAATCTCACTTCCACCAAGAATAATTAAGCGTTCTACTACGTTTCTCAGTTCGCGTATATTTCCGGTCCAATCGTACTCTTGTAATAATTTAATGGCGTCTTTGGAAAATGATTTTGGAGCGTTTCCTTGCTCTTCAGCGATTTTTACCGCGAAATGTTCAATCAATAAAGGAATGTCATCGCGTCTGTCATTTAGCGAAGGTACTTTAATTAAAATTACCGCCAAACGATGGTATAAATCTTCTCGGAAACGACCTTCGGCAATTTCTTTTTTCAAATCTTTATTCGTTGCCGCAACGACACGCACATTGATTTTAATGTCTTTATCGGCGCCAACTCTTTGAATTAAACTTTCTTGTAACGCACGCAATACTTTGGCCTGCGCTGACAAACTCATATCACCAATTTCATCTAAGAAAATGGTTCCACCATCGGCAGCTTCGAATTTTCCGGCACGGTCTTTTACGGCGGAAGTAAACGCTCCTTTTACGTGACCAAACAATTCACTTTCGATTAATTCAGACGGAATCGCAGCACAATTGACCTCAATCATTGGCGCAGCAGCTCTTTCACTTTTTTCGTGTAATTGATGGGCAACCAATTCTTTTCCGGTTCCGTTTGGTCCTGTAATCAAAACACGAGCATCAGTCAGCGCCACTTTGTCAACCATCTGTTTGATTTGATTGATAGGTTCGCTTTCGCCGATGATTTCGTAGTTTTTAGAAACTTTTTTCTTGAGGATTTTATTTTCTACGACCAATTGTTTTTTGTCCAAAGCATTGCGGACAGTATTAAGAAGTCGATTTAAATCAGGTGGTTTTGAAATATAATCAAAAGCACCTAAACGCATCGTGTTAACAGCCGTTTCCAAATCACCGTGACCGGAAATCATCACCATTGGAATTTCGGGTTTGATTTTTTTTACGGCTTCGAGTAGTTCTTCACCGCTCATTTTAGGCATTTTGATGTCGCAAAGGACTAAATCGTAATCTTCATTTTTGATTTTTTCAAAACCTTGTTTTCCATCTTCGGCTTCTTCAACAGTATAGGTATCGCTCTCTTCTGAAAGTATTTTGATTAATACTCTTCGGATGGCGGCTTCGTCTTCGATAATTAATATCTTCGGCATTTTTGATTAATTTGATAAGAATGCAAAGTTAAGCATGTAAAGCATTTTATCACTATATAAATACAAGAATCAAGTAATTTTATTGGTTTATAAAGACATTAGTAAACTTTGAAAAACCAGGTTATCGCCTGCATTTTCCTGAGCAATGGGTTGGAATAGATACCAAAGTAGAAAATCCAACAAATAATCATCGTTTTCCGGTAACGAAATTATGTTGGTAACAACCGTTCCGCCATTGGTTTCCAAACTATAAGAAAGCAATTCCGAAGCTTCATTAATAATCACAAACTCTGCCAAAGGGTTATTTCTAATTTTGAGGTGAAGCTTAACACCTTTATATTCGATTGTCGTTTGGCTGGAAAACCATTTTTCGGAATACGCTTTTAAAACCACATTGCTCTTGTAATTCAATATCTGCAATTTGCTTTTCCAAAAACCTGAATGTTGAATGGAATAAAGTTGCCCTTCAATATTAATTATAGCAGAGCGGTTCCATTTAGAGGTTTGATACTCTAATTCGCCTATCTTCTTTTCACCAACGTAAAAAAGATACTTTTCCTCGCTTAGCTTTTTCCAATTTCTATTAGTTTCCATAACTACTTTTTTTTCAAATTAGTACATCACTTAAAAAAATAGTTACACCTTTGTTGTCCGTAAGAAAGTGATTTGGTCAAATTTTACAATTCCTTTTTATTAACTTTACTTTTTAAAAACACAACGATGTCTACAGCAAAAAAAGATTACAAAAGAATCACTACAAAGTCATTATTTGACATGAAAGCCAATGGCGAAAAAATATCGATGCTTACTGCTTATGATTTTACCATGGCGAAGATTGTCGATACTGCCGGAGTTGATGTAATCTTGGTGGGCGATTCTGCGAGTAACGTAATGGCCGGACACGAAACTACTTTGCCGATTACTTTGGACCAAATGATTTATCATGCTTCTTCGGTGGTAAGAGCCATAGAAAGAGCTTTGGTTGTGGTGGATTTGCCTTTTGGAAGTTACCAATCAGATCCAAAAGAAGCCTTGCGTTCTGCGATTAGAATCATGAAAGAAAGCGGCGGTCATGCAGTAAAATTAGAAGGTGGAAGCGAAATAAAAGAAAGTATCAAACGCATTCTAAATGCCGGAATTCCGGTAATGGGTCATTTGGGTTTGACTCCACAATCTATATACAAATTCGGAACTTATACCGTTCGCGCCAAAGAAGAAGCCGAAGCAGAAAAGCTAATTGAAGATGCTAAATTGTTAGAGAGAATAGGCTGTTTTGCGTTGGTTTTGGAAAAAATACCCGCTTCTTTAGCAGAGAAAGTAGCTAAGACGATTTCGATTCCTGTAATCGGAATTGGTGCCGGCGGCGGTGTTGACGGACAAGTATTGGTAATTCACGATATGTTGGGCATGAACAATGAATTTAGTCCTCGATTCCTTCGCCGTTATTTAAACTTATACGAGCAAATGACTTCGGCTATTGGCAATTATGTGGCTGATGTAAAGTCAAGTGATTTCCCTAATTCGAGTGAGCAATATTAATTTGGATTTTTAGATTGTTGGATTCTTAGATTATTAGAGAGATGCACAGATTTAAAGATTTGGAAATTTGGAAATTAAGCCGGCAGTTTTGTTCACATATTTATGCTACAACTGCAAATTTTCCTGATAACGAAAAATTTGGATTAACAAATCAATTAAGGAGAGCCTCGGTTTCAGTTCCTTCAAATATTGCAGAAGGTTGTTCAAGAAGCAGTAACAAAGATTTTTCTAGATTTCTTGAAATTGCAATTGGTTCAATTTATGAAATCGAAACACAATTATTGATAGCTTTTGATTTAGGTTATATCAATCAATTAGAGTTGGATAAATTAGTTAATGATTTAGACACAATCATCAAAATGATATCTAAATTTCGTTCTTCATTAAAAATCTAACAATCTATAAATCTAACAATCGATTTTGAAAATAGTTTCCACCAAAGATAATCTCCAAATTCTTCACGAAGACAATCACATCATTGTGGTTAACAAACGTGTAGGCGATATTGTTCAAGGTGATAAAACCGGTGACAAACCGCTTTCAGAAATCGTCAAAGAATATATCAAAGAAAAGTACCACAAACCCGGAGAAGTCTTTTTGGGAGTGGTTCACAGATTAGACCGACCGACGACAGGCATTATTGTTTTTGCCAGAACCAGCAAGGCTTTGACACGTTTGAATGAATTGTTTAGTAACAGAGAAACACAAAAAACATATTGGGCTGTCGTGAAAAACAAACCACCAAAAACAGAAGATAATTTAGTTCATTTTCTGAAAAGAAACGAAAAAAACAACACTTCTAAAGCGCATCTCAAAGAAGTTTCCGAAAGCAAAAAAGCGAGTTTGGATTATAAAATCATCTCCGCACTCAACAACTATTTTGCTTTAGAAATCAATCTTCACACCGGAAGACACCACCAAATCAGAGCACAATTGTCCGCAATCGGCTGTCCAATTAAAGGCGATTTAAAATATGGCTTCGATCGAAGTAATCCCGATGGTGGCATTCATCTTCATGCTCGAAAATTGGTTTTCATCCATCCGGTTACCAAAGAAACCCTTGAAATCATTGCGCCAACACCAAATGAAGTTATTTGGAATGCTTTGTAAACTAAAATAACTACTTTTACGTTTATAGTTACGTTAGGGTTATTGAAAATCCAACTGTTACAAACCTAAATCAATCTAGTATGAAGAAAATCATTTTAACCGTAAGTCTGCTTATTGGACTAAGCACTTTTGCTCAAGACCATTTTTCGGGTATCAGCACTTCTAATCGAGTTGGTATTTTAAATGCCAATATCAATCCGGCTGAATTAGCCAATTTGTCTAAAAAATTTGAAGTCAATATTTATGGCTTGAGTTTTAATGTAGCCAATAACAAAATTGCTTTTAGTGATTTTAATTCGGATACCGATTTTGAGCAACTGCTTTTTCAAGGCTCTAGCCCTGTAAATGCTCGTGTGGACGCGGAAATTCTCGGCCCCGGATTTGCTATGCGTTGGCAAAAATGGGGATTCGCCATTACTACAAAAGCGCATGCCAAATTTGATATGGTAGATATTGATCCAACCATTGGAAATGCAATTACCAATGACAATTTTATTCTAAACACAACACTTTTAGACAATCCCGGCAATCAAAGGTTAAGTGGTACTTCTTACGGAGAAGTGGGTTTGTCTGCAGCACGAACCGTTTTTGAAACTGAAAACCACCGATTCAGTGCCGGCGTTACTTTAAAAATATTATTTCCGGGATCTTATTCCAATTTTGGTTTGAGCAACCTCAACGGAACCGTTAATGAAAATGCTTCAGGTGCATATTTGACAACTAATTCGCCTGCGACTTTAAACATTGCTTATTCGGGAAATTTGGCGGAAAGTTTTACCAATTTTGATGACTACAGCAAATCCATTTTTGGAGGATTAAATGGTTTTGCCGGAGATATCGGGTTTAATTACCAATGGAAAAAAGGAAAAGACTATAAATTAAATGCTGGCTTAGCCATCAGAAACATTGGAAGCATGACTTTCAAAGAAGACAACAATTCGTCTACTAATTATGTTTTAGACATTCAACCCAATACACAAAACCCACAAGGTTTGGATTTGAGCTCATTTGAAAATGTTGATAGCCTGAGAGATGTAGAGCAAATACTTACTGACAATGGTTATTTAACGCAAACCAGCGGTCAAACTGATTTTAAAGTAAAATTACCAACGGTGCTTTCGACTTATGCTGATTTCAAGTTGGTTCCGAAAGTTTATATCACAGCTTATTTACAACAGAAAATAAATGAAGATTCGAGCAATAGCCAAATCACCGTTCCGAATATTTTCAGCATTACACCGAGAGTAAATTTAGGTTTCTTTGAAACTTATGTTCCGGTTACTTTCAATGAAATATCGGGAACTAATGTTGGCTTCGGATTCAGATTAGGCGGTTTCTATCTTGGAACAAGTTCATTAGTATCAGCCTTAATCAGCGACAGCAAACAAGGTGATATTTACACCGGATTCCGTTGGGCATTTCTATAATAAAAAATAACATTGTCTGCTAAAAAATCCTATATTAGCCTAGCTAATAGAACCTACCATGATTTTTAAGACGGATATCAATTACAGAAAACAATCGTTACTGAAATTACTAAAAGCCGTTCAGGAGCAAGAAGCCGAAATCATACAGGCTTTGTATGATGATTTCAAAAAACCGGCTTTTGAAGCAGTGGTAACCGAAACGAGCTATGTCTTAGCTGAATTAAACCATACGATTAAAAATATCAATAAATGGGCAAAACCTACTTGGGTTTTGCCTTCTTTTTTAAATTTTCCTTCTACCGATTATTTGTATAAAGAACCTTACGGCAAAGTACTCATTATTGCACCTTGGAATTATCCGTACCAACTGGCTTTAGCGCCATTAATTGCCGCCGTTGCTGCCGGAAATCAAGTCGTAGTAAAACCCTCGGAATTGACTCCGAATACTTCAAAAATCATCGCTAAAATCATCAGCAAAAGCTTTGATGAAAATCATGTGGAATGTGTTGAAGGCGGAATTAATATCGCTCAAGAATTATTGGCAAAACGCTGGGACTATATTTTCTTTACCGGAAGTGTTGCCGTTGGAAAAATGGTAGCCAAAGCTGCTGCGGAAAATCTAACGCCGGTTACTTTGGAATTAGGTGGCAAAAATCCGTGTATCATTGAGCAAAGTGCCAATTTAAAATTGACTGCCAAGCGAATCGTTTGGGGAAAATTTCTGAATGCGGGACAAACTTGCATTGCACCGGATTATCTTTTGGTTCACCAAAGTATAAAACCAAAATTGATCGATTTTCTCAAAGAAGAAATTATTTTGGCTTACGGAGAAAATCCGGAAGTATCGCCTGATTTTCCTCGCATCATCAATGAAAAAAACTGGAAGCGACAAGTTTCATTTTTAGAAAACCAAACCATTCTCTTAGGTGGAAAAGCAAACTCAAAAGATTTTTATATTGCTCCTACTTTATTGGACAATCCAAGCTTAGAAAGTTTGGTCATGAAAGAAGAAATTTTCGGACCAATACTGCCAATTTTGAGTTATGATTCTGAAGCCGATTTGGAACAAATAATAACCCAATATGAGAAACCACTTTCACTGTATGTTTTTACCAAAAATAAAACTTTTGCTCACAAAATAATTTCGAAATATTCCTTTGGTGGTGGTTGTATCAATGACACCGTAATTCACTTTGCCAACAAGCGTTTGCCCTTTGGAGGCGTTGGTCAAAGTGGCATTGGTGCCTATCACGGCAAGTTAAGTTTTACTCTTTTTTCGCATCAAAAAGCGATGGTAAAAAAAGCCAATTGGCTCGACATTCCAACAAGATATGCACCCTATAAAGGCAAAATAACGGCAATGAAAAAGTTATTAAATTGGTTTTCTTAAATTAAGATTTTAAAAAGTGAACAGAGTTTTTATTTTTGTGTATATTTAATGCGAAAGTTTCTATTTTAAATTTAAATTGTTTAATTGGTTAAACACCTACTATACATTGAATTATCTTTTTTCATTTGCCAATATCAATAGCTATATAATAATCTGTTTATTATTGATTATCTCTTTGTTGTTTTACGTAGCTATTCACAAGACTTTACAAAAAAAACTAAATCTCAGCAAGAAATACTCTGAATTTGAACCCAAGGAAGAACAATTTCGTATCTATTTTCTTTTTTTTGGTATCACTATTCCTTTAATTGAAACGATAGTTGATATTTTTGAATTAAGAGTTACACATCATGTCATCATCAATTTTACGGTTGGCGCAACGATGTTACTGTTCTATTTTCTATGCAGTCGATATGACTATTTCTACAAGCGCATCACTATCTTTTTTCCGTTGTTTTACTTTGGTTATTTTTGCTACATTGGCTACCACTTATTTTTTAAACCATTTGAATTAATCTCTTACGCCAGTTTTATCGTTGCCTTTTTTCTTTCTTATTTTGTAATCAGAAACATTCTTCAATACTGGATTTTTGTCTTAAGCATTTTTATTTTTTTACTCTTTAGTTACCAAACTGAGTTAATTGAAACCAAATTGACTGTTTTGTTGGTTTGCACCTTTCTCTCGACTGTAGCCATTCATATTTCAAGACACCTAGCGTTATTAGAAACAAAAAATAAATTTCTTTTTTCCGACATCATTGTTAACAATGGAAATTCACTGATTATAACCACTAATAAAAAAGGAGAACTCTCTTTTTGCAGCAAATCTGTAGAAACTATTTTGGGATACACTGTAGAAGAAGTTTTGGGAATGGGCTATTGGAATTTGACCGAAGATCCTGAATTTATTGGAGAAGCATATCACAAAAGTTTTGTAGATGATCGCACTTATATTCGAAAACTAAAATGCAAAAACGGAGATTATAAATTCATCCAGTGGAAAGACAAAAAATACTCTGACAATGTGGTCATTGGAATCGGTCAAGATGTTACAGAGCAAGTAAAAATCAAAGACCAATACAGAAGTTTGATCGAATCAGCAGCCGATTTAATCTATGAAATTGATTTGAATGCAATCGTAACTTATGTCAACCAATTTGCTGTCAAAACACTTATTTCAGAAAAGGAAGATATTTTGGGCAAGCATTTTTCCAAGTTTGTTCGAGCTGATTATCTTGATTATGTAACCGATTTTTACAAAGAAATACCAGAAAATCAAGAATACAATGATTTGGTTTTTCCGTTGCTAAAAAAAGACGGAGAAACGATTTGGGTTTCGCAGAAAGTGACTTTAAAAAGAAATGATTTTGGAGAAGTCATTGGCTATTCAGCCATTGCCCGAGACATTACACTGGTTAAAAATCTAGAAATTGAACATTACAATCGCAGTAAAAAAGTTAGAATTCACAATGAAACACTGAAAATATTAACCTCTCAAAGTTATTCTAACAAAGATACATTTAACGGAATTCTTAAAAACATACTGAAAGTAGCTTCAACCAATTGTTCCATAGATAGGGTTGGTTATTGGTCATATATTCCGGAAGGATTAAAGTGTGATAGTATTTATTACTTAAAAAGTGATCGCTTTGAAAAGAACTTTTTTCTAGGCAAAGAAACTTATCCAAACTATTTTGACAACATAGAAACCGGTATGCAAATTGTCGCTTCTAATGTTTATAACAACACTATTACCCAAGAACTTTGTTATGATTATATTCCAAAAAACGGCATTATGTCGTTGCTTGATACACCCATATTTATCAACGGTAAAATAATTGGAATTCTGTGTTTCGAAAAAACAGACATCGCTTTCGAATGGGACAATGAAGATATCAACTTTGCGCGCTCTATTGCCGATTTGATCGCCATTGCCATTGAGGCGCAATTGCTATTGGAATCGGATAAAAAATTGTCCTATAAGAGCGAAATCCTTACGGTAATCAGTAAAAACATTGATAAGTTCCTACTCAACAAAGATACTGATGAAACCCTGAAAGGCATCGTCAATGAAATTGGAAACGTGCTAAAAGTAGATAAGATATCCTTTTTCGCAAAAAATGTAAAAGAAGATAATTATTACCAAAGATTGCGTTGGATTGCTGCTGAAAAAGGCTTTACAGAACCTAATCCACAACTACAAAATATCAGTCCGGGATTGCTTTCATATGTACAAAATTTTTTAATTGACGATTATTACTATGCTGCAATCGTCAAAAAAATAAAAGACGACACAACCAAAAGTTTCTTAGAAGCTCTAAACATCAAATCAGTTTTATTCCTTCCTATTTTTGTAAAAAATGAAATGCATGGGTTTCTAGTTTTCGATGACTCCACTTTAGAAAGAGTATGGTCTATAGACGAAATAACAATCTTGCAATCATTGGCTAATAACATTTCTTCCGCTTTTGAAAGAAACATTAACGAAGACATTATTAAAGAAAGTGAAGAGAAATTCAGGCTTTTAGCCAATAACATTCCGGGAACGGTTCATCTCTCTAAATATGATGAAAAATGGTCTAAAATTTATCTCAATGACGAAATAGAAAAACTGACCGGTTATCCTAAAGAAGACTTCCTGCTCAATAAAATATTCTATATAGATTTAGTACATCCGGATGACATTAATATTGTTAAAGATAAAGCTGATGAATTGTTTAAAAACAAACAAAAAATTCATTTAATCTACCGAATAGTCAATAAATCAGGACAATCAATTTGGGTTGAAGAATTTGGTGAACCCATCTTCAAAGACAATGAAATCGTATACATTGTTGGAATTTTTATCGACATCACCACCAGAATGGAAGCTGAAGAAGCCATTAAAGCTAAAAATTATGCCGAAGCCGCCAATAGAGCCAAATCGGAATTTTTAGCCAATATGAGTCATGAAATCAGAACACCTTTGAACGGAATCATAGGTTTTACAGAATTGTTGATGAATACCAATTTGGAAAATATCCAGAAAAAATACATGGATACCATCAACCAATCGGCCAATTCCTTAATGGAAGTAATTAATAACATCCTTGATTTCTCTAAAATAGAATCGGGTAAATTGGAACTCACAGTCGACAAAATAAATATCACCGAATTGCTGAACCAAGTAGTCGATTTGATTCAGTATGAAGCCAATCTCAAGAATCTGAAACTCAATTTAATTGTTGGAAAAGAAGTTCCAAAATACATTTGGGTAGATTACATTCGCCTGAAACAAATCTTAATTAACTTGTTGAGTAATGCTGTGAAATTTACCGAAAAAGGCAGTATTGACTTATCAATTTCAACATTCAAATTAATTGACGAAGACAGCGTTCAATTACAATTTTCAGTAAAAGACACCGGAATTGGTATCAAAAAAAGCAACCAATTAAAAATATTTGAGGCATTCTCACAAGAAGACAATTCTACTTCTAAAAGGTTTGGCGGAACCGGTTTAGGACTTTCCATTTCAAACCAACTTTTAAGTTTGATGAATAGCAAACTGGAGTTAAGCAGCGAACCTAATAAAGGAAGTGAGTTTAGTTTTATATTAGACGTAACCTATTCAAATTTGTCTACAGAAAACAATAAATCAATTGATAATTCGGCTAAACCAAATCATCCTTCAAAAGTTATCACTACAGCGGACAAAGTTGTTTTTATAGTAGAAGACAACAAAATCAACATGCTTTTGGCTAAAACACTAGTCAAACAAATTTTGCCCAATGCCCAAATTATCGAACTCGCAAATGGTAAAGAAGCGGTTGATAAAGTACAAACTTTAGTCCCCGATTTAATTTTGATGGATATTCAAATGCCAATAATGAATGGCTATGAATCGACTGTGGCCATAAGACAATTGCCAAACGCAGAAAATATTCCAATCATAGCGTTAACCGCAGGAACAGTTATTGGTGAAAAAGAAAAATGTCTTGAAAACGGCATGAACGATTACATTCCAAAACCAATAGACAAAGAACTTTTAGAAAGAATTATTAAAGATTTAATGAAGTTAAACTAAAATCACAAATATCATGAAATGGCAAAAAAAAGAGAGCGGCAATTTTGAAGACCGAAGAGGTATGTCAGGTGGCGGAAAAGCACTTTTAGGTGGTGGCGTTATAGGAATTATAGTTTTGTTACTTAACATGTTTGGCGGCGAAACCGGACAAACGATAGGCAATATAATAGAACAAACCCAAGGAACACAAACGCAGACAGAAGGGACAAAAACCCGAGAATTATCAGCAGAAGAAAAAGAACTTGGTGAATTTTCAAAGGCGTGTTTTGTGTACAACAATGAAACTTGGTCCAAAATCTTCCAAGAAAATAATATGGACTTTGAAGAACCGGGAATGGTTATATTTGATGATGGTGTAAACACTGCTTGCGGTAGTGCCACATCAGCTTCTGGACCTTTTTATTGTCCCGGAGACAAAAAAATCTATATGGATTTGCGTTTCTTTGAAGAACTAAAAACCCGATTTGGAGCAGAAGGAGGCGATTTTGCCATTGCTTATGTGATTGCTCATGAAATGGGACATCATTTACAAACCATCATGGGAACTTCAGGAAAAGTGAGACAATTGCAACAAAATAAAAGCGAAACCGAAGCCAATAAATTATCCGTTTGCCTAGAATTACAAGCCGATTTTTATGCAGGCGTTTGGGCACATTACAATAAAAACCTTTTAGAAGAAGGCGATATTGAAGAAGCTTTGAGTGCAGCTCATGCCGTTGGTGACGATGCTATTCAAAGCAAAATGCAAGGTCAAGTCAAACCTGATAGTTTCACTCACGGAACGTCTGAACAACGCATGTATTGGTTCAAAAAAGGCTATAGTTCAGGCAACATTAAACAAGGCGATACGTTCTCAGCACTTTTGGATTAAAAAAATCAGTTATTTTTAGCAAAAATCACAATTCAAAAATTTAAAGTCCTCTTTTTTGAATTAATCATAAATCGTGTTTGATACCCTAATTTTAAAGACAATTTCAATTCATTTTGAAGTTGTCTTTTTTAATTTTACAGATCAAAAATCGAAAATAAATGAAAGCAGGCATAGACAGTATCGCATTTGATATTCCGCAAATATACCTTCCAATAACCACTTTAGCCGAAAACAGAAACATTGAAGCCGACAAGCTTGTTAAAGGTTTGGGGTTGCACAAAATGAGTTTCCTCGATATTCATCAGGATGTGGTAACCATGGCGTCAAATGCGGCTTTAAAGCTTATTCGACAAGAGGATTTGAGTCCAAAAGAAATCAACCGAATTTACGTTGGAACCGAAAGCGGCATCGATAGTTCAAAACCGGTAGCTTCTTATGTTTTGTCAAATTTAGAAAATGTCTTAGGCGAAGACAGTTTCCGAAATTGCGATGTAGTCGATTTGACTTTTGCTTGTATCGGCGCAATTGATGCGTTGCAAAATTGCCTCGATTACGTTCGGTTAAATCCAACCAAAAAAGCGATGGTAATTGCCTCTGACAATGCCAAATACGACTTAAATTCGACCGGAGAATACACTCAAGGCGCTGGTGCAATTGCGATGTTAATCACTTCTGAACCGAGAATTTTAAGTTTTTCAAATGAAGTTGGCGTTTCAACCCAAGGCGTATTCGATTTCTTTAAACCCAGACGAACGGTCAGCAAAGAAGCTTTGCAATTAGACCATAATCCGGAATGGCATGGTGTCTTAGAAAGTGAAATCGCCATTTATAAAGAGCAACCAGTTTTCGACGGACAATATTCCAATCAATGTTATATCAACAGAATTTCGGAAGCCTACGACCATTACAAATCCGAAAGCCACCAAAGTGGAAAAATCTATGAAAACTGGGCAAACATTTTAATGCATCTTCCCTATTGTTTTCAAGGTCGAAGAACTTTTATCGAAATTTTTGCTAATGAAAATCCGGAATTATTAGAAGCTCAAATCGGAGAAACGACTAAAGATAAAATCAAAGCTTTAGCCAAAAGCGCAGAATATTTAGCTTTAGTCAATGAAAAGATTTTGCCTTCCGAAATTGCCTCGGGTCAAATTGGTAATATTTACACCGGTTCTATTTTCTTAGGATTGTTGTCTACGTTGTGTTATCATTTCCAACAAAAATCAGATTTGTCCAATCAAAAATTCGGGTTCATTGCTTACGGAAGTGGTTCTAAATCAAAAGTTTTTGAAGCGGAAGTTTCCCCTGAATGGCAATCGGCAATTGAAAAAGTAAAACTCTTCGAAACTTTGGAACAATGCACAGCGATTGATTTTATAACTTATGAAAAACTCCACAAAAAGGAATTAAAACATTCGATTTTAGCTCCTACAACTGAATTTTATTTGGATTCGATTGAGAAAGAAAATCCGGTTTTGGTTGGCGCTAGGCATTATAAATATACTTAAAATAATTTTTAAGAATTAGTTATTCCTAATCATCTAATCTAAATTCAATCAAAAAACAATTGATATTAACATTATCCAATTTATAATCAACTGCGATTGCTGTTGCTTCAAATTTGTATTTAATATCATCATAAACTTGATTGTTTTCTTTCGTTATTTTACTTATTTCATTTACTAATTGATATTTAGTTGAAACATAAACTTCATTAGCTTGTGATTCAGTTATATTTCTAAATGGAATTAAATAAGTTTTTAAAGCGAAATATCTATCAAATGTATCAATTGCTTGCTTTGCTTCTTGATCAAAATAATGGATAATGTATTTGTGGTCAGGAAATAATAACTCTAATTTTTTCATATTCTTTGTTTTTAAAAAGTGTATGTAACAATTATAGTAATTGAGACTGGGTTTTAATTTAATTTTAATTTAAGTTATTAACAATTAGCAAAAAAGATTTAAAAAAACATGCTTATACTCAACACTGAGGCTGAAAACTAAATCATCCCAACCAACCTTCTCTATCCAAACTCCTATACTGAATCGCTTCCGCAATATGATTGGAACTCACCGTTTCGGCTTCTTCTAAATCGGCTATAGTTCGCGCTACTTTTAGGATTCTGTCATAGGCTCTGGCGGAAAAATTTAATCTTTCCATCGCAGTTTTCAAAAGCTGTAACGAAACGGCATCCAAAGCACACCAAGTTCTAATTTGCTTCGTGGTCATTTGCGCATTGTAATGAATGTTGTCCAATGCGACAAAACGTTGTGATTGAATTTCTCTGGCTTTCGTCACCCTTTCTCTAATCAATACGCTGCTTTCTGCCGGACGGGTTTCGGTTAGTTTTTCAAAAGGCACCGGTGTGACTTCAATGTGAATGTCAATTCTATCTAACAATGGTCCGGAAATCTTGCTTAAATACCGTTGCATTTCCGCTGGTGACGAACTAACAGGCGCATCGGGATCGTTGAAATAACCACCCGGACTCGGATTCATACTCGCTACCAACATAAATGATGATGGATAAGTAATCGTAAATTTGGCTCTCGAAATCGTCACTTCACGGTCTTCTAAAGGTTGGCGCATCACTTCTAAAACTTCTCGTTTGAATTCCGGCAATTCATCCAAAAATAAAACACCATTGTGCGCTAAGGAAATTTCGCCCGGTTGCGGGTAACTGCCGCCGCCAACAAGAGAAACACTCGAAGCTGTGTGATGCGGACTTCGGAAAGGTCTTTGGTTCATCAATCCGGCGTCTTTTATTTTACCGGCAACGCTGTGGATTTTAGTAGTTTCCAAAGCTTCTTTTACGGTCATTGGCGGTAAAATACTGGGCAATCTTTTGGCCAACATCGTTTTCCCGGAACCAGGTGGACCAATCAAAATAATGTTATGACCACCGGCTGCCGCAATTTCCATACACCGTTTGATGCTTTCTTGCCCTTTCACATCAGAAAAATCAAATTCCGGGAAATCTAAGGTTTTGTTGAATTCGTCATGTGTATTAATAATTGTCGGCTCAATCGTTCCTTTGCCTTCAAAAAAATCAATGACTTGCAATACATTTTCCACTCCGTAAACATCTAAACCCGTAACGATTGCCGCTTCTTTTACATTTTGTATCGGCAGAAAAAAACCTTTAAATCCTTCTTCTTTGGCTTTAATTGCAATAGACAAAGCGCCTTTTATCGGTTGTAAACCGCCATCAAGTGACAATTCACCCATAATGACGTATTGATCAACTTCATCTGCTTTGATTTGGTTGGTCGCTGCCAAAATACCGATGGCCAAAGTCAAGTCGTATGCCGAACCTTCTTTACGCAAATCGGCTGGCGCCATATTGATAATGATTTTCTTTACCGGTAAACTATAACCGTTGTTTTTTAGCGCAGCGGCAATGCGATAACTGCTTTCTTTGATAGCGTTATCAGGCAAACCAACCAAATGATAACCAACACCTTTATCAATATTGACTTCCACCGTTATAGTGGTTGCTTCAACACCAAAGACGGCACTTCCAAAGACTTTTACCAACATATCTTACTATTTATTAAATAAAAATAATAAAATAGTTACAAAAAATGATTTAAAAGTAAGATTATTTTCAATAGAAATGTGTTACTGCAAATTATCACTCATCAATTCGCTCTTATTTTTAGCGTATTGATAGCCTTTATGCCACCAGTCTTTCATCTTGTCTTTGTTAAATATCAAAGCGTTGTCCGTGAGTTGTGTTGGTGTATAGTATAAATTGAGTTTGGCCTCTTTATTTTTGGCCGCCAGTTTTCCAATGGTAATGTCGTGCTTTTCTACTTGTGTCAAAAGCGTTTGAAACAAATCAATCATCAAGGAAAAAGGATTTCTGCCAATTTTTTTGGTACGAACTTGGACTTCGGTCTCTAAGATTACAACATCGACTTCAGTGGCACCGCGGTTAATAGCTTCCCGAATCGGAACCAAACTCGAAAAACCGCCATCGCCATATTCATATCCGTTTTTGGTCACCAAGCTCATGAACGGAATATAATTACACGAAATCCAAATCCATTCACAAAACTCATCGTAATCGTAATCCTTAATCGATTTGTATTCGACTTCATTTTTGGAAAGATTAGTTACCGTAACCACTACTTCGCAAGCCGTTGATTTGAGCAACACAAACTCTTCTCTGGTGAAATTTTCTTTAATGTATTCCAAAAGTTTATGGCTTTCACCAAAAGTTCTTCTGCCTTTTAAAAACTGTTTCAAAACGTTCCAGTGATTAATGGAAACGGTTTCATTAGGCGTATTTTTGTTTTTGACCACAAACGGACTGATGTCAAAAATACTGCGCATATTGACATTAGAATAGATATTGTAAATCTTATCGACTTCACCTAAAGCCAAATGCGGAATCAACAAACTTCCGGTCGAACTACCGATAAGAATATCATATTCACAACCGTTTTCCTGCATTAAATATTGCGCAACGCCGCCTGCAAATGCACCTTTACTTCCGCCACCCGAAATCACTAAGGCTCTCATGGTTTTTCGTTTAACAGTTTTTGCAATTGGCTTTTATCGGTTTCGGGTAATGTTGGCAATAACGACTCAAACAATCCACGAATAGTTTCATCTTTCATTAACTGCCGAATCTTATCACGTCCAAACTTGCTGAACTGCCATTTGTGATGCGTTGTCGCATTGACCAAGCTTTTTAAAACTGCTGTATCTTTAATATTTATGGACAACATATTGCTGATAGCATTTTGGCGTACTGAACTTTCATATTTAGCCGAAGTATAATCGACTAATTCATTATAATAACTTGTTTTTTCAGCACTTTCTTTTTCATCAGATAGAATCGAGAATGTCAAAAACAGTATTCGCAAACTCTTGTCGTTTCCGCCTATCCAGTTTTGGGCTTTCGCCAAATAAGTTACTCGACTTTCCGGAAAATTTTTCCATAAATTCATAAAAGCAATTTCTTTGGTTTCATAAGAAGCATCGTCTAATAATAACTCGTATTGCAATTTAAACGCTATAGGAATTTCAGTAGTAAATTCTGCCACAGCTTGGCGAACTTTAACATTATTAGTTTGCATAGCCAAAGTCAAAAACGCTGCTTTATCTTCAAATGAAACGGCTGCTAATTGGTACAAAATCTCCGTTTTCACCGGATAAAAAACATCGGTTTCTAATAACGTCGAGAATTTTTGTCTGTTTTCTGCCAAAGATTTTTTACGCAATTGTTGGGTTTCAAAAAGCGTTCGCATAAAAGCATTTTTCCTCAACAATACATTGGCTTCATCGGTTTGAAAATGATAATCTTCCAGCCAAACTTTTTTGAACTCTTCTGTGTCAAATGCCGGAGCTGCTTTCTTTATTTCGGCTAAGAAATCATCCGTTTCTACATTTTTAAATTGGTGCTTTTTCAAATAGGTTTTCACTGCTTTTTGAAACAACTTCGGACCGATAGCTTCGCGAATAACATGCAAAGCCCAAGCGCCTTTTTGGTAAAATGACAACGAACTTGCTTTCTCATTCATCACCGGAATCGTATCGGTTTTAGCAGCATTTTTCAATTGCAAGGAAGTTCGATACAATTGATGGTAAAAATAATCATCGCCAAAAACTTCGCGTTCTGCCAACAAAGCATAATAAGTCGCAAAACCTTCTTGCAACCAATGGTCTTTCCCTGATTTTGCCGTAACCAAATCGCCAAACCACTGGTGTGCCAACTCATGTGCGTTGACATTCACATAATTTCTATCGTTGAAACCAATATCATCTACGACGAAATCTTGCGCAAAAATGGTACAACTTGTATTCTCCATTCCCGCGTAAAGAAAATCTTCTACCGGGATTTGCTTGTAGATTTGCCAAGGATATTTAAAACCAATTTCTTTCTCCAAATAATCAAACATTTTCTTCGAATGGCGATAAGTTGACTCAAACTTGGCTGTGTCTTTCGGCTGGATAAAAAACTGCAACGGAATACCCGATTTGGAAGCAATGACTTTATTTCTGAAATCACCGATGACCATTGCCAATAAATAGGAACTCATTGGTTTTTGCATTTCGTAAAGCCATATTTTTTTGTCTTTATCCGGAAAAGTTTCCTTTAAAATGCCATTCACCAATACATTATAATTCTCATCATAGGTAACATTCAAATTAAAAACCAATTTCTCATTAACATCATCAAAACTCGGCAACCAATGACTGGTATATTTGCCTTGTCCTTGTGTCCAAATTTGGTTGCTTCCGACATTAAAATACATGGTTTGCTTGGGAAAAGCTTGGTAAACAAATTTAAGTTTGTTTTTGCCTTTTACAAAACCTTCGAACAGCACTAACTCTTTGTTGTTATTTTTAAATTTTACTGATTTTCCATTAATTTCAACTGTGCTAAAAGTCATATTCACAGCATCAATTCTAATCGAATCAATAGCCGAAATCACTTTGAATTCATAGGTAACAACGCCATCCACTTTTTTAGTTTCCATTTCCGGATATACGGAAGCATTGCATTTGATAAAATCCACTTTTGGGGTTTGTTGGGCAAAAGAAATAAAGGAAAAGAGAAAGAAAAAGTATTTCATAGCGATAGGGTTTCGATTTGAACTAGGTTAATTTATCTTTCCATTTTAAGATGGGTTTTTCAATGATAACCCAAGACAAATAGCTGATAAAAATAACAAAAGCAGTTTGAATAAAAAATTCTAAATAAGAAAAATTACCCAAAGTTGAAGGCGTTTTCACGTCTAATCGATTCAATACAACAATCCAATATCTTGGTACTATATTGTGATATAAATATACTCCATAACTGATTAAACCAATAAAACTTAACATTTTGTTTTCAAGAATTTTAGTAACTAAAAAACTATCTTGATGGTAACGACAATAGGCAATAATAGCCACCGCAATACAAGACACCAAAAAACGGTCAAAAAATATTGAGAACTCGTAAACAAAATAGTGCACAAAAATAAAAATCACCGAAACAACAGCGAGCACCGATACTATTTTAATAAAAACCGATTTCCATTGTGGTTTAATGACTTCTACGTAAGCCAATAAGGCGCCAATTCCAAAAGCATTAATACACGAAACGGTCAACACATAAGTAATTCCATCCATAAATAACGGAGCCAAAGTTCCAACCAAAATGGCTGTCAATAAAAGTCCTAAAATTCTATTTCTGAAAAACACCAATACCAAAAAGGGCCAAACCAAATAAAACTGTTCTTCAACAGCCAGTGACCATAAATGCGCCAAACAGCCAAACCATCTGCCTTCATTATAAATAAGATAATTGCTGGCATAAAAGAAATACCAAGCAAAATTATCCCGAAAACTATTGCCGATAATCCCATCTGTGAAATACATTAAAAACAGCACTATATAATAGATTGGAAATATTCTTAGACTACGCCTTATCACAAAACTCTTAATAAGTTGGTAGCTTGTTGCCGTTTTCGCTTTAATTTTTAACACCCCTTCAAATAAAATCCTAGAAATCAAGTATCCACTTAAAACAAAAAAAATATTAACCCCAAAAGGGCCAACAGGTATCATTTTCATAAAATGACCCTCAGGAAATCTATGCCAAATAATTACCATAAGAACAGCTATTGCCCTAATACCATTTAATCCGGAGATGTATTTAGTCATAAAAATAGTAAGTCAGAAAAAAAATAAATATAGAATTTCAAATCAATATAAAATGAAATTTAAGCTAAAAAAATAAACTATATTCGCATGTACATACTTTTTAAGTGTCTTCATAGTATTTCATGAATAATCTTCTGCAAACTCCCATCGAATACCTCAAAGGCGTTGGTCCGCAACGCGGAGAATTGTTGCGCAAGGAAATTGGCATTCACCGCTATGAAGATTTACTTAATTTTTACCCGAATCGTTACATTGACAGAACTCGTTATTACAAGATTAACGAACTGAATAACAATCCGGCTGAAGTACAAATTATTGGCAAAATCATCAATATTAAAACCGTCGAATTTGGCAAAGCCAAAAAAAGATTAGTCGCTTCTTTCGTAGACGAAACCGGTCAAATGGAACTCAACTGGTTCCAAGGTCACAAATGGATTCGCGATACGTTAAAGCTCAATACACCTTATGTTATTTTTGGAAAAGTAACCAATTTCAACGGTCAATACAGCATGGCGCATCCGGAAATGGAACTGCTAAACGAACACGAACAAAGTTTACGTTCGGCGATGCAACCGGTTTATCCATCAACCGAAACTTTAACCAATCGCGGCATTTCCAATCGTGTGGTGAATAAAATGATGCAACAAGTTTTTTTGGAAACCCAAGCTCAATTTTCAGAAACGCTACCTCAATATTTAATCGAGGAACTAAAGTTGATTCCAAAAAACGCAGCGTTATTCAACATTCATTTCCCTAAAAGCCCCGAACTTTTGGCGAAAGCGCAATTCCGATTAAAATTTGAAGAATTGTTTTTTATCCAATTGCAATTGATTACCAAAAACCTGGTTCGCAAGCATAAGATTAAAGGGCATCCGTTTACGATTGTTGGTGACAATTTCAATAATTTCTACCAAAACCATTTGCCGTTTGAGTTGACGAATGCGCAGAAAAAAGTGCTTAAAGAAATTCGAAACGACATGGGCACAAATGCTCAAATGAACCGATTATTACAAGGCGATGTTGGTTCGGGAAAAACGATTGTTGCTTTAATGGCGATGTTGATTGCGTTGGATAATGGTTTCCAAAGTTGCTTGATGGCGCCAACGGAAATTTTGGCCAACCAACATTACAACGGCTTAACCGAATTGGCTAAAGATCTTAACATCAATATCAAAATACTCACCGGTTCAACCAAAACTGCGGAACGGAAAATCATTCACGAAGCGTTGGAAAATGGTAGTCTTCATATACTTATTGGAACTCACGCTTTACTCGAAGACAAAGTAAAATTTAATAATTTGGGTTTGGCGATTATTGACGAGCAACATCGTTTTGGAGTAGAACAACGTTCCAAACTTTGGCAAAAAAACGACATTCCACCACATGTTTTGGTGATGACTGCTACGCCTATTCCGAGAACACTGGCGATGAGTTTGTATGGCGATTTGGATATTTCTGTCATCGACGAATTGCCACCGGGAAGAAAACCAATCCAAACCGTACATCGATATGACAGCAACCGTTTGAAAGTGTGGAAGTTTATTAAAGACGAAATTGCAAAAGGCCGCCAAATCTACATCGTTTATCCTTTGATTAAAGAAAGTGAAACAATGGATTACAAAGATTTGATGGATGGCTACGAAAGTATTTCGAGAGATTTTCCTTTACCACAATACAGTATTTCCATCGTTCACGGCAAAATGAAACCTGCTGATAAAGATGCCGAAATGAAACGCTTCGCAGAAGGCAAAACCAATATTATGGTGGCGACTACTGTGATTGAAGTTGGGGTCAATATTCCGAATGCCAGTGTCATGATTATTGAAAGCGCCGAACGTTTTGGCTTGTCACAATTACATCAGCTTCGCGGTCGCGTTGGTCGTGGTGCCGAACAAAGTTATTGCATTTTAATGACTTCTTTCAAATTGTCGAGCGATAGTAAAATTCGCTTAGAGACTATGGTAAAAACCAACGATGGTTTTGAAATTGCCGAAGTCGATTTAAAACTCCGCGGTCCGGGCGATATTATGGGCAAACAACAAAGTGGTGTGTTGAATTTGCAAATTGCCGATTTGGTCAAAGACAAAGACATTTTGCTTTTGGCACGACACGAAGCCTTAAAACTTCTGAAAAAAGATGCTTCAATGACTTTACCCGAACACCAAAGTCTTCGAGCGGTCTTTATTGAACTCACAAAAAAGAAAAATATATGGAATTACATCAGTTAATCCATATTTGTACCTACAAGTGTTAAATAAAAACTAAGTGTACCGCCGTTTTCATTGGTAAGAATTAGATTTGCATGAACAACTATCATCTAATTAAGACGAAGAATTTCAATGAAAGTAAAAAATATTGTCATCGCCATTTTAGTCATTGCTCTCGGAGGAATGATTGTATACAGAATCACCAAGAACAAAGCCGAAAAAGGAAAAGACAAAAATGATAAAAAACCGCCTATTGGGGTTAGTGCGTTTGTTGTAAAAGGTCAAGATTTTTCCAATACCATTTCGCTTTCCGGTTCTATTGAAGCCAATGAGCAAATTGAAATCAGAAGTGAAGTTTCCGGAATTGTAGAAACCATTTCTTTCACAGAAGGCAGCAATGTCAGCAAAGGGCAAGTCTTATTTAAAGTCAATGATATAGAACTCAGAGCGCAATTGGCTCAAGCCAAAACCAGAGAAAGTTTGTCTTCAGAAAACGAAAGAAGAGCCAAATTACTGCTACAAAAAGAAGCCATCAGCCAAGAAGAATATGACATCGCCAGTGCCGATTTCAGAACCGCTAAAGCACAAACCCAATTGATACAAGCACAAATTGGTAAAACCACGGTAAGAGCACCATTTTCCGGAAAGATTGGTTTGAGAAGTATTTCTCCGGGAACTTATGTCACGCCGGCGACTTTGATAGCCAAATTAGTTAGTACCAATCCATTAAAAATCACGTTCTCTATTCCTGAAAAATACGCTTCTGAGATTAATAAAAATGCTGTAATCACTTTTACAGTGCCGAATGTAACCGACAAATTCACTGCCAAGATTTACGCTTTGGAACCGGCTATTGAAGCCACTACAAGAACATTGCAAATCAGAGCATTGACAGACAATTCTAACGGAAAATTATTGCCCGGAACTTTTGCGAATATCGAATTGCCTTTGAAAAACATCAAAGATGCTATCATCATTCCAACGGAAGCGATTGTTCCGATTCAAGATGGTAAAAAAGTGTTTATTGCCAACAACGGTAAGGCGAAAGAAATAAAAATTACAACCTTAACCCGAACCGATAAAGATGTTGTTGTTACTTCAGGGCTGAAAATCGGTGATACGGTACTGACTTCCGGAGTAATGTCCTTAAAAGAGGAAGCAGACATTAAAGTAAAACTTAAATAATTATGAGTTTATCCACTTTAAGTATCAAACGACCGGTTTTTACGATTGTAATTAACCTGACCATTGTTCTTTTCGGAATTATTGGTTACAGCTATTTGGGCGTAAGAGAATTTCCTTCAATTGATCCGGCGCAAATTTCGGTACGTACCAATTACACCGGTGCGAATGCCGAAATTATCGAATCGCAAATCACCGAACCTTTAGAAAAAGCCATCAATTCCATCGACGGAATTCGAAATATTACTTCTTCGAGTAACCAAGGTTCGAGTAATATTACTATCGAATTTAAGTTAGAGAAAAACCTGGAAGAAGCGGCCAATGATGTTCGTGATAAAGTATCGCAAGCCATCAGAAGTTTGCCGCAAGATATTGATGCACCTCCGGTAGTTTCTAAGGCAGATGCCGATTCTGAAGCGATTATTTCAATGACGGTTCAAAGCGATACCAAAAACGTATTGGAATTGAGCGATTATGCCGAAAATGTAATCGCCGAACGTTTGCAAACGATTCCCGGTGTGAGTAGCGTTCAAATTTGGGGACAAAAAAGATACTCGATGCGCATTTGGATTGATCCTGTAAAATTGAGTTCTTACGGCATTACCGTTTCGGAAGTCAGAGCCGCTTTGGAAAAACAAAATGTCGAATTACCCTCGGGAAAATTAACCGGTGCCAACACCGAGTTGATGGTTAAAACCATGGGGAACTTGTCGAATGAAACCGAATTCAACAATATCATTATTATTGCCAATGGAGATAAAACTGTTCGTTTGAGTGACATTGGTCGAGCCGAATTAGGTCCGGAGAATATTGAAACCCAGCTGAAAGCCAACGACCAACCGATGGTCGCTTTGGCAGTTATTCCACAACCCGGAACCAATTACTTAGATATAGCCGAAGAATTTTACAAACAATTCGACCTTTTCAAAAAAGATTTGCCTAAAGACATTCAAATTAATGTTGCTTTAGACAATACTCTTTTTATCAAAAAATCTGTTATTGAAGTAGCCGAAACCCTTTTGATTTCTATCATTTTGGTAATCTTAATTATCTTTTTATTTTTCCGTGATTGGTCTATCGCCTTCAGACCGTTAATTGATATTCCGGTTTCCTTGATTGCGACTTTTTTCATCATGTATTTGTGTGGTTTTTCGATAAATGTGTTAACCCTATTAGCCATCGTTTTAGCTACCGGATTAGTGGTTGACGACGGAATTGTAGTCACCGAAAATATCTTTAAAAAAGTCGAAGAAGGCATGTCGCCCATAGAAGCAGCAATCAAAGGCTCGAATGAGATTTTCTTTGCGGTGATTTCTATTTCCATCACTTTAGCGGCCGTATTTTTACCAATCATCTTCTTAGAAGGTTTTGTCGGTCGATTGTTCCGAGAGTTTGGCGTCGTCATTGGCGCAGCAGTGTTAATTTCTGCTTTTGTTTCGTTAACGCTTACGCCAATGTTGAACGCGTATTTGATGAAAGGCGGCGAACAAAAGAAAACCAAGTTCTACACTTTTACCGAACCTTATTTTGAAGGTTTAAACAAAGGATATGCCTCGGCTTTGGAAAGCTTTATGCAAAAAAAATGGTTCAGCTTTCCCATTGTAATTGTCTGTCTTGGACTCATTGCGCTATTCTTTTCTATTTTACCAAAAGAAACTGCACCTTATGATGACCGAAATCTGGTCGTTGTCGGTGTAACCACACCGGAAGGATCAACTTATGATTACACCGATCGTTTTATGCAGGATATGTCCAACTTAATCAACGACAGTATTCCTGAGAAAAAAATAGCCTTAGTCATTACTTCTCCCGGTTTCTTGTCTTCCTCAGTAAATGCAGGAAGAGTTCGATTAGCACTAAATGATCCTGAAGATCGTGAGCGTTCGCAAAAAGAAATTGCCGATGATTTCACCAAATGGACTAAAAAATATTCCCAAGCCAAAGTAACCGTTTCAGAACAACCTACCATTTCTGTAAACCGTCGTGGCGGTTTGCCTATACAATATATTATTCAGGCGCCCAACTTTGAACAATTGCGTGAAAAGATTCCGCTGTTTATGGAAGAAGCCAATAAAAATGAGACTTTCTCCAATGTAGATGTAAACCTGAAATTCAATAAACCCGAAATCAATGTAACTATCGACAGAGAAAAAGCAGAAAGTTTAGGCATTTCCGTTTTGGATGTGGCGCAAACATTGCAATTATCGTTAAGTGGACAACGTTTTGGTTACTTTATGAGAAACGGTAAACAATACCAAGTCATTGGACAATTTGACGAAAAAGACCGAGATGAACCGTTGGATTTAACTTCAATGTTTGTCAAAAATAATTTAGGCGAATTGATTCAGTTAGACAATGTCGTAAAAGTCGATGAACAAAGTAATCCACCGCAATTGTATCATAACAATCGCTATATGTCAGCAACCGTTTCCGCAGGTTTAGCACCGGGAAAAAGTATGGTTGACGGAATTGAAGCGATGGATGAAATCAAAGCCAAAGTCTTAGATAATAGTTTTACAACCGACTTAGGCGGAGAATCTCGTGACTTTGTAGAAAGTAGTTCGAATACCTTATTTGCTTTTGGGTTAGCCTTATTGTTAATTTATTTGATTTTGGCAGCGCAATTCGAGAGCTTTATCGATCCGTTTATTATTATTTTAACGGTGCCAATGGCGGTTGCAGGAGCATTGTTATCACTTTGGTTGTTTGGCCAAACTTGGAATATCTTTAGCCAAATCGGAACTGTAATGTTAATTGGACTCGTCACGAAGAACGGAATTCTGATCGTCGAATTTGCCAATAAATTGCGAGAACAAGGTTTGCCTAAATACGATGCTATTATTCAAGCTTCTGAAGCGCGTTTGCGTCCTATTTTGATGACTAGTTTAGCTATTGCTTTAGGCGCGTTACCAATTGCTTTATCTCTTGGTGCCGCTTCAACGAGTAGAATTGGAATGGGTGTTGTGATTGTTGGCGGAACTGTTTTCTCCTTGATTCTGACTTTATTCGTAATTCCGGCGTTCTATTTAATGTGGTCGAAAGCAAAGAAACACCGACCGGAATTTGACAATTTAGAAGCTTTAGACTCGAGGCTGAAAGCCGAACAGAACGCAAGTTAAAAGTAAAAACTATGAAATTCAATTCATTATATATCATCTTATTGTTGTTGGTTTTTGTGCCAAAAATACAATCACAAGAGTTATTAAAACTGGAAGATGCAGTTAAAATAGCTTTGGAAAACAACTATGAAATTAAGTTGTCCAAAAACGACTTAAAAATTGACGAACTCAACAATACCATCGGAAATGCCGGAATGTTGCCTACCGTTAGCGCCACTGTGGTAAACAACAACAGTATTTTAAATACCACACAAACCCAATCTGATGGTTCGGAGAGAACTTTGGATGGTGCTCGAAATTTAAATTTAACTTATGGTATTGGCTTAGATTGGACGGTTTTTGACGGCATGAGAATGTTTGCTCGAAAAGAGCAATTGAACATTTTACAAAAGCAAGGCGAAGCCGAATTAAAATTGGCTATCCTGACCAGAATCAGCGATGTGTATCTAAACTATTTCGACTTGGTACAACAGCAACAACAATTGGCTGCGATTGATACTGCAATTGTGATTTCAGAAGAAAGAGTGAATACGGCTCAAAACCGTTACAGCATTGGTAAAGCGGCAAAATTAGAAGTCCTAAACGCACAAGTTGACCTCAATGCTGACAAAAGCTTACGTCTCAAGCAAATTGAATTAATCAAAACTGCTAAAATTCGTTTGAATGAAATTCTAGCCCGCGATGTACAAACCGATTTCATAGTAACCGATGAAATTACTGTTGATGAACAACTCAAATATGACGAACTCAAATCATCGGCTGACCAACAAAACCCACAACTACAAGCGCAATTATTGAACAAAAATATCGCAGAACAACAACTCAAGCAAGTCAAAGCCGGTCGTTATCCGACAGTTAGGATTACTTCAGGTTACAATTTTACGCGTTCGGAAGCTTCGTTGGGTTTTGTTACGCAATCTTCGGGTAGAGGTTTGGTTTACGGCATCAATGCTTCGGTTCCTATCTTCAATGGTAGCCTCCAAAACCGAAATGAAAAAATTGCCAAAGTACAATTGGAAAGCGCCAACGTTACGTTGGAACAACAAAAAAGAAGTTTGGAAAGTCAATTGAATTCGGCGTTTGCGAGTTATGAAACCAATTTAGAACTTAGCAAAGTAGAAGCCAAAAACTTAGAGATAGCCGAGCAAAACTTAGACATTACGTTGTCTAAATTCAAAATCGGAACCATTACGCCTATCGAATTCAGAACAGCCCAACAGAATTTTTTGGATGCCAAAGTACGTTACAGCAATGCGATGTATTTGACTAAAATTCACGAAATCACCTTAAAAGAATTAGCAGGAAGTTTGAGTTTTTAATGTACTTTTGGTCTCAAATTTCGATATCAAAATGGTAAAATACAACCCAAAAGACTGGATTACTTTTATTTTCAGATTCCACAAAGCCGATACTTTCCGACAATTATTTCCGATGATGATTTTCATTGGATTGTATTCTGCCGGAATTTGCTATTTGGAAGTCGAATATTGGAAATTGTCCCAAGAAAGTCATGTCAAAAACATCTCCATCATGCATGGCATGTTAGGTTTTGTAATTTCTTTATTATTGGCTTATCGCACGAATACTGCTTACGACCGTTGGTGGGAAGGCCGAAAACTTTGGGGTTCATTGGTAAACAACAGTCGAAACTTAGCCATCAAACTTTCGGCTATGTTGAACGACGAGCACGATAAAAGGTACTTGCGCTTTTTGATTCCGACTTATGCTTCCATTTTATCCAAACATTTGAGTAATGAAGAAGTCGGCCAAATTCTTTTTGAAGATGTTGAATTAAAAATCAACCACGAAAAGCACAAACCGAATCAAGTAGCACAAGTATTGTTTAAAAAGATACACGACTTACACCAATCGGGTAAAATTTCCGGTGACCAATTGATTATTTTGAACTCCGAGTTACAATCGTTTACTGATGTTTGCGGTGCTTGTGAACGTATCAAAAACACGCCTATTCCCTACTCTTACAGCGCTTTCATCAAGAAGTTTATTTTCTTTTACGTAATGACATTACCTTTTGGTTACGTATTTAGTTTGGGTTATTATGTGATTCCTGTCGTGGTTTTTATTTTTTATGTTTTAGCAAGTTTAGAGTTAATTGCCGAAGAAATTGAAGATCCTTTTGGTACTGATGCCAACGACTTACCAACGGGTAAAATCGCGGAAAACATCAAACGACACATAGAAGAAATACTGTAACCATTGTATGTTTCAATTGCGATTTATTTTGAAAAGCCAAACGTTTTCATTAGCCCCGATTCCTTCGGCAGTCGCTTCGCTCGTGTGGAGCTAGCTACCGTGTAGCGCGGATAGCGGGAGGAGGTTTTCTTAAATAAGAAAATGCGATGCTTCTAATTGAAAATATTACCCAACAATCATCGATAAACGACACAATTTTGTTTTATCTCTCATCAGCAATAACTATATTTGCACCCTTAAAGTACAATACATGAGAATCTCTTACAATTGGTTAAAACAATTCATTAAAATAGATTTAAAATCAGAAGAAACCGCAGCCATCTTAACCGATTTAGGTTTGGAAGTGGAAGTTGTTGAAAAATACCAATCGGTTCGCGGCGGATTAGAAGGCGTTGTCGTTGGTCACGTCCTGACTTGCGAAAAACATCCCGATGCTGACCGATTAAAAATTACTACCGTTGATTTAGGCGAAGGTTCTCCGGTGCAAATTGTATGCGGTGCTGCGAATGTAGCGGCTGGTCAAAAAGTACCGGTAGCGACTATCGGAACCAAATTGTTTGACGCAGCAGGCGTTGAATTCGAAATCAAAAAAGGAAAAATCCGCGGACAAGAAAGTCACGGAATGATTTGTGCCGAAGACGAACTTGGTTTAGGAACAAGTCATGACGGGATTATGGTTTTGGACGCCAATTTAAAACCGGGAACGCCTTGTGCCAAAGTATTCAATATAGAAAATGACGAAGTGTTCGAAATTGGTTTAACACCCAACCGTGCCGATGCGATGTCACATTATGGCGTAGCGCGTGATTTGCGTGCCAGTCTGTTACAAAAAAACAGCAACATCGAGTTGATTACACCTTCGGTAAGTACTTTCAGAATTGACAAACGAACTTTAAAAATAGACGTTGATGTTAAAGACAGCAAGTTGGCACCAAGATATTGCGGTGTTACGCTTTCAGGCTTGACCGTAAAACCTTCACCGGAATGGTTGCAAAATCGTTTGAAAGCGATTGGACTTACACCAAAAAATAACATCGTTGACGTTACCAATTATATTTTACACGATTTAGGTCAACCGCTTCACGCTTTTGATGCTGCGAAAATCAATGGAAAAATTGTGGTGCAAACTGCGGTTGCCGGCACAAAATTTACCACTTTAGACGACGTTGAAAGAACGTTACACGAAGAAGATTTGATGATTTGTGACGAAAAAGGACCATTGTGCATCGCCGGAGTTTTTGGAGGAAAAGGGTCAGGCGTTTCAGAGACTACCAATTCTATTTTCTTGGAAAGCGCCTATTTCAATCCGGTTTCTATCAGAAAATCGGCTAAAAGACATGCTTTGAATACCGATGCTTCTTTCCGTTTTGAAAGAGGAATCGACCCGAATATTACCGAATTTGCATTGAAACGTGCCGCACTTTTGATTAAAGAAGTAGCCGGTGGCGAAATCACTTCGGACATTGTAGATTTTTACCCAAAAAAGATTGAAGACTTCCCGGTTCTTTTAAATTTTGATAAAACGTCAAAATTAATTGGGCAAGAATTACCTAAAGAAACCATCAAGAAAATCTTGGCATCATTGGACATCAAAGTCAACAGCGTTTCCGATGCAGGTTTGGGATTAATTATTCCGTCTTACCGTGTGGATGTGCAACGTGAAGTCGATGTAATTGAGGAAATTCTACGTGTTTATGGTTACAATAACATCAATTTTACCAAAAAGTTGAATGCTACGGTTTCCAATTCGGCACGAACAGAAGATTATAAAGTACAGAATATCATCGCCGCACAGTTGAACGGTCTAGGTTTCCACGAAATGATGGCGAATTCCTTGACTACGCCGGATTATGTTGGTTTGTCCGAAATGCTGAAAGAAGAGTACAACGTCATGATGTTGAATCCGTTGAGCAATGACTTGTCGGCGATGCGTCAGTCGATGCTATTCTCGGGTTTAGAAGCCGTTTCGTATAACATTAACCGCAGAAATGGTGATTTGAAATTATTCGAATTAGGGAAAACTTATCATAAAGAACTGAACGGCTATAACGAACCAAAGCACTTGACGTTATTCGTTTCAGGAAACCGAAATGAAGAAAGTTGGACCAATGCTCAAAAACCTTCGGATTTCTTTTTATTCAAAGGTTATGTTACTTCAGTTTTAGACCGATTGGGCATTACCAAAGTACAAAACAAACCGGTAACCTCTGATGTATTTGCTGAAGGCTTGGCAATCGCTTCGGGTAATGATACTTTGGTGGAATTTGGTACCGTAAAGAAATCGATTTTGAAACATTTCGATATCAAACAAGAAGTGTTCTTTGCTGATTTCAATTGGAACTTAATTTTAAAACTTATCGGCAGCAAAATCAAATTTACTGACATTCCGAAATATCCTGAAGTACGCAGAGATTTAGCGCTTTTAGTAGACGAATCAGTAGCTTTTGATGCGATTTATAACATTGCGCGTCAAACAGAGAAATCACTTTTAAAAGACATTAATTTATTCGATGTTTACCAAGGTAAAAACCTACCGGAAGGCAAAAAATCATATGCGGTGAGTTTCACTTTACAAGACAATTCCAAAACCTTAACCGACGAGCAAATTGACAAAATCATGAACAAGTTGCAGAAGAATATGGAAAATGAATTGGGTGCGAGTTTGAGATAAATATTATTCGTAGAGACGTGATTAATTGTAGAGACGTGATTAATCGTAGAGACGCGATTAATCGTAGAGACGCGATTAATCGCGTCTCTACGTGTTACATATAAATAGAAATGCTCGAAGAAATTCGGGCATTTTTTATTTATATTTAAACTTTAATAGACTCAGTATGAAAAACTCAAGTGTCCTTTTACTACTTTTTGTTCTTTATAGTTGTAATAAAAGTGAAGACAAGACTATTCTTGACTTGCTTGTACAAAACAATAAGTATTATAGCGTTCAGTTAGAAGAATACAAACTTGAATTAGAACAGCAGAGAGAAGATGATCCAAGAAGGTTTGATGAAGAATACTTTAAATCCATTGGCGAAAATTTTGATGCCATTCAAAAACTTAAAAATAAATCTGATTACGATACAATCTTTGAAAAAATAAAAGGGTTAGGATATGAAAATAAAATCGGCAAAACCATAAAGTCAATCCTGTCAGACGAAAAAGAGGTTCTTAAGAATAATTTGTATGTAAATTTATTAAACGTGATTCATGCTAAAAAGCTAAATTCGGCAATATCCTCCTCCACTCGTTGTGGAACTAGTGAATACTTTAAAATTGTAAAAAAAATTGAAAATGATTCAGTTTCATTGGACTTCTATACCTTTAATAATTATCAGATTAATATTGATTCCATTAAAGACGGAAATGTCGCAATCTATGATTATAAATCAGGCAAGGTTCATAAAGTCTGGAATATAAAATACAAAGCCATATCTAAAAACACTAATTGCCGTGGAAAAATATTTTTCACGCATCCCTATTTTGACAACTTTTCTATGGTTCAGGAATTTGATGATAAAAATGCTCTGAGTGAAAACCCATTTTAAATAAAAAATCAAGGGTTCCAATTTCGTGTTATTTAAAATTATATTTCATCCAAAGCAGCTTTGAGCACTAATGCTTCCTTTTCCAAAATAGCCTGATGTATCCGGAACTTTAATAAAGGCAATCCGGTTTTATCTATCCCTTTTTTGGCTGTTGTTTCTATTGCCTTTAAGGTGTTTATCATTGGTTCAGTAATCTCCTGCGAGGAAGCTAAAAAGTCTGTCAACTGCAACATCCTTATATGAGCTTCATACTTTTTGCTGCTTGTTGCTATTTTTCGGGTTACCTTTAATAACTGGTATTGATTTTCTTTTAACAAAGCTTCCAGTACTTTTCTTTTTTCATTTTCCTGATGAATAGCAGATGGCAAAGCTTTGAAATCTCGGGCTTCCGAATTCATAAGTTGCATTTTTATGTTGCCGAGTAAGATCAAGGCCGCTGTTGGCAAACTCCTTTTACCGGATTCATACATAGACCACTGAGCTCTGCTAATTTTTAACAACATGGCCATCTCCAATTGGGTGATACCTAACAACTCCCTAATATTATCGCGCTTTTCCATTGGCTTACCTTTTTATCGATTCCAACAAAAACGCTGCCAAAGTGTTTCATTTTCTTTTTCTAAAATAAATTTGAAACAGTTGTTGTTGCAAATTTTGTATTGCAATCTCATTTTGAAACAAGAAATTTTCTATTAAATGAGAGACGCGATTAATCGCGTCTCTACGTGATGCATATAAACAAAAAAAGCCCCGATTTCTCGAGGCTTTCTATTATTCAAAAACAAGAATTATTTCTTTTTCTCGTTCTTTTCCATTTTTGCTTTTAATCCGGCAAGAATGTCATTGTTATCTCCAAGAGTTGAAGCAGGAGCATTGTTATTAGAAGCTACTGATTCAGCAACCGCTTTAACGTTTTTCTCTTCTTCTTCTCTAAAAATAGCAGTGTGTGAAGCTACAACTCTTTTGAATTCTTTGTTGAACTCAATTACTTTGAATTCTGCTTCATCACCTTTTTTCAATTTCTTACCATCTTCTTTTTCTAAGTGACGTGTTGGAATAAACGCAACAACATCATCTCCGAAATCTACAGTAGCACCTTTGTCAACAATCTCAGCGATAGTTCCGTTGTGGATAGTTCCAACAGCGAAAGCATCTTCATGTTTGTCCCAAGGATTAGCAGTAGTTTGTTTGTGACCTAAAGATAACTTACGACCGTCAACATCTAATTCTAATACTACTACCTCTAATTGATCACCTACGTTCACAAACTCTGATGGATGTTTGATTTTCTTAGTCCAAGATAAATCAGAGATATACACTAAACCGTCGATTCCTTCTTCTAACTCAACGAATATACCGAAGTTAGTAAAGTTTCTAACGATACCTGTGTGTTTAGAACCTACAGGATATTTAGACGTGATATCTGTCCATGGATCTTGTGTCATTTGTTTGATACCTAAAGACATTTTTCTATCATCTCTATCAAGAGTCAAGATAACGGCTTCAACTACATCACCAACTTTAACGAAATCCTGAGCACTTCTCAAGTGAGTTGACCAAGACATTTCAGAAACGTGGATCAAACCTTCAACACCTTCAGCCACTTCGATAAATGCACCGTAATCAGCGATTACTACTACTTTACCTTTTACTTTGTCTCCAATAGTTAATTTAGAGTCTAAAGCATCCCATGGATGAGCGTTTAATTGTTTTAAACCTAATTGGATTCTTGTTTTCTCATCATCGAAATCAAGGATAACCACGTTTAATTTTTGGTCTAATTCCAATACTTCACTTGGGTGATTGATTCTTGACCAAGAAAGGTCAGTAATGTGGATTAATCCATCAACACCACCTAAATCAATAAACACACCATAAGAAGTAATGTTTTTAACAACACCTTCTAATACTTGTCCTTTTTCTAATTGACCAATGATTTCTTTTTTCTGAACTTCGATGTCAGCTTCGATAAGCGCTTTGTGTGAAACAACAACGTTTTTGAATTCGTGGTTAATTTTTACCACTTTGAATTCCATCATTTTGTTTACGTATACATCGTAATCACGGATTGGTTTCACATCAATTTGTGATCCCGGTAAAAACGCTTCGATACCGAAAACGTCAACGATCATACCACCTTTAGTTCTACATTTTACGAAACCGTTAACGATTTCTCCTGTTTCATTGGCAGCAATCACTCTATCCCATGATTTGATAGTTCTTGCTTTTCTGTGTGATAATACCAATTGACCTGTTTTGTCCTCACGAACGTCAATTAATACTTCAACTTTGTCACCCACTTTTAAAGCCGGGTTGTAACGGAACTCATTTAAAGAGATAACTCCTTCTGATTTCGCGTTAATGTCAACGATGGCGTCTCTGTCAGTGATTCTAACTACCACACCTTCTACTACTTCTTCTTGATCCGTAGAAATGAAAGTTTTAGTTACTAAATCTTCAAACTCTTGTAAGTTTTTCTGATCTACTGCATCAATTCCTTCTGCGTAATTGTGCCAGTTAAATTCGTTTAAAAACGCTTGTTGTTCTTTGTTTAATTCAGACATGCTGATAAAAAATTTGTATGCTGTGCTTCTTGAGTTTCTTAATGCGATAGACAACACAACAGTGTTAGATATAAATTGTTGAACCCTAATGGAAACTCTACTCCGCCAAAAGGACTGCAAAAGTAAACATAATTTCTTAATTACAAAACAATTAACACAAGAAAATAGACAAAAGAACAAAGAGAAAAGAGGTTCAGATTTAGGAGCGAATGGATTGGGAATCATTGGTTTCCGTTTTCCTGCTTTCCGTTCTACTTCGTGCCACTACAATCAGGGCTAAATGAGGATTGGTCTGGTATTCTTGGCAACAAAAAAAGACCTAACAGGTTTTAAAAACGGGTTAGGTCTAAATAATAATAAATGGTATCTTGTAATCCAATTACAAAACCTATGCTAAACGACACACCAAAAAAGGAATCCATCTTATTTACCATCGCAACCAATCTAACGTTTTGGGTGTTAATCGCTATAGTTTTCGGTGTGTTACTCGGTCATTTCCAACCTCAAACCGGACAAGAAATGAAAATCGTAGGGGATTCGTTTATCCAATTGGTCAAAATTTTTATCGGACCAATCATTTTCTTAACCATCGTTTTAGGAATCGCTGGTATAGGCGATTTAAAAAAAGTCGGGCGCATCGGCATCAAAGCATTAATCTATTTTGAAATCGTAACCACTTTGGCTTTAGCCATTGGTGTCGTTGCAGCTTATATCATCCAACCCGGAAAAATTGACAAATCGGGTTTAGACATTCAGGATGCGAGCAAATATACTTCCGCCACGTCTGCTGAATTCAATTGGCTCGAGTTTTTCCTGAGCAACTTTACACTCCAAGTTTTGGTCGTTGCCATCATTTGTGGCATTTTATTAAATTATTACAGCAAAAGACAAAAAGTGGTTGATGTTTTATACATCGTTTCAAAATATGTTTTCAAGGCTTTAAAAATTGTGATGTATCTCGCTCCGCTAGGTGCTTTTGGCGGTATGGCTTATACCGTTGGAAAATTTGGATTGCATACTTTAATTCCCTTAGGGAAATTGATGCTGACCGTTTATGTTACGATGGCAATTTTTATATTTGTCATCCTTGGAAGTATTCTTCGTTACTACAAAATAAGTATCTGGGATTTTATCAAATACTTAAAAGCCGAATTATTGATTGTCCTTGGCACTTCCTCTTCGGAACCGGCTTTGCCCAATTTAATGAATAAACTCGAAAAAATGGGTTGTAGTAAATCAGTAGTTGGATTAGTAGTGCCAACGGGTTATTCGTTTAACTTGGACGGAACCGCGATTTACCTTTCGATGGCGATTATTTTTCTGGCGCAATTGTACAATGTTGAGCTAAGCTTTATGGAAATCCTAACCATAATCGGATTACTAATGATTACGTCAAAAGGCGCGGCCGGAGTAACCGGAAGTGGTTTTATTGTTTTGGCTTCGACCTTAACGGCAATTCACAAAATCCCGTTAGAAGGTTTGGCTTTTCTGTTAGGCGTCGATAAATTCATGAGCGAAGCGCGAGCCATCACCAATTTCATTGGAAACGGTGTCGCTGCCATCGTCATTTCTAAAAACGAAAATGAATTTGTAAATCCGGAAAACCCCATGGATTTGGATTAATTGATCAATAAAAAAGCCTTTCAAAATTGAAAGGCTTGTATTTTTAATGACTAACATTGGCCACAGTATTCGGGTCGTGCTTGTGTTTGAACAATACTGCAAATGCAATGGCAATTACTAATGAGTAGACTGCAAAAGCCAACCAGATGCTGTGCCAATCTCGAGCACCATCATGAGTAAAGAATTTTTCAATCGCCCATCCTGAAGTAAAACTTCCTAATATCGCACCAACACCATTGGTCATCATCATAAACAATCCTTGGGCTGACGAACGAATTTTGGCATCCGTAGAAGTTTCCACAAATAAAGAACCGGAAATATTAAAGAAATCAAACGCCATTCCGTAAACAATACATGACATGATAATCATCCATAACCCATCAGTTGGATTGCCATAAGCGAATAATCCGAAACGCAAAACCCAAGCAAACATCGAGATTAACATCACTTGCTTGATTCCGAATCGTTTTAAGAAAAACGGAATGGCTAAAATAAATAAAGTCTCCGAAACTTGAGAAATAGACATGATGATGGTTGAATATTTAACCACAAATGAATCGGCATATTCAGGAACATTTTTAAACTCATCTAAAAAAACATCTCCATAAGCATTGGTCAACTGCAAAGCGCCACCCAAAAACATAGAGAATATAAAGAACAATGCCATTTTATAAGTTCCAAATAATTTAAAAGCTTCCAATCCTAAAGACTCAACAAAGGAAGATTTATCAACTTTGGTATGTTGCGGCTTACATTTCGGCAAGGTAAAAGCATACAATCCTAATAAAATAGCAGCAATACCGGCAATGTAAAACTGATAAGCTGTAGCTTTATTTCCTGACAAATTAGTCAACCACATGGCGGCAATAAAACCAATCGTTCCCCAAACCCTAATCGGTGGAAAATCTTTCACGACATCACTATCTTTACTGTTTTTTAAAGCAGTATAGGAAATAGAATTGGATAAGGCAATCGTCGGCATGTAAAAACACATTGCCAAAAGCATTACATAAATAAAATTATCAGGAGTAGTTACTTGTGGAAGATAAAATAAAACCAAGGCATACAATATGTGAAGAATGCCGTATAGTTTTTCGGCGTTAACCCAACGGTCAGCCATAATTCCGGTTAAGGTTGGCATGAACAAAGAAGCAATTCCCATAGTACCGAATACCAAGCCGAATTGTGTTCCATCCCATTGTTTGGTTCCGAACCAAAAGTTGGCAATCGTAATAAGCCACGCACCCCAAACAAAGAACTGAAAGAAGTTCATGGCAATTAATCTGTTTTTTATACTCATAATAGTGGTTTTTGGTTTTATAATAACAACCCGTAAATCTACTATTTATATTGAGATAAACAAATAGTTACAACGATTTCGAAACTTTATTGACTAAGCCCAAAACTTCTTCAAACTGTTCTTCACGAGTTAGCGAAGAATTATCAATTTCAATCGCACCATCTGCCATGACTAAAGGAGAATCATCTCTGTGTGTATCAATATAATCGCGTTCTTCGACGTTCTTTAAAACGGCTTCGAATGAAACGTTTTGTCCTTTGGCTTGTAATTCGTCGAAACGACGACGTGCGCGCGTTTCCGGACTGGCGGTCATGAATACTTTGAGTTCAGCATCCGGAAAAACAACGGTTCCGATATCGCGACCGTCCATGACAATCCCTTTTCCTTTGCCCATTTCTTGCTGTTGTTCGACCAATTTGGCACGAACTTCAGAAACTTCAGCTACTTTGCTCACAAAACCGGAAACTTCTATAGTTCTGATAGCAGATTCAACATTCTCATCATTCAAATACATTTCGGCGAAACCCAATTCTGAGTTGAACTCGAAATGTAATTTGATAAAAGGCAAAGAGTTGATTAAAGTTTCCTTGTCAAAAAAATCGGTGCCAATACAACCATTTTGCATCGCAAAATAAGTCACTGCGCGATACATCGCACCCGAATCTACATAAACATATCCTAAATGTTTCGCCAATTGTTTGGCTAAAGTGCTCTTTCCTGTGGAAGAAAATCCGTCAATGGCAATGGTAATTTTTTTACTCACAATTATAAAATTATTTTTTGATGTTCGTGAACCTGCGGTTTCATTAGTATTTAATATCTGTTCCCTGAAAAATCGATAGTCAAACCAAACAAACTTGTGTTGGCCGCCAAAGTATATCTGGAATAGGAATAATTGAATTTTAAATTATTGACTTTCAGTCCGAAACCAACCGAGATTCCGGAGAAATTTCGTTGCTCTAAGATACGTAATTCTTCTGCTCGTCTGAAATTATAACCCAATCTGAGGTTGAATCCTTTGTCGGGAAACAATTCGGCTCCCACAATAACATGTCGTAAAGCGTTGTTGAAAAATGAAACTTTTTCAGGTGTCGAACCGCCATCTAAATTTCCTTCTGCCCTATTTGGGTTCGCAAAAGCCACTTGCCATTGTTGCATGTTTTCCAAAGTCAAGTGCCAACGAATCGGTACGTTTTCCATCAATTGAGAAACGCCAATTAATACTTCTAAAGGAAGTTTTTCACGAGTTTCAGCATAAGGTGTAATTTGCGTTCCAATATTTCGGATAGAGATTGCCCAATTGACATCATTTCGAGTGTCTATAAACAAGGCTCCAATATCAACTGCCGCCCCATAAGAATTGTAACTTTCTAAAGTAGAAGAAATCAGTTTGGCATTGGCACCAATATAAAAATCAGAAAAAGGAATGTTGTAAGCATATCCAAAAGACAAGGCTATTTCACTTCCGGTAAAGCTTGATGTTTGCTGACCGTTTTCGTCATAACCGTCAAATTTTCCATAGTTAACATAGTTTACGCCACCAAAAAACGTTTGCACATGTCGGTCATAAGTATAAGCGTAAGAAGCTGTTCCGTAAGTCACTTCGCCAAAATAACTACCGTAATTCAACGATAATTTATTGTCCATTTCGCCATTGATACAAGCCGGATTAAAATGCGCTTGATTGACATCTTGGTCGTAAAAAGTAATCACTTTTCCGCCAATAGCCGCTTGTCTTGGTGAAGTCACTAAGTTTAGAAATTGGTATACTGACTTTCCTCCAACTTGTCCGAAAGAGATCAAATTGGCGAGGCAAAATACAATACAAATTGTTGTTCTAAACATTAAAATAGACTTATGGCTATACACTATAACGGAAATGCGAAGATATTATTTTATATCGGAGGAAAAAAGTTAATAAAAAAAGGCATCAGCGTTATTTTGCTCATGCCTTTCAACCTTTTATTTTGAATTTTATTTTAGTGTTTTAGCATTTTTTACCTTTTGGTTGGTCAAGGCGAAATCAATCACTTCACTCATTTCTTTTACGTAATGAAACGTCAAACCATCAATATATTCAGGCTTGATTTCATCAATGTCGCTTTTGTTTTCGTGACACAAAATGATTTCTTTGATGTTGGCTCTTTTGGCTGCCAATATTTTTTCTTTGATACCACCAACCGGTAATACTTTACCACGAAGCGTAATTTCTCCGGTCATGGCCAAGTTTTTCTTCACTTTCTTTTGCGTAAATAATGACACTAAAGAAGTCAACATCGCAATTCCGGCACTTGGTCCGTCTTTTGGCGTAGCACCTTCCGGAACGTGTAAGTGGATGTTGTATTTGGCAATCATTTCAGGATCAAGCCCAAAAATTTCTGCGTTGGCTTTAATATATTCTAAAGCAATCGTCGCTGATTCTTTCATTACTGTCCCTAAATTTCCGGTCAAGGTTAAAGTCCCTTTTCCGGCAGAAATTAAAGATTCAATAAATAAAATATCACCACCAACCGATGTCCAAGCCAATCCGGTCACCACTCCGGCTACATCATTGCTTTCGGATTTGTCTCGGGCTAATTTTGGTGCACCAAGAATAGTCACGATATCTTCATCAGTTACTTTCTTGTTGTATTCTTCTTCCATTGCTACTGATTTGGCTGCATTTCTAATCACCTGAGCAATTTTGGCTTCCAAACTACGCACACCGGATTCACGAGTATACCCTTCAACAATTTTTTCTAATTGTCTTTTTCCTATCGTTAAATCTTTAGTAGTTAAACCGTGTTCCTTTAATTGCTTTGGTAACAAATGTTGGCGCGCAATTTCGGTTTTTTCTTCGATGGTATAACCGGTCATTTTAATGACTTCCATTCTATCTTTCAACGCCGGTTGAATGGCTGACATATTATTCGAAGTTGCAATGAACATTACTTTGGACAGGTCGTAACCCATTTCGAGGAAATTATCGTAGAATTCGCTATTTTGTTCCGGATCTAAAACCTCTAACAAAGCCGAAGACGGATCGCCTTGGTGACTGTTAGACAATTTATCGATTTCATCCAGAACAAACACCGGATTGGAAGTTCCCGCTTTTTTCAAACTTTGGATGATTCTTCCCGGCATCGCACCAATATAGGTTTTACGATGTCCGCGAATTTCAGCTTCGTCACGCAAACCGCCTAAAGAAACGCGAACATATTCTCTGCCTAAAGCTTCAGCAATAGATTTTCCGATTGACGTTTTACCAACACCCGGAGGACCGGTTAAACAGATGATTGGCGATTTCATGTCATTTCGCAATTTCAAAACCGCTAAATGCTCAATGATTCTTTTCTTAACATCTTCTAAACCGAAATGGTCACGGTCTAATATTTTCTGAGCGCGTTTTAAATCGAAATTGTCTTTGGAAAAATGGTTCCAAGGCAATTCTAAAAACAGCTCTAAGTAGTTTCTTTGGATACCAAAATCGGGTGCTTGCGGATTCATACGCTGCATTTTGGAAATTTCTTTCTCAAAATGTTTGGCAGTTTTTTCGTCCCAAGTTTTGGTTTTGGCTTTGATGCGCATTTCTTCAATTTCCTGCTCATACGAAACGCCACCCAATTCTTCTTGGATGGTTTTCATTTGCTGTTGCAAGAAATATTCGCGTTGTTGTTGGTCTAAATCGAAACGAACTTTAGACTGAATATCGTTTTTCAATTCCAATTTTTGCAACTCTACGTTCATATAACGCAAGGTTTCCAAAGCTCTTTCTTTCAAAACGTTAATCATCAATAAATCCTGTTTCTCTTTTACCGTAAGGTTCATATTAGAAGAAACAAAATTGATTAAGAAAGATTGACTTTCTATATTTTTTATAGCGAATGTCGCTTCGGTTGGAATATTTGGACTTTCCTTGATAATCTCAATCGCCAATTCTCTGATAGAATCCACTATGGCTTGAAATTCGGTATCTTTTTTGGTCGGACGCTTTTCTTCAACTTCTTTGATAGTCGCTTTCAGATAAGGACTTTCTGCTGTAACTTCGTTTATTTCGAAACGCTTTTTACCTTGTAAAATAACCGTAATATTACCATCGGGCATTTTTAAAACCCTTAGAATTTGGGCTACTGTTCCCACAGTATGAATGTCATTTTTGGTTGGATCTTCATCGTCTTCATTCTTCTGAGCGACTACACCGATAATCTTATTGCCGGCATTGGCATCATTGATTAACTTGATGGATTTGTCTCTTCCGGCGGTAATTGGAATTACTACTCCCGGAAATAAAACGGTGTTTCTCAAAGGCAAAATAGGTAATGAATTGGGTAATTCTTCCTTATTCATTTCCTCTTCATCTTCGGGAGTTAAAAGCGGAATTAAATCGGTTTGTTCATCGAATTCCTGCAATGACAGACTGTCAAGAGTTAAAATATTGTGGTTTGACATGTGGTACTTGATTTAGTCAAATTGACATTAAAAATAAATAATGCTTGACAAAAGTAGGACATCTTTAGATACAAATAAATTATAATCGACGTACTACAAATGATTTAGGTTTAAATAAACCTAAAACTTTATATCGTTAAGCGCAATGGTAGGACAAGGATTATGCCGAAAAAAAAATCCGCCAATTTGGCGGATTTGATTTAGTTTACGATGTGTGATTGTAACTCATTCGTTATCGTCTCTGTTCCGGTATCGTCGGTTGAAATTGTAACCGCCTTAATCGGCCCAATGTCTTTGGAAAACCAATACTCCGTTACAACATTACTTGTAGCTGTTCCCATTACAGTAACGGATTGGGTTAATTTCATTTTGATTACGTTAGTATAATTGATTCCATTTACAGTAACTGATGCATCTTTTTCGAGTATAACTCCGCTGTAGTTTGTAGCTTGTGTTGTACTTGGCAAACCTGTGAAAGTGGCTGTTTGTGAAAAACTACCTGACCATGTTTGGTTGACATTTAAATAATCTTTCAAAATCAACATTTCGTATCCCGTTAATAAACCTGTGATTCCCAAACCTGTATCAAAAGTGAAGTCTTCAATTTTAAGATAATAATCGCCTGAATTTTTTCTCAAGCGAGCTACAACTCCTGCTGAAACTCCGCTGCTGCCAGTACCGAATAATTGATCGAAAGTATAATAGGTAAAAGAACCGATACTATTAATCGAAACCATTTTCATGGGTGGTTGCACAACACCATCTTGTTTGAAAACCCATTGGTTATTTAAAGCTGTTGGCCAATAATCTCCTGTCGAAGTTCCACCTCCACCTCCGCCTCCGCCCGGATTTCCGCCTCCACCGGGATTTGTTGGATTTCCTAAATCAATGGCGCTGTCAATCGGCTCGTTTTCACAAGAAGTGAAAGTAAAAGCAGTAAGGACTAAAAATATTCCAATTAAAAGTTTTATGTTTTTCATGACTTTTTACAAATTTTGTTCAAATATAATTTTTTTTGGATTTATTACAAGTGTTTTTTTGGTATTCTCAACAATAATAACAATCCTGATAGGAAAAATAATCCTAAAAAAACAATGGCAAATCTCGGACTGCCTGTAATTTGGTCTATCAAACCATAAACCATCATCCCGATTACGATTCCTATTTTCTCAGACACATCATAAAAACTAAAAAAAGAGGTTGTATCTTCCGTTTCCGGTAAAAACTTTGAATAAGTCGAACGGGCTAAGGATTGTATTCCGCCCATCACTAATCCGACTAAAGAAGCCATGATGTAAAACTCCATTGGCGTTGTAATAAAATAAGCAAATCCGCATAATAAAACCCAAAAAGCATTTAACACAATCAACACTTTAATATTTCCAAATTTACCGGAAGCTCTCGACGTTAAAAAAGCACCCAACACTGCAATCAGTTGAATTAAAAGAATGCAGGTTATCAATCCGGTTTGGCTTTCTTCATCATTTGCCCAATTAATTTCCTGGGCTCCGAAATAGGTTGCGACTAACATCACGGTTTGTACTGCCATGCTAAAGACAAAGAAACTCAACAAATATCGTTTCAGCGGTACTTCGGTTTGAAGCTTATTCCAAACTTTTCGCAATTCTCTAAAGCCATTAAAAATGACCGAACGGGTAACTTTTTGCTGATTAGCATTGCCTTTTGGTAAATAATAATAGGTGTATTGACTGAAGACAATCCACCAAATACCCACCATAACAAATGAATATTTCATCATGTCGATTTTATCAGCTTTGTCGGCTGTCATAATCATGGCCAAATTAATTATCAAAAGTAAAACGCTCCCGAGGTAACCCATAGAATAACCTCTGGCACTAATTTTATCTTGTTGCTCTGTAAAAGCAATATCAGGTAAATAAGAATTGTAGAACACCAAACTTCCCCAAAATCCAATCAATCCAAAAAAGTAGAATACCAATCCCAAAAGGATATTATCCAAATCGAAAAAGTACAAGCCAATACAAGAAAAAGCGCCAATATAATTGAAGAGGCGCATAAAGATCTTCTTGTTCCCGGTATAATCTGCAATACCTGAAAGTAACGGAGAAAAAATAGCCACACATAAAAAAGCACCAGCCGTAACAAAGCTAATCAGTGCCGAATTTTTAAAACTATAGCCAAACAAATTAACATAAGGATTGTTTTCATCAAACAAGGCATTGTAGAAAATAGGGAAAACTGCCGAAGCAATTACCAAACTGTAAACTGAATTCGCCCAGTCATAAAATGCCCAAGCGTTGAGTAATTTTGGATGACCTTTTGGAAGTGTTGCCATAAAATATCTTTAAATAAAAAAATCCCGATATAAATCGGGACTAAATATACTCTTTTTTTGAATTGACTGTGTTATTTAAACGTTACGCCAAACTTAGCAGCTTCTGCTTTTGCTTTAGGAATTAACTTCTTAAGGTTGGCAATTCTTGTAGCATCTGACGGGTGCGTACTCAAGATCTCAGCAGGTGCATTGCCTCCGGATTTCGCTGACATTCTTTCCCAAAAAGCTACTGAAGCATCCGGATTGTAACCGGCAATTGCCATTAAAGTAAGCCCTATTTCATCTGCTTCTGTTTCGTGACTTCTGCTAAAAGGTAACATGCCACCAACGCTAGTACCAACACCATAAGCTTGCATTACCAATGCTTGTGTTTCGGCACTTTTTCCGCCTACAACTGCTTGCGTAACACCGGCACCTAATTGTTGTGCTAATCCTGCACTCATACGTTGTTGACCATGATTGGCTAGGGCGTGTGCAACTTCGTGCCCCATAACTGTGGCCATTCCAGCATCATCTTTACAGATAGGAAGTATTCCTGAATAGAAAACAATTTTTCCGCCTGGCATACACCAAGCATTTACTTCTTTGTTATCAACCAATTTATACTCCCAAGCATATCCTTCTAACTGATCTGCTGTTCCTTTTGATTTCAATAATTTTTCTGCTGCAGCTCTGATTTTCATTCCAACATTTTCCACTCTTTTGGCATCAGTCGTTCCGGTAATCACTTTATTGGTTTTCAAAAATTCGCCATACTGACTAAAAGAAGAGGCGAAAATTTCAGAATTAGACACCAATGCCAATGTTCTTTTTCCGGTAACCGGATTTGTAGAGCATGATGCTACCACTAGAATCAGTAGCGAAGCAAAAAATAAAATTCCTTTTTTCATGTTTATATCATTTGAATGACAAATTTACACAATCTATGTTCCAAATTATTACATAATTTTAATAAAAAAATTACATAATTTATCCTCCGAACAAGTGTATTTCTGTGAAGTCTTTCCCAATGATTAAGGAATTATCTCCATTAAGTTGTACTTGATCCAAAGTTATTTTTTCATTGTCCAATTCAATTCTCTTTACTTTAAACGGCAATCCTTTTAAATTAATCTTGAATCTGGAATATTGCGTTTCAAATGTTCCTTCGGTATGTTGCTGAATGATTAGTTCCTTTTCTTTTCCGTTCAAAGTAAATGTTCTCAAGGAAAAACGGCCTTTGTTATAATCATAACCATCTTGAGCATCTTCGTAAACGGTCGATTTTTCTTTGCCAAATTTGTAATAAGCATCCAAAGTCAGCTCATCAAATTGCAATTCGCCCACATATTGTTGCACCGGATATTTCGGAATAATCGCTCCTTCTTTGATGAAAATCGGGATTTGATCGAAACTGGTTTTAATCCAAAGTTCCTTTTTTCCTTCAACCAATTCATTTGTCCAGAAATTGTACCAATTGCCTTTTGGTAAATACATTCTGCGACCTTGTGCGTTTGGTTCTAATATTGGACACACTAAAATTTGATTCCCAAAAATAAACTCATCAGTTCTGTAATGCGTATGGAAATCATCTTGATCGAAATACACCAATGGTTTCAACATCGGCGTTCCTTCGTTGACATACTGCCAAAACATAGTGTACAAATACGGCAACAATTGGTAACGCAATTCTACAAATTTTCGCGTAATATCAATGACTTCATCACCAAATGACCAAGGTTCTTGTTCGCCGTGATCGCCCGAAGAATGCGTTCTGCAGAAAGGATGGAATACGCCAAGCTGAATCCAACGCGCATACAATTCGCCCGAAGGTTGCTCAGCAAATCCACCGATATCAGAACCGGTAAAGCCCATTCCTGAAATTGACATGCGTTGCATTTGGATGTTGGCAATCCATAAATGTTCCCAACTGGCGACGTTATCACCTGTCCAGGACGATGTATACCGTTGCGCTCCTGAATACGCCGAACGCGTAATAATAAATGGCCTTTTCGGATAGGCAAAACGTTTTACACCTTCATAAGTCGCCCGCGCCATTTGCGTTCCGTAAACGTTGTGTGCTTTTCTGTGGCTGCATGGATTCCCGTCATAATCGTGGCGTACGTCATTCGGAAAAGTTTTTCCGGGAACGTCCATTACGGCCGGTTCGTTCATATCGTTCCAAACACCTTTTACGCCGATTTCCGAAATCAATTCTTTGAACAATCCAGCCCACCATTCGCGGACTTCCGGATTGGTATAATCGGGGAAATTGCATTCGCCCGGCCAAACTTTTCCTTTCATGTAAGGACCATCGGCACGTTTACAGAAATATTCATTTTTCAAAGCTTCTTGGTAAACCCAATAATCTTTATCAATTTTGATTCCCGGGTCAATAATGACTACCGTTTTAAAACCAGCTGCCGCCAATTCAGCAACCATTCTTTTGGGTTCCGGGAAATATTCTTTGCTCCAAGTGAAGCATCGGAAGCCTTCCATATAATCGATGTCTAAATAAATCGCATCACAGGGAATTTTTAACTCTCTAAATTTACTCGTGACTTCTTTGACTTTGTTTTCCGGATAATAACTCCATTTGCATTGGTGGTAACCTAATGTCCACATTGGCGGCAATTCAGGCTTTCCGGTTAAATGCGTATAATTAATAACGACATCGCTCATTTTCGGACCATAGAAAAAATAATAATTCATTTCTCCACCTTCTGCCCAAAAACTAGTAACATTTCTGCGTTCATGACAAAAGTCAAAGAAAGTTCTGAAGGTATTGTCAAAGAAAATCCCGTAAGCTTTATTGTGGTGTAAGCCTATGTAAAACGGAACAACTTTATACAAAGGCTCTTGGTCTTTATGGAAGGCATATTGGTCGGTTGCCCAATTTTCTACTCGTTTCCCTTTTAGATTTAAATGTGTTGGTTTGTCGCCCAAACCGTAAAAACTTTCGCCATCTTTAGACACCTTACTCATTTTTACAATATTGCCACCATGTTCATAACATTCTTCCCAATGGAAACCGATTTCGTCTTCCAAAATGGTAAACCCATCGATATCATGTATAGAAATCTTTAAATCTTTCTTGTTGATTTTGCAAAAAACTTTGCTGGTCTTGATTAGGTAAAATTGTTGCTCTTCAATGACTTCCAACTGATTGTAACCATGCGATTGCGTTTTGTCAATAGCATATGAGAAATCGTTGCTAAAGTAGCCTTTGGTTGTATATCTGAAACGAATTAAGCTGTCGCGAAGTATGGTGATTTTCAAAATTACATTGTTGTCGGTATTGAAATAAATACTGTCAACATCTTGTTCGAAAGAAACTATTTTGGAAGGGAATTGATCTCCTTTAAATTCAAGTTCTTGGTTGGTAATCATAAGATTGTGTTTGTGTCTTGTGCCAAATTTACAAAGATGACAACGATAATTTTACATATAGGTAAAGTAGTTTTTAACTACAACGTTTGCGGATAAGGATAACTGAAAAGAAGTCAACTCTCCTAGTCAGAAAGTTAACTTCTTCTTTATTTGAATTAATAATCGTTTACGAAATCTTATAAACAGTAACGCCTAATGGTGGCAAAACCAATTCGGCTGAATAGTCTCGGTAATTCCACGCCGTTTTATCTATTTTAATGGGTTTGGTCATTACAACGCCGCTTCCGTTGTATTCTGTACTGTCGGAGTTGAAAATTTGTATAAGCTTTCCTTTCGTTGGTAGACCAATTCTGTAATTCTCTCTAACTACCGGCGTAAAATTGGCTACAATAATCAAGTCGTCCTTTGGGTTTAGTCCTTTGCGGATATAACTCAAGACCGCATTTTCACTATCGGAATAATTGATCCATTCAAAACCATCCACGTGGAATTGCTTTTCATACATCGCCGGATTGTTTTTGTATAACGCATTCAAATCGGTAATGCATTTTTTGATGCCATTATGATAACCAAACTGTAGCAAATGCCAATCTAAACTGCCTTCAAAATTCCATTCGCTGCTTTGCCCGAATTCGGCACCTTGAAACAATAATTTTCCGCCAGGATGGGTAAACATATAACCGTACAACAAACGAAGATTGGCAAACTTCTGCCATTCGTCTCCAGGCATTCTGCCTAAAATGGAGTGTTTACCATAAACGACTTCGTCATGCGATAGCGGCAACATAAAGTTTTCTGTAAATGCGTACGTCATTGAGAAAGTCAGGTCATTTTGGTGGAAACGTCGGTAAACCGGTTCTTTTTTAAAATATTGTAACGTATCGTGCATCCAGCCCATCATCCATTTCATGCCAAAACCTAAACCACCGATGAAAGTTGGTCGCGACACCATTGGAAAGCTGGTACTTTCTTCGGCTATGGTCTGCACATCCGGGAAAGCAGAATAAACTGCTTCATTGAAATCTTTTAGGAAACTAATTGTATCTAAGTTTTCTCTTCCGCCGTAGATATTCGGTTCCCATTCGCCTTCCTTTCTAGAATAATCTAAGTATAACATTGACGCAACAGCATCCACTCGTAAACCGTCAACGTGGTATTGTTGCAACCAGAAAATAGCATTACTGATTAAGAACGAACGCACTTCATTGCGGCCATAATTGAACACCAAACTTTTCCAATCGGGATGATAGCCTTTTCTTCTGTCGGGATGCTCGTATAAGTTCGAACCGTCGAAAAATCCTAGTCCGTGCGCGTCATCGGGGAAATGGGATGGCACCCAATCCAAGATGACTCCGATTCCGGCTTGGTGTAATTTATCGACCAAAACCATGAAATCCTGCGGTTTACCAAAACGGGAAGTTGGTGCAAAATAACCCACCAATTGATAACCCCAAGACGGATCATACGGATATTCCATCACCGGCATGAATTCGACGTGGGTGAAACCGGTTTCTTTGACATAAGCGACCAATTGGTCGGCCATTTCCAAATACGTCAGAAAGTTGCCTTCGCTGTTTCTGCGCCACGAACCTAAATGTACTTCGTAAACGGAATAAGGTTTGTCTAAACCGTTTTTGTCTTTACGCGTGTCCATCCATTTCTTGTCTTTCCACTTGTAATCTAAGTCCCAAATGACCGAGGCGGTTTGTGGCGGATGTTCACAGTAAAGTGCAAACGGATCGGCTTTCTCCGTGATAATCCCGTTATTGTTGGATTGTATTTTGTATTTGTAAGTGGTGCCTTTATCAACGCCGGGAATAAATCCTTCCCAGATGCCTGAAGCATCCCAACGTACATTGAGTTGGTGTTCGCCTTGTATCCAATAATTAAAATCGCCGACTACGGAAACCGAACGCGCCGATGGTGCCCAAACGGCAAAGTAAACGCCTTTTACGCCATTCACTTCGGTGAGATGAGCGCCGAGTTTTTCATAGAGTCTGAAATGTTTTCCGGCTTTGAATAAATCGATATCAAAATCGGTAAAAAGCGAATGTACTTGTACTTGGTTCATTGTTTTGTGGTTTATTTTTACCGCGAATTCGCGACTGTCTTTTATTTTATATCAATTCAATTCCTATCTAGCCCCGATTGCAGTGGAAAGCTCCCAATTTATTGGGACTTGCAACGGAAAGCGGGAATTACCCTCGAAGCTTCGGGGCTGAAACTGCCTACACTTTCGCTTCAAATTCCATTATACTGGCGATTCCGGTGAGTGGAATTACGGCCCAGCGTGGTCTTGAGTTGAGTTCGTAACCGAGTTCGTAAACCGCTTTTTCTAGGATGCAATATTTGAGCAGGAAGTCGATTTCTTTTCGGTAACCAATGTTGAGATTGCCTCCTTGGGCGACTTCGGTGTAGGTTTGCAAAAACACGCCTACAAAATATTTGAACAGGATTTCACCGGCTTGGAACAGCTCTTTTTGTTCGTATGGATATTTGTCCTTATTGTTAAAAAGCGTCGCGTAAATTGAGTAATGGAACGAACGGAACATGCCGGCGACGTCTTTCAGTGGCGGTTGTTTTACTTTTCGGTCGCGAATCGTACTTTCGGGTTCGCCTTCAAAATCGAGCAAATAAAAATCGTCACCGTTGACCAACACTTGTCCGAGATGGTAATCGCCGTGGATTCGGATGCGTTCGGATTTCATTTTCGTCCAGTCGAAATCGAGGAACAATTTTCTAATTTCTTTTTTATTATCGAGGAATTGATTGGCGAGTTCGAGTGCCAAACCGTCGAGTTTGTGCAAGTTATTTTCTAAAATATTCAATCGGTTTTGGAACTGATACGTCAGCCGATTTTTGAGCCAAACGGTGTAATCGCCGTTGTAGGTCGTTGGCGTAAAAGCCGTATCGCGAATGTCGCCACCGAGTGCGATGTGCATTTCGGCTGTTCTTGTGGCCAAAGTGTGAATGCGTAGAAAAATGCTCAATCCTGCCCAATCGATGATTTCGTGTGGCACTTCGTTTATTTTTAAGCGCTTGAACAATTCGATATCTGGTAATTTGGCGATTTTGATTTTTTTGTGTTTGAGATTATCAAAAATCCGGTCGACTTCTTCGAGCATGAATTGCCACGCATCACCTTGATTCGGCACCAGTTCTTGCATTAATCCCAAAGTAATATTGCCTTCGGATAAAACGACGCTGATGCTTCCGGTGTAAGCCGGCGAATGTTGGAAATCCATTGTTTCGGTCAAAAATCGACTGATTTCATAATCGGGATTCATGCTGATGTAGATTCTTCGGAAGATTTTCAGCACCAAAGTTCCATTGTAAATAATGGAAGTATTGCTTTGCTCTACGCCCATAAACTTGGACGATTTGTATTCGGTTTCTTCGAGTTTTTCGCCTTTGTGGAATTTGACTTTGTCGTCCTTCCCGGCGGAAGTGACGATTTTATCAAATAGTAATTTTCGAAAATCTTCTTGGTGTAATGCATCAACTAAAAATCCTTCTTGTCCGCCCATTTTTACAGGCGCGATGATGGTATTGGTATCCAATTCGTCTTCCGACATGAAGGAAATCGGCATAAAATAATGTTGATAAAAAGCCTCTTTAAAATTCACTTCCAACAAAACACCATAATAAGTATTCTTTTTAGAAGTGATTTTGAACCAATCCACAACTTCAATATACTTTAGTGTGCTGGCTTTTCCGCCATACCATCGTTTGTTGATGATATAGTTTTCCAAGATATCTGAAGAGAAAACTTTTATAAACTCTTCGTCTTCAAAGGCTGTCTTCCAATCCGTTTTAAAAACGTACGGATTGATAAATTCATCTTCATTAATTTTAGCATCAATCATTATTTCTGAATTTTAAATAAATGAAATGGTAAAGCCGGATGCAATTCAACGAAATTCCATTCTTTATCCCAATAATAGCTGTTACCGGTAATTAAGTCGACCACTTTAATAGTTTGTCCGGGTTGAACTCCCAAAGCTTGTAAAGGCAATTGAATCCAAGTTTGTTTGGCATAGTAAGGATCAAGGCTACAAATCATTAATGTTTCATCTAATTTGGCATCGTCATATTTATAGTAAGCCAACACTTGGTCATTGTCCGTATTACAGAACTGTATATTATTGGTTTGTTGTAATGACGGTTGTTCGTGGCGGATTCTGTTTAGTCTTGTAATCAGCGTAATTAACTTATTTTGGACGGTCCAATCCCAATGATAGCATTCGTATTTTTCTGAATTGAAATATTCTTCCTTTCCGGGCATTGCTTCCGACACCATGTATTCGTATGCCGGACCGTAAATTCCAACGCTTGAACTTAGTGTAGCCGCTAAGAAATATTTGTGAAGGTACACACTTTCGTTACCGCTTTGTAACGCATAAGGCAAAATATCAGGCGTATTGGGCCAGAAATTTGGTCGGTAGAAATCGGCTTGGTTGGTTTTGGTGAGTTCTTCAACATATTCGATTAATTCGGCTTTGGTATTGCGCCAAGTGAAATACGTGTAAGATTGTGAGAAACCTTGTTTGGCCAACTCGTGCATGACCTTTGGCGCCGTAAACGCTTCTGCCAAAAAGAGGACATCGGGATGTTTTTTCTTAATTTCGGCGATTAACCAACCCCAAAAATAAAACGGTTTGGTATGCGGATTATCGACTCTGAATACTTTAATATCACATTCTTCTACCCAGAACAAAGCCACGTCTAGTAACTCTTTCCAGAGGTTTTTCCAATCACCACTTTCGAAGTAAATCGGCTGAATATCTTGGTACTTTTTAGGTGGATTTTCTGCGTATTGCACTGTTCCGTCCGGACGCCATTTGAACCATTGAGGAAAATCTTTTACATAAGGATGATCCGGTGCGGCTTGCAATGCATAATCCATAGCGACTTCAATGCCTAAACTTTTGGCCGCTTTTACTAACGATTTGAATTCGTCTATTGTCCCTAAATCAGGATGTGTAGACTTGTGACCGCCATGTTTGGAACCAATTCCCCATGGCGAACCTACATCTCCTGGCTGCGCATTAGTGGCGTTGTTTTTTCCTTTTCTATTCACTTCTCCAATCGGATGGATTGGTGGAAAATACAAAGTATCGAATCCCATGGCCGAAACTCTTGGCAGTAACTTTTCACAGTCTTTAAACGTTCCGTGTTTCCCTTTTTCTTGCGACGCTGAACGTGGAAAAAATTCATACCATGTACTAAACAAGGCTTTTTTTCTATCGACATAAATTTTTAATTCTGCAGAAGTATTCGCTAATGTTCTGGTTGGGTAATTTTCAAATATGTAGTGTAGTTCTTTTGACAAGGCTATTACTGTAGCTTTATCGTATTGTTTTTCGTCTTGAAAGGCTTTGATAGCAGCAGTTAAATAGGCTTTCTCATCCTTACCGACTTCTTTTAAAATCGCTTGACAATATTCGGCACCTTCTAATAATTCAGATTTTACGTGTTGGTTGTCTTGGATTTTTCTTTCGGTTCCATGTTGCCAATTGAGTGCATAATCAACCCAACCTTCTACGAAATAAGTATAATGACCTTGTTTTTCTACTTTGAATTGGGCAGTCCATTCATCATTTCCTAAAGATTGCAATCTTACCTCTTGCCATTTTTTATCTTTTTCGTGTTTGTATTTTACACAGCAAGCAATCACATCATGACCATCGGCAAAAACATTGGCTTTTACGATCACGGTTTGTCCAACAATTCGCTTGATATAAAAAGCGCCTCCGTCTAATTGAGGCGTGACATTTTCAATAATTATTCGGGTTTGATTTTGCATTTTGACTTATATTTATGATGTTGAAATTTAAAAAAAAAATATTTTAACTTTTGGTTAGTTACAAAATTTATTGAAATGACAAAAAAATCCCCAATTAGCAACCAATCATTGCAAATTCCTAAGCCAATTCTACTTACGGCTAAATTATTAGAGGCATTTTCTCCAAAATGGGCCACATTATTCGCCGCTAAATTGTTTACGACTCCGATAAAATACAAAATTCCCAAGAGAGAACTTCAAATGGAACAAAATAGTCGTCAAAGCAAACTATTGGTTTCCAGCCTAAAAAAAGAAATCACGATTTATGAATATGGCGAAGGAGAAAAGAAAGTTTTGTTAGTTCACGGTTGGTCAGGAAGAGGCACGCAGTTGGTCAAAATTGCGGATGAATTAGTAAAAATGGGATACCAAACCATTAGTTTTGATGCGCCCGCTCATGGTAAATCTGAGGGAAAAACAACCATTATGACCGAGTTTATTGCCTCTATTTTAGCCATTGAGAAACAATTTGGACCATTCGAATTTGCAATTGGTCATTCACTTGGCGGCATGTCAATCCTGAATGCTATCAAACAAAATCTAAAAGTTAAAAAAGCGGTAATTATTGGCAGTGGCGATATTATTCAAGATATATTAGATGATTTTATATCGAATTTAAAATTGAATCCTAAAATTGCCGGAATGATGAAACAGCATTTTGAAAAGAAATTTGGCGAACCGATGGAAAGCTATTCTGCTCATTTTTCTGCTGAATCTGTTAAGATTCCAGTCCTTATAATACACGACCAAAATGACCACGATGTTTCAGTAAAAGCAGCATATAATATCGACAAACACCTTAAGTATAGTGAGCTGATGATTACGGAACACTTAGGTCATCGAAAAATATTAGGAAATGAATTGGTAATTAACCGCATTAAAGAATTTTTAAAAGCATAAGTTATGAGTTTATTTGAAACCACCGATTGGGTTCCAAAATTACAGCCCATTTTAGATTTATACCGAGACAAAAAACATCCGTTAGATTATGAAAATCTATACCAATTGATGGTCATGGTGATTTTGTCAGCTCAGGATTCTGATGCGAATATCAATAAAATTGCACCGGCATTGTTCAAAGAGTACCCAAATTTAGAAGCATTATCAACTGCTTCATTTGACAGTTTATTTCCATTGGTTAGCAAAGTTAGAAACTTCAGTACCAAATCCAGTTGGCTCATAGAAATTGCTCAAACGCTAAAAACAGACAGCAATATTCCAACAAATTTAACCGAATTAATCGCTTTAAAAGGCATCGGCAGAAAATCGGCCAATGTGATTATGCGAGAAATGAAAGTTCCGGCTGAAGGTATTATTGCTGATTTACACGTTATCCGAGTAGCGCCAAGAATAGGTGTCATTCAGGAAGCTAAAGATGGAAATAAAGTCGAAAAACAATTGATGGAAACGTTGCCAAAAGCCATTTGGGGAGAAATCGGGATGGCCACTTCCTTTTTAGGAAGGGAAACTTGTCGTCCAACCAATCCAAAATGTCCGCAATGTCCCATTCAAAATGATTGTCAGTATACTTTGAAAACTATATAATTTGGGCGTGTCCCCTTTTGCCTGCCTTGAGCCTGCCGAAAGGGGTCGGGCTATCCGCGCTACATGGTAGCTGCTCCACACGAGCAAAGCGACTGCCAAAGGAATCCCTCACGCAATTCTTAGAATCATGAAACAAATTCCGCTTTATTCAATTGTCCTCTTTCCAACACCTGAACAATCGGCTTTAATCAAATCCTATAAGCAATTGCTTAAAAATCATATTGGTTGGTTTGGCAGTGCCAATGCGGCAGCACATATTACAATAATTAACTTTGATAACGAATTCTCACTCAAACTTCATCTTGAACAGATAAAAGAATTTTGTAAGACTGTCGTTCCGCAAAATGTGATTTTAAACACTTGGGATTCTTTTGGAGAAAGAACCTTTTTCATTGCACCGAATGAGACTTCACAACAATACCTCAATCAACTCATTATCGATTTGCATCAATATATAGTTTTAAAATCAAAACTGCTCATGCTCATTTAAGCATAGCTCGTGGACTTGATGCCAAAAAAATGAAAGCAGCTTATGAATTATTTCAAAACAGTGAGGTTAATTTTGAATTTAGTTGTGATGCAATTTATTTGCGAAGATTCAACGATCAAACCAAACAATATTCAGATATTATAGAAAAAATCCCTTTCGGTAAATAGGCCAAACTTCTGTAAAACAAAAAACCCCTCATCGTTA